>JAYQOK010000056.1:0-19340 GCA_038144795.1 Candidatus Kuenenia sp. | reverse complement strand
CGGCCGCCAGCCTGACTGGAACCGCGGAACAATGCCTTTCCGTTCGTCATCGCGACACTCTCTCAGGGGACAGGAGAAAACAGGGGCGAAACCGTCCAATGCCCGGCAGAACTGAGAACCGCGTGCCCAGACCCTAGGCGAGGAGCGCCTTGCGGACCTTTCCACCGTCGACAATTTCAACTGGTCGATTCCCGGGCGCAACCAGTTCCTTGTCGGCCACGATGCCAAGACAATGGTACACGGTGGTGGCGAGGTCCTCGACGGTGAGCGGCGAGTCGGCAGGCTCTGCAGCGATCGAGTCGGACGAACCATAGATCAAGCCGCGCTTGATGCCACCTCCAGCCAGAACGATGGAAAAGACCTTCGGCCAATGATCCCGGCCGGCATCTTTGTTGATCTTTGGAGTACGACCGAATTCACTCGACACCATCACCAAGGTGGAGTCGAGCAGACCACGGCGTTCGAGGTCACGAATCAGCGTGGCATAGCCCTGATCAAACGCTGGCAATGTGCGATTGATCCCATCCTTGATCTTCTGGTGCATGTCCCATCCACCGTAGTTCAGCGTCACCAACCGCACCCCGGATTCCACAAGGCGGCGGGCCAGCAGCATCCGTTGGCCGGCCTGATTGCGACCATACTCATCCTTGATGGCGTCAGACTCAGATGAGATGTCGAAGGCCGCCCGAGCCCGAGCCGAACTGACAAGGTCATAGGCCCGCGTGTAAAACTCATCCATTGCCTCGAGATTGACGTTGTCTTCCATCCGCTGGAAGTGCCGCCCGACGATGTCGCGGAGTTTCTGCCGGTTGGCGAATCGCTGTGGGTCGACGCCACCCGGGAGGGCGAGGTCGCGGACGGTAAATTTGGGGTCCGCAGGATCGGAGCCGAGCGTAAACGGGCCGAATGCGCTCCCGAGGTATCCCGCGCCGGCATCGGGCGCGGGAAGATTTGGCAGGCACACATAAGGAGGCAGATTCTCCCGTGGGCCAAGTTCATGCGACACAACACTGCCGAAACTGGGAAACGTGAGTGCCGGACTCGGTCGATATCCGGTGAACATGTTGTGCGTGCCCCGCTCGTGGGCTGCCTCACCGTGGGTCATCGATCGGACAACGGTAATGCGATCGGCAATCTTGGCGGTGTGGGCCAGTTGTTCATTGAACACCACCCCAGGCAGGCAGGTCTCAACGGTGGCCATGTCGCCACGGTATTCCAACGGCGCGAGTGGCTTGGGGTCGAACGTCTCCTGCTGTGCCCATCCGCCCGGCAGCCAGATGTGAATCACGCTCTTGGCTGTGCCCGCAAACGTGTCAAATGTTTTCGTGTCAGCTCGGGCCGACTCGGCCTTGAGCAGACCTCCGAGCGTGAGACCCAGACCAGAAACGGACCCCACCTGCAAAAACTCTCGACGTGAACCACCGCTAAACATGGGATGCCTCCTACCAGGGAGATCGACAACGCCACAGTTATAGAATATCGGTCGCCCCACGGCGAACCGGCGACTAGAAACCGCGAACCTGATTAAAGGGCCTCAGCACCAGAAAGTTGCCAGGCTTCCTAAGTCTTTTCGCGCCAATGGGATAGCGATTCCGGCCGTCCTCCAGCCACAGGTTTGAAGGCGGCTGCCCCGCCTTGTGCACCTCCCCCAAGCTCAGTCTCCATCCAGCGATCGCTTCGATCTGAGGAGGTGGTGATAGTGCTGCGCAAAACGATGGGCCTCATCCCGAACGTACTCCAGAAGTCGCAGGGCGTACGAGTCCCGAGACAGTCGGAGCGGCTCACTCCGACCGGGCAGATAGATCTCCTCCTCCCGCTTGGCCAGGGCGATCATGCACGGGGGCGCAACGCCAAGCGACTCCACTGCGTCCATCGCCGCCGAAAGCTGCCCCTTGCCGCCGTCAATCAGGAAAATATCGGGGAGATCGGCCCCCTCACGGGTCAGTCTGGCAAATCGCCGTGATACCACCTCGTGAATGCTCTTGAAGTCATCGATTCCAGAGACCGTCTTGATGCGATACCGCTTGTAGCCCGGCTTGAAGGGGAGACCGTCGATGAACTGCACGAGGCTGGCAACGGTCTCGTTGCCATGGAGGTGGGCGATGTCGACACCCTCGATCACCCGCGGGGCCTGCCGGAGGCCAAACACCTTCTCGAGGCCGGCCAAACCCTTCTTGGGATCGACGAGAAACACCTCCGGCTGCACGTTTTCCTCGAGGTCGCCGCGCTGGTCGAGCGTTTCCAACAGGCGGATTTCGTCTCGCAGCCGCGCCGCCTGCTCGAAGGCAAGCTGCGCCGAGGCGGCCAGCATATCGCGCCGCATCTCCTCGATCAGCCGCTTCTTGCCGCCGTCGAGAAATGTCTTCAGGCGATTGATGTCCCTGCGGTATTCCTCCTTTGAAATCCGCAGGTTACAGGGGGCGGTGCATTGATCGATCGACGCGAGCAGGCAGGGGCGAAACCACCGCCATTGTTCGTCATCCGCATCGATATCGAGAGTGCATGTGCGAAACTTGAAGATCCGCTGCAGCACCACGATCGCCCCGCGCAGGCTACCGGCGCTGGTGAAGGGACCATAAAGTTTAACGCCCTTCTGTTTGGGCGTGCGTGTGAACTCAACGCGGGGATAGTCCTCATGGGTCGTGATCTGCAGATAGGGAAACGTCTTGTCATCCTTGAGGTCAGAGTTGAACCGTGGCTGCACGTCCTTGATCAACCGGCTTTCGAGGAGCAACGCATCGACTTCGCTTTCTGCCTCGAGATAGTCGATGTCACGGATTTCACGGACGAGATCAGCGGTGCGGCGGTCTTCGGCGGCCGCTTTGAGAAAGTAGCTGCCGGCACGGGCGCGAAGATTCTTCGCCTTGCCGACGTAAATCACGCGGCCGGCAGCATCCTTCATCAGGTAGACGCCGGGTGTCGTCGGAAAGTGCTTCACCTTTTCTGCTGCCGCGGAGTGATCCTGAGCCGCCGCCACGGCATCGGTGTCGGCGGGAAGCGATTCGTCATGAGAATCAGCAGGGTCTTCCACGCCTCAATCCTAGCGGCCTTTTGAAAAACCCGGCCGCCGCTTCTTCTGGGGCAAACCATCGCCGGATGTCGCTATCCATGGCAAATCGAGTATTGTAACCCCATGCAGAAATCGATTTGGGGTCCCAACCACTTCATTTGGAACAGCTTCCCATGCCACGCTCTCCTGCCCGTTGCTGTCTGTCGATTGCGGCCGCCCTGCTCCCCCTCATGGCCTCTGCAGCCGACGATGACCGGCCGGTGGCAGACAGCGAGGGCTCCGGATGGCGTGTCCTTGGCGAAGCCGATTTTGTCAACGTGAACTGCCTCCCCGACACATGGACCTGGACCGACGGTGGTGTGCATTGCACCGGCAAGCCAGTCGGCGTCATCCGCATGAAGGAGCCACTGACGGATTTTGAGTTGACGCTCGAATGGCGGCACTTGTCCGAAGGAGGAAACTCAGGGGTCTTTCTATGGGCGCCTCCCGAGGCGCTTGAGTCAATCAAGCCCGGTCAATTACCACGCGGCGGAATCGAAGTACAGGTTCTCGATCATGGATACACCGCGAAATATGAAAAATCGACAGGCAAGAAGGCAACCTGGTTTACGACGGACGGCGACGTGTTTCCCGTTGGCACTTCCTCCATGAAACCCTTTCCGCCGGTGGCCCCTGACGGGAGGCGGAGTTTTCCCAGCAGTCGACATTCACGAGGCACGCCCGAGTGGAATCACTATCACGTGCGGGCCGTCGCGGGGGAGGTTCGGCTTTCGGTCAACGGCCACGAGGTGTCGGGGGGTGCCGAATGCCGTCCGGCAACGGGCTACCTTTGCCTCGAATCGGAAGGTGCTCCCGTGGAGTTCCGAAAGATCCGGATTCGTGAACTCCCCGCGGCGCTGAAGGAATGAGAGGGGTTCAGTCAGGTGATGCCGCGATCAAGGCGTCGGTCTCAGCAAGGGTGAACCGGGTGCAGACTACCGAGTGCTTGTTGGCGTCCGGCCGATACTTGATGTAGGTCGTCGCGAGGATGTCGCCGCTTGGCAGCACTTCCAAACCTGGGTAGCCGCAATCGGCACCCGCATGGCTGTGCAGAAGCTTCACCCGATAGGCTCCCGGACGGCTTGCCTCGATGTCCTCATACCGCCCCACCCAGGCGACAAAATGCCCATCGGTAGGACTGTTCTTCGCGCGGTCGCGAAACGCCACCACGAGCCGGCCGTCAGCCGCGGAGATACCCATGTGCCGGTCTCCCGTCAGGCCCCACGGAGTGTCGACCGGGGCCGTCCACGTCCGTCCCTCGTCGCGACTGAACATGACGAGGCTCCGTCCCCGGTGCGTGTTTTCCCGCATGAGGCAGCAGAGTTCCTCACCGTTGGGTGACCGAAAGCAAAATGGTTCGCAGGGATTCTTCCCTTCAACCTTCGCCACCACGACAGGCACGGTCCACGTCAGTCCGCCGTCGGTAGTAGAGGTGGCGACGACTTCCAACGGCGCCGCGTCACGGGTTCCCGGCCCGCGATGGTAGAGGCCGAGATACCTGCCATCCTTGAGCCGCACGATGCTCGAAAACGTCATCACACAGCGAAATCCCAGCGGTGGCATTTCCCGCCAGGACGTTCCGCCGTCTTCGCTGACGATGCTCGGCATCCAGCCCCCCTGCGCGTCGCGGCCCCGCCGGGCGGAAAACACCCACAGCCGTTCTTTTCCGGCAGGGTCGACGAGTCGGTAAATGCTGGGGCAGTTCCAATGCTCAAGGAAGGGTGCCGGGAGCGTGGCATCGAGACGATCCCAGGTTTTTCCTCCATCGCTCGATCGGGCCATGGGCCCGGCATGACCTCCGTGGCCAATGCACCACACTGCCACCACGGAACCATCCTTCTTCAAAAGCGTTGTCGGATGCCCCTGGTAGAGGTCGGGCGTTCCGGCAGCAATCACGGTCTGTCGGGCAACTTCCCCTGAGATGTCGATGGTCGGTAGGTCGGGCTGATCGGCAGCGGCAGCGACGACCCACAGTGGTGTGAGGAGAGCAATCGCGAAGCGACACATTTTCATGGCAGGCTCCTGTGGTTTCGGAGGAGTTCAGAAATTGGGAGTCTCAGGAAGAAGAGTTCGGCGACACCCTCATACAGGACGCCGATATGCGATGCATCGGCCTCGGCCAGACATGAGTACCCGAAGCCGTTGCGGGAGTCATACACGGAGTGCCACCGCTCCGGCCACGTGAGCCCCTCGTCGGACGAGATCTTCACGGTCATGTTGTGACGGCCGGCCGTGGTCGCTGGATTTGAAAACATCAGGAGCGGGCCCGCAGTGGGCCCCACAAGTCGCAGCAGACTCGCCATGCAGACGCTTTCGGGCAAGGCCCGACGGTCGGTCGCGTGGAATTCCCACGTGCTGCCGAGATCCCGTGTGACGGCCACCGTGCGAGATCCTCCCCGATCGTCACGGCAATTGATCATGATTGAACCGTCCCCAAGTTGGACGAGCTGACTTTCCGTCGTTCGGCTCTTGACGCCGGTGCCAATGCGCCACGTCGCGCCGTGATCTTTCGACCAGATGAGCGTCGCATGGGGGACATTGGCGGCGTCCTTGAACTGGGCGGGAAATACGAGCGTTCCATCCGTGAGCGTGATGCCTGTTCCAGGCCCGGCCAGGATCAACCGCCAGGCGGGATCCTTGACCTCCCGCGTGATGTTTCGTGGCGGTGCCCAGGTCTTTCCATCGTCATCGCTGGTTGTGATGACAAGTTGGCCGGTCTCATCGGGCTCGAGCCCGGGGCCCGACCCGTGCCAGGCCCGTCGTCCGTGGCTCCACAGGGCTGCCACGAAGAGCCGGCCTGTTTTACGATCGACGAAGATGCAGGGATCCCCTACTCCGTCGAAGGCGAACTGCGGATTGCGGCCCATGTCGAGCGCGATTCGCATCGGCTCCCACGTCCTGCCGCCGTCCGTGCTGCGCGACGTTCCGACATCGATGTCGGCCGGGAGATCGGCGGTGCCCCGATACCGGACGTCGTAAGCGGCGACGAGGTTCCCAGCGTTGGTTCGCACCAATCCGGGAATGCGGTAGGTGTCAGAGCCGTCCTCCTTCCGAAGCCGCACCGCCACGCCCATCCGCTGCCGGCCCGGCGGGTCACCATCAGCCACGGCGACAGTGCGGCCAGCAACCACAACATCCCTGACCGAGGCATCCACATGACCGTCGATGTCGGCCGATTCCCTGAGTCGGACCGACACCCACAGCCAGTTCATCCCGGCCGACATCAGCATCCGACCACGGATGCTGATGAAGCCATCGTGATCCGGCCGGGCGGCCTCGCCAAAGCCACTCACAAACGCGGCGGCGGGATCCGCGGTGCCGGAGTAGACCGTAACGTCGGCGACATCCGCCAAGTGCGTTGTGCCACGCAGCGAGAGCGTGAGTTCTTCCAGAGCGAGCGGTTGCAAACCGCCTCGTGTTTCAATCGAGATCCCAATCACGGGATTGACCGGCCTGCGCACAAGCACGGGGATGACGGGCTGATGAACCGAAACTCCAACGAGTTCCATGGGGTGATCCTCGACGACCTGAAAATCATCGATCATCACGCCCGACTGAGTGGTGGCGACCAACCTGAGCCGTGCCGTACCGGAGGGGATCGCCGCCTCCACCCGTGTGGTGAATCCCCCGATCTTCACTCCGCGTGCATCATGAATCTGCTGCCATGGCCCTGCTTGTCCCGCTGCCTCCACGACGAAGGTAAACGGCGGCTTGGCCGTCCACCGCTCCGACCAAAACTCCAGCCGGCCCGGCTGGGAAAGGGGCTTCGCGAGGATCACCTCCACGCTCCGGTTCTCTCCTCCCAGGATCTTGAGTGACTGCCGACCCGTGAAACTGTGCCCCGCGTGGATCTCCGCATGACCGGCGATCGCCCGCCATGTTCCCTGCGGGGTCTCAAGCCGCGTGAGCGGCCCGGCCGGCGTTCTTTCAAATGATTCGGCGGCCCACATGGTGCTCACCTGCATGATGATCAGGCCACCGACCGCCACGGCTGAAGCATATTTCATCGATGTCCTTTCACGCCGGAGCCTCATTCGCTGGAAAGATTGAGCGATGCTATACCTTCGTGCGTGTTGACGCTGTCTTCGGGAATGTATTCCGCCCCATCAGGCTTGTCGAATTGATCATCCATTGTCACCTCTCGCTGGCTCGGTCTGCTCGCCTGATCGGGATCACCCTTGTCGCTCTTCTCGCGACAGTGGTCATATCCCACGCGACTCGGGCACACGAGTTCTCGGCCGAGGGTGGCCGGCCGTGGCTCGATTGGCAACCGTTACCGGCCTTGCCCGATCCGATCGGAGTCGCTGGACCATTCGTGGGCGTCCATAATAACTGTCTTATCGTCGCTGGGGGTGCCAACTTTGCGGAGCCGAACGCCGCCGACCTGTGGGATCTCCCCAAGCGATATCAGACCACGGCGTATGTGCTGACGACGTCAGCCGATGGAACCACGGCGTGGCGTTCGGGATATGCGATCGACCGTTCACGAGCCTATGGCGCCTGCGTATCAACTCGCTTCGGTGTCGCGTGTGTGGGGGGTGACGATGGGCAGCGTGCCCACGCAGATGCGTTTCTCCTCACATGGAACCCTGCCCACGACACGCTCGAGCAGGCCGCCCTGCCACCGCTGCCTTCGTCGACGACGGCTGCGGGAGCCGCGCTGATCGGCAGTAATGTCTATGTCGTGTGCGGACAGACAGGCCTCGGCCTTGACTCGGCCTGTGACCGAATCTGGAGGCTCGACCTGTCGCGACTGGGGGACGCGTCTCTCGCGTGGGAGCAGCTGCCCGCCGTGCCTGGCGGACCACGGGCGTATCCGCTCGTCACGGCCCAGCACGACGGGTTTGCTGACTGTCTGTATGTGATCGGGGGGCGTCGACAACGGCCCGGGGTCGAGGGCCCTGCGGGGATCGAAGCCTTGGCCGATCTGTACGAGTTCAGCCCGGCGCGATTCGCGGTGGAACCGGCAACCGGGTGGAGGCGACGGACCGACCCTCCCACTCCGCTCATGGCCGGCACCGCGGTGGCTCTGGGGCAGAGCCACGTCGTCGTGCTCGCGGCAGCCGATGGCACCCTGTTGGCCCAGACCACGAACGATCCTGATCTTGTAAGAAGGCATCCGGGATTTCCCCGCCGCGCGTGGGCGTATCACACGATCACCGACACATGGACGACTGCGGGCCCGACGCCTACCTGTCCGGTCACGACACCCGCCGTGGCCTTCGCCGGGGGAATCGCTCTCGTCAGCGGAGAGATTCGGCCGCGGGTCCGCACCACGGAGGCCTGGTCGATCCGACCACTCACCCACGGCAAGCGCTTCGGGCGTCTCGACTACGCCGTGCTGGTTGGCTACCTCGCCGGGATGGTGGCGATCGGTCTCTATTTCATGAATCGGATGAAGGACACCGACGACTTCTTTCGCGGTGGTCAGCAGATGCGGTGGTGGGCGGCCGGTTGCAGCATTTTTGCCACCATGCTGTCGTCAATCACCTTCATGTCGATTCCGGCGAAGGCGTTCGCCCAGGATTGGGTCTATGCGGTCGGCAACCTGATGATCGTGGCCGTAGCTCCTGTCGCCGTCTATCTAGCGCTGCCATTCTTTCGTCGCATCGACGCGACGAGCGCCTACGAATATCTCGAAATCCGCTTCAACCGGCCAGTGCGGTTGTTCGCCAGCGGACTCTTCACGCTGTTCCATGTCTTCCGCATGGCAATCGTGATGTCGCTTGCCAGTCTGGCGCTCGCCGTGGTGACGCCGCTCTCGCCGCCGCAGAGCGTTCTCCTGATCGGGGTTCTGTCCATGCTGTATTGCACGCTCGGAGGGGTCGAGGCGGTCATCTGGACCGATACGATTCAAACGGGCGTGCTCCTCGGTGGGGCAGTGCTGTGCCTGACGATCATGGTGGCCGGCAGCGATGGTGGGCTGGCTGGGGCGGTCTCGACGGCGGCAGCCGCCGGTAAGTTTCATTGTGTGAATCTGCACCTCGATCCGACGTCGGCTCATCTCGCGCTGTGGGTCGTGATTCTCGGCGGCCTCGGTCAAAACTTTTCCAGTTACACCTCCGACCAGGCCGTCGTGCAGCGTTACATGACGACACCCGATGAACGACGTGCCGCCACTTCGATCTGGCTGGCTGCCGGCCTCGCGGCCTTTGCCACGCTTCTTTTTTTCAGTCTCGGGAGCGGGCTCTTTGCCTACTACCGGGCGCACCCTGAGAAACTCGACCCGACGTTTACGACCGATCAGATCTTTCCGCTTTTCATCCTGCACGAGACGCCGGCAGGGATCGCCGGCCTCATCGTCGCCGGCATCTTCGCGGCCGCCCAATCAACGGTTTCCACGAGCATGAACTCCACGTCCACAACGATCGTGACAGACTTCCTGCGACCCTTCCGAGCCTGCCAATCGGAGACGGGCTATCTCCGCGCCGCCCGCTGGCTCACGGCGTGTTTTGGCCTCGCCGGCACCATGCTCGCACTGGTGTTCATCGATCCTTCAATTCGCAGCCTGTTCGATTCGTTCATCAAGGTGATCGGCATCTTCATGGGGGTGCTTGGTGGTCTCTTCGCGTTGGGCATGCTGACCCAACGGGCGTCGGGGGCCGGAGCCTTGCTCGGTGTCGTGGCGGGTGCGATGACGATGGTCCTGCTCCCTCTCACCTCATCGATCAATGGCTATCTTTATCCAGCGCTGGGAATCGGCACCTGCTTTGCCGTGGGATGGATCGCGAGCCTCTTTTTCCCCGCTGCCCCGCACTCAAGTCCGACAGCTTCGCAGGCCCTCAACAGATCCTCCTGCTCATCATGAGACAGTGGCACGAGCGGCAAACGCACCGCTCCACAGTCGATTCCGAGCATACCCATCAGGGTCTTCGAGGCACGGAGGTAGCCATGCCGTGCGATCGCATCGACGATTCGAACGATCTTCAACTGCGCTGTGCGGGCAGCCGCGAGATCACCCCGATGAAATGCGTCTTGCACACTCCGCGCCTCGGCGGCGGCAAAGTTGTAACTGCTCCCGATCGCACCGTGCGCCCCCAGCGTCAGCCCCGCGAGAAGCGCTTCGTCACACCCCCAAAACATCTTGAAGCGACCGTCACTCGCCGCCACACAACGCTCGAAATCGGGCAAGTCAGATGAGCTGAACTTGATTCCGGCCAGTGTGGGAATGCTAGCGGCGTGCTTGTCCAGAAGATCGCTCGAGCGAAACGACACATTGGTCCACGTGGGGATGTCGTAGTAGTAGAAGGGCGTGGTCGGGGCGGCAGCAGCGACCTCCGCCAGAAATATTGCAAGATCAGCGCACGTCGCCGGCTTGAAGTAGCTCGGCGCCATCGCCGAGATGGCCGCCACCTGCAACCGGCTGGCGTGGGAGGCCAGCGCGCAGGATTCGACGAGCGACGAACAGCCAACATGTACGAACAGGGAAAGCCCGTGAATCGGGGCTGCGTCCGACCACGCCTCCGCTAGGGCCATCCGCTCCGCCATCGACAGTGACAGCGACTCGCCGGTCGTGCCGGCGATGAACACGCCATCCACTCCCAACGATGCCAGCCATTCCGCCTGCACCGCAACTTGGCCCACGGCCAGCGATCCATCCACCGCAAATGGTGTGTAGGCCGCGGCAATCAGCATGTTTGCACCTCGTTTTCTCTAACCAATGATCAGGAAAAGAGAACCCGCAGACATCATGTCTGGGGGACACAGGTCCGTCCACCCAAGGGGCACATGCCCCCTTCCCCACGCCACCGTGACTCCGTTCCGCCGTCAGAAGACCGGGCGTCCCTCAGTCAACTTCCAACAGGCCAAACACATCCTTGGGAGATGAAATGGGCCCTTCCACAGACTCCCTTTGGCACGATGGGTCGGCACGCCATCGCGGCGAAGCCAGCCATACCATTCCCCGTGGACATTATCAGCAAAGTGGTCCAAGGCCCAGTCCCGCACTTCAACATGCCACCGGCCGAAGGTGTCGTCGCCGGTGAGTTGCCACGCCATCAGCGTCGCGATGATGGCCTCATTGTGAGGCCACCAAAACTTCATGTCGTGCCAATACTCCGGGCACGGCCTCCCGAGCACGTCGCAGAAATAACGGATTCCTCCGCACTCCTCATCCCAGCCGTGCCGCCACGTCCAACGCAGCATCGTGGCCCCAAGCTCGATCATGGAGCGATCGTCGCGGTGCATCCCCTCCGCCATGATGAACCACGCCCCTTCCATCGCGTGCCCGGGATTCACAAGGCGGCCGTCGGCGTGATCAAAGAATGGAGTGCCGTCAGCGCGAACCGTTTCCATAACCGCCTCCACCTCAGATCGCACAAAGCGACAACGGATCTCATCAATCGCCGACTCGACGCACGCACTCAGCCAATCCAGCCGCGGGTCGCCAGCCACAAACCGTCTGGCGAGGGAGGAGCGGATCGCCTGCGCGGTGCCAAGGATGATCATTGGCCCGCCAAAGCTCGCCACGGGTCGTGTCTCGGGGATCACCTTCGGTGCGATGCCTCCGGGTGATTGCATCCGCGTCATGCCGCGTTCGAAAACGGTGATCGCCAAGTGAGCCACATCATCCTCGCCGGTCGCGGAATACCATGCCGCAAAGGCCATGGCAGCAAACATCTCTGAGAATGCGTAGCGTCGCTTCCGGAGTGGCCGACCGTCGCGGGTGACCGAAAAAAACATCCGGCCATCGGCATCAAAACAATGCCTCTGGAGAAATTCGACGCACGAGCGGCACGCCTCCAGCCACTCCTCGCGTGGCTCGATCTCCGCGCAAAGCGTACCGAGCAACCAGCCAAACCGACCCTGAAACCACACGCTCTTGTCGGTGTCATAGGGTGTGCCATCACGATCGAGCGATGTGATCAGCCCACCCTGCTCCCGGTCGAGACCATGCGCCAGCCAGAACGGCACAACGTCGTCAACGAGCATCGATCGATAGTCGGGAAATCCTACGGTTGTCATAACGGTCTCCAGTGACACATTAATCGACATTCTTCATGCATTGCCTCAAAACCTTTGCCGTGGAGCAGACAGCCGCGGTCGACATCTGCCTCCCCCGAATGGATGGGTGACGTATCCATGCATGTCACACCGCCTATGGCTGGAACAGGCAGTCCAACGCGGCATCCTGGCAGAAGGCGTGGGGCTGGGGAGCAAGGATCCTGCCCTTCATGGAGGAAGGGGCCACCTACGACGCGCTCGTGAACGGTGGTGCGGCGCTTGTCTACCGCACCGGTGGCAACAACACCAAGGCACACCAGGCAATCTCTGCCGGCTCCAGCAGCCAAACCGTTCCCGCTCTCAGCGCTAACACTGATGCATACAACTGGTTTACTCAGGTTCGCAATAATCACGGCAACTCAGCCGCCAAGAACGTCTTGAATACCTTTGTGTGCCCGAGCAGCAACCTGCCAAAGGCGGATAACAACGGCTACGGAAAATCGAATTATTGTTGCTCTCTCGGAAGCGATCAGTACTGGGCGTCTCAGTCCCCAGGCTGGGGCAACCCGAATCGCGATACCCAGCAAAACGGCCTTTTCCGTTTGGCCCAAGACAACAACAATCACACCGTCGTGGCTCTGAACGAGATCACCGACGGCACGACCAAAACGATTGCTGTTGGCGAGGTGGGGCAATCTGCCAACGTGTCCCCATCGCAAACTGGCCGCACATATCCAATTTGGGCCGGCGGCAATAACGATTGGGCCAGTAATTGGCGGATCGCCTCGTGGGCGCGAGTGGCTGGGCCGACCGCTTTTATTAACAATCCGGATACCGGCAATACCCTCAACTCACTAAGTTGGTCTGATCTTAGTTTTGGCAGTCGTCATCCTGGCGGTGCAAACTTCGTGTTTGCCGACGGCTCGGTGCGAACGCTTCAGGAAGCGATGGACACGACGATCTATTCGAATCTGGCAAATATCGCCGATGGCAATCCAACAACGATTCCGTGATCAGCAGATGGATCAAGTTTTTGCATTTGATCACCTATTCAGGAGAATTTCCTTGGCACGATTGCAGAATATTATCGATCGATGGTGTGGCATTCTCAATTTCTCAACACTCACCATGCTTTGGCTGGCTTTGCCACTTGTTGGCATGGTCGGATGTTCTGGGGGAGGACCGGAACGCACCGTCGCTCCAGTAAGGGGACAAATCACCGTTCGCGGTGAACCCGTGAAGGGGGGGTAGTGTTATGCTGCGACCTGTTCAGGTGGAAGGCACCAAAAACAGTGTTCTTGGCAAACCTGCCACTGGAGTAGTCCAAGACGACGGATCGTTCGTCCTTTCGACGTATGGCAACAATGACGGGGCGGTTGTTGGCAAACATCAAGTGATGTTCAGTCCTATCATGGTTGGTCCGGAAACGCCTGCGGATAAACCGACGCCTTCGCCGTACTTTGGCCTCCAGCCTGAGCCGCGTGAAGTGGATATCCAGCCCGGGTCGAATGAACTGACGCTCGAACTCAAGAAGTGATTGACGTATCAGCAATTCTTTGGAAAGTCGTGTCACACGCCGGCCAGTAGCCGCAGTTCCGCCTCAAGCAAATCAAGTCGAGTGGTAAGAGTCTTCTTCACTGCAGGCAGCTCAGCGAATGAGCAGGGCGGCGCGACCGTGAACAGATAAAACTTGATCTTTGGCTCAGTGCCGGAAGGTCTGGCCGCGACGGCGTTGCTCAGCGGCGGAAACCGACCGTCGGGCAGCAGTTCGCCGGCGGCATCAAGACCGGCCAGATCGAAGATCACAAGATCGCCCCGCACGCCCTCATAGCGTTGTGGGTCTCCCCCCGGCGTCCAGGTCATGAGGCTCGCCTGGTCGCGGGTGCGGACTATGTCGAGCCCGGCAAACGCCTGGGGCGGCGTGGCCCGCAGCGTCGCCATGATCTCCTTCATCCGATCCATGCCGCTGGCCCCCGGCAGCATCACCGACACCTGCCGCTCCTGATGGCAGCCAAAGCGACAAAAAAGGTCGTCGAGCCGCTCGTGTGGCGACCGGCCGGCAGCCTTCAAGTCAGCCGTCAGCTCAGCCATTAAAAGGGCTGCCACCGCGGCATCCTTGTCGCGGACATGCGTGCCGGCGAGGTAGCCGTGCGACTCCTCCGTGCCAAACACAAAGCCTTCCGGCCCGTGGCGATCGATCGCACTGCAGATCCACTTGAAGCCGACGAGCTGCGTGTCGTCGCACCGCACCCCTTCGGCCTCTGCAACCCGCCGCACCAGCCCCGTCGTCACGAGCGTCGTAACAACATAGTCATCCGGCCGGCCCGCCCCCCGGGCCTGATGGCCGGCAATCGCCTGTTCGCAGAGCAGGCCGCAGAGCTGGTTACCGGTGAACGTCTGCCAGCCGCTGGCGGCAGCCCGCGTGAGCGGCGCCGCCGCGCCGAGCCGGTCGCAGTCGGGATCGCTCGCCATCACGAGATCATCCCCCCGGGCCATCGCCTCCTCGATCGGCCCGGAGAGCACGGCCGGATTCTCGGGATTGGCCACATGCCCGGGCACATTGGGAAAGTCGCCATCGGGCTTTTCCTGCGGGCCGTAGAGCCGCACCTGCTGAAAGCCTGCGCCGACCAGCACCGGCACGACAGCAGTCGCCCCCACCCCATGCAGCGGTGTGTAAAGAACGGAGAGGTCGCGCGGCCCCGGCGTTGCCTGCTCGAGCACGGCCGCCACGAAGGCAGGATCGATCTCCTCTTCGACATACACTACGCGGCCGCTGGCCACACCCGCCTCGAACGACTCGCGATGAATCGTGTCGACCTGCATCACGCGGTCGATGATCCCCTTGTCGTGCGGCGGCAGCACCTGCACGCCTCCGGCCCAGTAGACCTTCACAGCATTGTCACTCGGCGGGTTGTGGCTCGCGGTCACCATGATGCCGCAGGTGGCCTGCGTGTGCCGCACGGCAAACGAGAGCTCCGGCGTGCTACGAAACCCGCGGAGGAAAAACACCTTGAAGCCAGCGGCCAGCAGCACCTCGGTGCAGAGGCGGGCGAAGTGTTCGGAGCGATGCCGCGTGTCGTAGGCGATCGCGCAGGTGGGAGTTTCGCCGGCCGGCATCACGCTTCGAACGTAGTCGGCAAGGCCCTGCGCGCTCTCCCCAATCGTGCGGTCGTTGATGGCGTTGGAGCCGACCGGAAACATCCTGCCGCGGCGGCCGCCGGTGCCAAACGGGATCACGGTCCAGTAGGCGTCGTCGAGTGGCTTCCAGGCCGCCCCGTCCGCGATCGCGGCATCGATCAACGCGGCCAGTTCGTCGGCAAACTCCACATAGCGGGGCTCGGTCAGCCAGGCCCGCATCGTGGCTGCCGAGTGGTCGGTGATGCGGCCGGCCCGGTGGGCGGCGGCCACAGCTTCAAGACGCGTGGCATGCGGGGCAGTGGTCATTGGAAACGCTTTCCATTCCAAGAAGGAGGTGCGGTTGGGGTGAAACCAGCGATCGTTTTATACTCCGCCCACGACGGCGCGAACCGAGCTCCGCTGCGATCGCTTGGCCCTAAATGAGATCGTCTATGGATGACCCGTTGATCGTGAGTGTTTCGGGACTCCGCGGCGTGATGGGCTCGTCACTCACTGCCGACGTGGCGGCCCGGTACGCTGCGGCTTTCGCCGCCGGCCTGCCCCCCGGTCCGATCGTGATCGGCCGCGATGGCCGTGAGTCGGGGCCGCAGCTGGCCGCGGCGATTGCCGACACCCTCCGCGGGCTCGGCCGCGACGTGCTCGACTGCGGCGTGGCCGCCACGCCGACGGTCGGCATCGTGGTTCGCGAGGAACGCGCCGCCGGCGGCATCCAGATCTCGGCCAGCCACAACCCGGCGAAATACAACGGCCTCAAACTCTTTTCGCACGCCGGGCGGGTGCTCCCGGCCGCCGCTGGGGCGGTCGTGAAGGAGCGGTTTGAGGCCGTGGCTTCTACGCCGGCTGCCGCCGCGACTTCAGGAACGCTTCGCGAGGTCGATGGCACGGCGGCCCACGTGCAACTCGTCGCCGCCACGGTCAATGTCGAGGCCATCCGTCGCCACCGGCCGCGGGTGTGGCTCGACAGCGGTCACGGCGCCGGCAGCCGCGTGGCCCGGCCCCTCCTCGAGCATCTCGGCTGCGAGGTGATCATCGAAGGGGCGACGCCCGACGGCCGCTTCGAGCACGAGCCCGAGCCGACCGCCGCTAACCTCGCCGGCCTCCTGCCGAAGATCGCCGCTGCCAAAGCCCACGTGGGCTTCTTTCAGGATCCCGATGCCGATCGCCTGGCGATCGCCACGGCCGACGGTCGCTACATCGGCGAGGAGTGCACCCTCGCGATTGTGGTCGACCATGTGCTCGCGCAGACGCCCGGCCCGATTGTGATCAACTGTTCAACGAGCATGATGGCGGCACGGATCGCGGCGCGGCATGGCGTGGCCTGCGAGATGGCGGCTGTCGGCGAGGCGAATGTGGTCGATCGGATGCTGGCCATCGGGGCCATGCTCGGCGGCGAGGGCAATGGGGGCGTTATCGATTCCCGCGTGGGCCTCGTTCGCGACAGCTTCTCCGCGATGGCGATGGTGCTCGATCGGATGTGCGCGGACGAATCGCTCACGCCGCTCGCCACGCTCGCCGATGCATTGCCACAGCTCGTGATGAAGAAGACGAAGATCGATCTCACACCCGACCTCCGCGGGCCCGCGCTCACTGCGGCCATCGGGCGGATCGAGCGGGCCTTTTCCGACGCGACGGCGAGTCGGCTCGATGGCCTGCGGCTCGATTGGCAAGGCGGCTGGCTGCTCGTTCGCGGCAGCAACACCGAGCCGATCGTGCGGGTCGTCGCAGAAGCTGAGAGCGAGGCCGACGTTGATGACGCGGTCGCCCGCGCGCACGCAGCGCTCGTGTCGTAGCCAGCGTCGCAGCAGGCGTGTCGCATCTCGAATCACGGGGATGAGGCTCGTGGCCCCCGAGCCGGTCGCCTCGATCGCGCTGATGCGGTATGATGCTCCGTAGTTAGTTCATGCGCACTCCGGAGAATCTGCATGGCGGAGGCCATTCAAAGTGATCTCGTCGTGGTAGCCAATCGGCTCCCGGTGCATCGGTCGAGCCCCACGGCGGCCTGGGAGACGAGCCCTGGTGGGCTGGTTTCTGCGTTGATGCCGATCCTGCGGGAAAACACCGGCATTTGGATCGGCTGGGCCGGCATCGCCGAGGCCGGCACCGAGCCCTTCCTGCACGACGGCCTTTCCGCCGTGCCGGTGCCGATCTCCCCCGAAGAGGTGCGGGACTACTACGAGGGCTTTTCCAACAGCACTCTCTGGCCGCTCTACCACGACGCCTGCCAGACGCCGCAGTTTCATCGGCACTGGTGGCGGTCATATGTCGCAGTGAATCGGCGGTTCGCCGAGATGGCTGCCCGGCATGCGGCCGACCATGCTCGCGTGCTCGTGCAGGACTACCACCTGCAACTGGTGCCTGGCATGCTGCGGGAGATGCGGCCCGATCTCCGCATCGGGTTTTTTCTCCATATTCCGTTTCCACCCCAGGAGCTCTTCGCCCAGCTTCCCTGGCGGCAGCGGATTCTCGAGGGCCTGCTAGGAGCCGATGTGGTCGGCTTCCAGACGAAAGTGGGAGCCCAAAACTTCGTCCGCCTCGTCAACCGCTTCACGCCCCACCGTGGCGTCGGCCATGCGATCACGGTCGATGGCCGCCATGTGGAGGCCCGCGAGTTTCCGATCTCGATCGACGTCGATCGGATCGAATCGCTGGCAGCCGATCCGGCGATCGTGGCCAAGGCCCGCGAGATTCGCGAGGAGGTGGGGCCGGGCCGCACGGTGCTTTTGGGCGTCGATCGCCTCGACTACACCAAGGGCATCGACAATCGTCTTCGGGCCTTCCGCGAGCTGCTCGCCTCCGGCCGCCACGATGTCAACGACATCATGCTGATTCAGATCAGCGTGCCCTCCCGCGAAAGCGTCGATGAGTATGTCGAAATCCGCAACCGCGTCGAAAAGCTGGTGGGGCAGATCAACGGTGAGTTTGGCGAGGTGGGCGCAAGCCCGGTGCACTATCTCCGCCGCAACCTCCCGCTCGACGAACTCGTGGCCCACTACCTGGCGGCCGACGTGATGCTTGTGACACCGATCCGCGACGGCATGAATCTGGTGGCGAAGGAATACTGCGCCAGCCGGCTCGACGACTCCGGGGCGCTCGTGCTCTCGGAATTCACCGGGGCGGCAGCCGAACTCGACCGAGCGATTCTCGTGAATCCCCACGATGTCGACGGCATGGCGGCGGCCTTCGAGCAGGCGATCGTGATGCCCAAGGCGGAACGAACGCGGCGGATGCGAAGCCTGCGACAGCGGATTCGGCGGCGCACGGTTTATGACTGGGCGGCAGATTTTCTCGGAGCCGTTGATCAGGCGGCTCCCTTGGCAACAGGAGGACCTCGTTGACTGGCACAAACGCCCCCGCCCCTTCGTGTCATGCCGCTCCCGACCCGCTTCAGTGGGCCATCGAAGCGATCGCCCGCACGCCAGTCTTGCTGGTGGCCACCGACTATGACGGCACCCTCGCTCCGATCGTAGAAAACCCCGCCGACGCGAGGCCCCTCCGCGAGGCGCTCGTGGCGGTGCGGATGCTCGCCTCACTGCCGGGCACCCATGTGGCCGTGATCTCCGGCCGCTCGCTTTCCGACCTTGCCGAGCTGAGCGAACTCTCCGGGCCGGTGATGCTCGTCGGGTCGCATGGGAGCGAGTTTGATCAGGACTTCGTCCGCAATCTCTCTCCCGCCCAGATCGGGCTGCGGCAACGGGTGCTCGATGAAATGCACCGGATCGCCGAGACGGCCGCCGGCTTCCATGTGGAGCCCAAGCCGGCCTCGATCGCCTTTCACTATCGCAGCGCCGCTGCGGCGACCGGTGATGCGGCGGTGGCCGAACTGCTCGCCGGGCCGGCGACCTGGGACGAGGTGCACGTGAAGCGGGGCAAGAAGGTGCTTGAACTTGCCGTCGTGCACACGTCGAAGGGGGATGCCGTCGACACCCTGCGGCATCGCGTGGGCGCTAGTGCCGTCATGTATCTCGGCGACGATGTCACCGACGAAGACGCCTTCGCTCGGCTGCAGGGGCCCGATGTGGGTGTGAAGGTGGGCGGGGGCGACACGGCCGCGGTGTTTCGCATCTCCGATCCGGTCGAGGTGGCGCGACGGCTGGCGATGCTCGCCAATTCGCGGCAGGCCTGGCTCGCCGGTGCGGAGGCCGTGGCCATTGAACGTCATGCGCTGGTCTCTGATGGCCGCGTGATGGGGCTGGTGGCGCCGGGGCCCGGC
>JAYQOK010000055.1:0-19522 GCA_038144795.1 Candidatus Kuenenia sp. | reverse complement strand
GCCCCCTCCCCTGAGGCTCTGGCGGCTCGTGTGCTCGGTTTTGTGTTTAAGATAATCACGGAGAGATGACAGGGGCCACTGCCGCCCGACGACTGATGGTTAAGCAACGTAAGGCGACCGGTCGCTTCTTCGATTGAATAGGCCATGATGGCACCGGCCGGCTTCCCATCCGGGCCGGGCGCTTCGGAGACCGCGTAGAGCACCGGGAGCGTGGGGTGGAGGGCGAGGAAGGAGGGGCTTTTGGCGGCCACAGCCAACTCGGGTGGGGAAAGTGCACCACTCCCAGTGTCAAATCGTGACACGTAAATGCCCTCGCTGCCAGTCTTCTGGTTGGTGTAGGTGCCAAACCAAACCAGATGGGTGGCGACATCGGCGGCGGATGCTGCTGTCGTAACGACCAACGCTGCCCAGGTTATGGAGCCCGTGACGATCCCTGCCAAACGAGGCACGCTTCGCCCAGAACGCTTGCACATAGAAAAACACATCTCAACACCTCATGCTGCGGGAGTCATGAACGCTGGTCAGAGGCAGCATCCTACCCCCACTGAGATCTCATGCAACGAGGCCGGGAGCGGTGTGGAAGCAGCCGCCCGGTGGGAAACCCGCAACCTGCTCTGTTTCGTGGTCTACCAAGTGGTGGTCCGCGTGGGATGGATCTTCAAGACGGAGACGGTGATCATGCCGGCCGTGCTCGATACGGTCGCCGACTCCGGTCTATTGCGTGGGCTGTTGCCGGTCTTGAACCGGGCGGGGCAGAGCCTGCCGCCGCTGGCGGCTGCCGGACCACTGGGGCGGATGGCGAGTCAGAAGTGGGTGCTGATGGGCACCACGCTGTTGATGGCGATGTGCTTTGCGGTGTTGGCGGTGCTGTGGCCGCCACTGCAGGCCCGGTGGCCTCACCTGCTCGCCGGTCTGTTTCTGGGGATCTATGGATTGTTTTCGGCGTCCAACGGGCTGAACCAGCTCGTCGCGGCCTCCCTGCAGGGAAAGCTGATTGCTCCTTCCCGCCGGGGGCGGCTGATGGTGGTGAGCGTTACCATCGGCAGCGTGGTCGCGATTCTGGCTGCCGTATTTCTCCTCGGGCCGTGGCTTGAGGCTGTCGACGGATTCGCATCGATCTTCGGGGTGACTGCTGCCTGCTTCGCCGCCGGCGCGATCGTGCCCGCCTTCTTGGTCGAGCCCGCAGGTGATCTTGATATGGATCATGCTGAACGGAGTTGTCGCGCCGATCGCCCGACATGGTGGCGGCAGGCAGTCGCCGGGTGGAATGATTGGCAGCTGCTACTCGCCCACGACCGGTCGCTCGTGCGGCTGTGCCTCGTGGCGGCCTGCTTCTCCGCGGTGCTGATGCTCTTTCCCCACTACCAGGCCTTTGCCCGCGATCGCCTCGGCAGTCCGATCGGCAGCCTACTGACGTGGGTCGTCGCGCAAAACGTGGCCACGGGCATCGCCAGCCTGGTGGCGGGGCCGGTGGCCGATTGGCGGGGCACGCGAATCGTGCTCGTCTGGCTGGTCGCGCTCTCGAGCCTCACGCCGCTGATCGTGAGCGTACTGTCGATGATGCCGCATGGCACAGCGAACGAACTCTTTTGGCTCGTCTATCTACCATTGGGACTCAATCCGATCTCGCTTAAGATTTTCTCGAACTACGCCCTGGAGCTTGCGCCGCGGGCAGCCGAGCATCCGCGGTATGTGAGCCTCGTGGGAGCGGCGCTGGCGGTGCCATTTGTGGTTTCCCCGCTGCTGGGCATGGCGGTAGATTTGATCGGATTTCGCCCTGTTTTCATCGCTGGAGCGGCTGTGATCGGGGCTGGTGCGGCCTTGGCAATCGGGCTGCCAGAGCCACGGCGCGGGGCCTGAGTCATCACCGCAAAGAAATGTTGCTGCCGGCCTGCCGCTCACCTATTCTTACGAGCTGTAGTTGTCCGATTTTCTTTCCTCTCGCCTGGAGGCGTTGATCATGATCAATCGTTTCGTCTACTCCGCGGCCCTGCTGGCCGTCTGTTTTTCCGCCGCGGCCGCTTCGGCCGCCGTCAAGAATCCCAAGGATGCCGCCTGCCCCGTGTCGGGCAAGAACTGCAATCCCGAGAAGCACGTATCCTTTGATGGCGGGCAGGTCTACTTCTGCTGTGGTAACTGTGAGAAGGCCTTCAAGGCCGACTCGGCGAAGTTTGCCGCCAAGGCCCATCAGCAGATGGTGAGCACGGGGCAGCTTGTGCAGAAAGCCTGCCCGTTCAGCGGTGGGCCGGTGAAGGCTGGCACCGAAGTCGCGATCGGTGGTGTCGAGGTCGGCTTCTGCTGCAACAACTGCAAGGGCAAGGTGGAGAAGGCGTCGCCCGAAGAGCAGGTCAATCTGGTCTTTGGCAAGATCGAAAAGGGCTTCGCTCCCGCTGCGAAATAGGCTTGGAACTGGCCTAGGGCCGGTGATCGAAACGTGAAATACTCCGCGGGGCCTGCGGGCTTCGCGGAGTATTTTCATGCGCGTCTTTGTTTCAGCCGGCGAGCCTTCGGGTGATCATCATGCGGCGCTGTTGGTCCGCGCGATTCGAGCGCAGCGGCCTGACGTGGAGTGTGTTGGGCTCGGCGGGCCTTGCATGGCGGCCGAGGGCTGCACCCTCGTGGCCGACATGACGCAGCTGGCGGTGATGTGGTTTCTGCGGGTGCTGCTCAACATTCACCGCTTTGTCGATCTGGCGCGGCGGGCCGAGCGGAGTTTTCTTGACGCTCGGCCCGATGTCTGCGTGATGGTCGATTTTCCAGGCTTCCATTGGTGGCTCGCCTGGCGAGCCAAGCGGCATGGGATCCCGGTCGTCTTCTATTGCCCGCCGCAAATCTGGGCCTGGGCAAGCTGGCGAAAGAAGAAGATGAAGCGGCTCATCGACCATGTGCTTTCGGTGCTCCCCTTCGAGCATGATTGGTTTTTGGCGGAGGGCATCACGAGCACGCTGGTCGGCCATCCATTCTTCGATGAGCTTCAGTCGCTTGAGCCGCCTCAGCAGGCTCTGGCCAGAGAAGACCAGCCGCTGGTGCTGCTCCTCCCCGGCTCCCGGGGTCAGGAGATCGAGGGCAATCTGGCTTCGATCCTGCGGGCTGCGGCCGTGGTGAAGGAACGCGTGCCCGCAGTACGGCTCGTGGTGGGGGCGTTGCACGAGCGACACGCCGCGCGGGCCCGCGAGGTGCTCAGGGGCATGCAGGGCGAACTCGGTGGGCTCGACGTGGCGATCGAAGCCGGCCGCACCCGCAGCCTGATCGCGGAAGCCCGGGCGGCGATCGCCGTGAGTGGCTCGGTGTCACTGGAACTGTTGGCGGCGCGGGTGCCCACCGTGATTGTGTATCGGATCAGCAGCCTGGCCTATGTGGTGCAGAGCTGGTTTCGACGGGCCCGGTTTATCACGCTGGTCAATCTGTTGGTGAGTCGCGAGCCGATCGGGCCGCCGCGGCCGGTGTTGCGGCCACTTGGTGGCGTGCCTCCGGTCGATCCGGAAATGGTCTTCCCGGAATATCTTTCCGTTGAAGATCCGGCCTCTACGGCAGCTGGGCACGTAATCGAATGGCTTACTGATTCGCGGGTTTGCGATCGAGTGGTAGCACGCCTCGACGCACTCGCCGCTGAGGTAGCGCGGCCGGGCTCAGCTGCACGGGCTGCCGAGACTGTGCTGGCGATTGCGAATGGCGGCCAGATGGCTGGTTCCCACGAGCAGCGAGTACATCCGGCCGCTCAGGCAGCGTAATAAGGAAAGGACGGGTAAAGCCCGCTCGGACAACAGAGCACGCAGCTCTTTTCCGTATTCTTTAGGTTTCCGAACCAGAAATGGATTCGAAGTAAATAGTACTGTCTGAGTCAGACAGCGCGAGCCCGTCCCAGCCAATGACAGAGAATGCCGATGAGGCAACCGATGCCTGCGCCGGCGGCAACCAGCGGAGCTGGTCACCGGGCTTGATCATGCGGAGTGCCAGGAGCCTCATTAGCTCACGAGGTGAGCCACTATCTGGTGGGCTGCCGACATTCGTCCATTGGCCATCGATTAATTTTTCCACCCGTCCGCTAACTGCTGTGACAAAGAGCCGCATCCCAGAAGAGGATACAAGCAACGACGCCGAAAGATCGGCCCACGAAAAAGACACAGGCTGTGGCCCCAAGATGTTGCCAGCAATCCGGAGCGTTGCTGATCGCTGGAGGTGAGGTCGTTCAATGAGTGGCAATGAGATAGAAAAGTTGGCGGTCTTGTTTTCTCCGACGCGGAGTTCGATCGGCCTGGCTGGGAGGCCGGCTGTCAGGCGGCGGCTGTCAGGGAGTTCGATGGTAGGGAGAAAACTCCCCACGCCTGACGCCAGCGAGAGCACCTGGCTGGGAAAGACGTAGTTGCCATCGTTGTCGGTCGTGATGCTTTGCTCGGCTGTCCGCAATGAAAGCGACCAATTTTCAAGCGTGTAGGTCCGGCTCGGATCGGGGTTCATCACCTCGAGATACCATTCCCCATTGGCCGGCATGGTGGAAAAGGCAGCAAGGTTCACAAGGGATGAACTTGATGAGATGTTCACTGTTTGGGGGTCGGTGCCAAACAGCATTGTTGGACCTGGGGGCTGTGTGCGGGGGTTCCAAAAGGTGCCACCGTTGAGCGTGGTACCGACAAGAGGCACGCGGATGCCGGCTGGATTGACTAACGTTACGAAGAAGATAGCACCTGTCTCCGCCGTGGAACCCGGCCGAAGTGTGAAGCTGACCTCAAGGTCGGTCACAGTACCAGGCATTGCCGTGACATCAACGCCGCCGTAGGCCTTAGCGGGCCATGTGAGATAGCTATCCGCCTGCTGGTCGGTGAGCTGTCGATTCGGGTTGGCAACCCGTTCTGCTTCCCTCACCGGCGTGGGAGCGACAGCTTCAAACTTGACGAATGACACCCCAGAACCCGGCGATGGAGCCTGATCGCGGATGCCGTTTCCGTTGCTATCGAGAAAGACTTTCACCCCGGCGAGTGGCAGCTCGTCACCCGACTGAACACCGTTTCGGTCGAAGTCCTCAAACACGGTTCCTCGGATGGCGAGCCCTGCAACCTCAGCAAGGGCCCGCTCGGCATGGATCATGCCCGCCCCAGTGGCAAAGTTGTAGCTTTCCGAAACTCCCTGCGGCGCGTAATAGGGAGAAGGCATCGACACCGCGGTGCTCGCAAGGATTCGATAGATTTCTGTCGGCGTCAGACTCGGATCAAGCTGCAGCATGAGTGCTGCCACGGCCGCTGCGTTGGGCGCTGCTGCAGACGTGCCAGAAAAGTTCGGCAACCTATCCAGGTCGGTATCCGTGTCGGGCCCGGGGAAAAACGTCGTGTCCACGTCCTGGGGGGCGACGAACCGTGGCTGGGAACGATAGTCCGGTGATTC
The DNA here is from genome assembly GCA_038144795.1 of Candidatus Kuenenia sp. GTDB lineage: Bacteria > Planctomycetota > Planctomycetia > Pirellulales > UBA1268 > CACORA01. Next base: position 14,143 of record JAYQOK010000055.1, on the reverse strand, counting down.
AAGCCGCCTGCCCGAGGCATCAAAGAAAATGGGTGTGCCGCCCCATGAACTGAACGCCGTGAGCTGTGGTGTCGCCTCACCGTACGCAGGCGTCTCCCAGTAGGGCGCAGCGCCGACCGATGCGCCGAGCAACGAGTTGAAGTGGCCGACTGCTGTGCCTGCACCGAACGTTGTAAACTCAACGCTGCCGTTTTCCCTGGTGCCATTCAGAGTGCCGGGTCCATCGAGCGAGGCAATCCACTTGAGGAAACCCGGTGGCTCGGATCCATCGAGGACGTGCGTGAATGCCAGGTAGAAGTCGCTGCCGATCGCGGGAAGATTCGTTCCACCGGCGGGATTAGGTGTTTCAACAAACAAACGAATGGCAGCGGGATATGCGGGATCGCTCACTGCCTTCCCGATTGGGGTTTTATTCTGATCAAAGAACCAGGCTTCAACAGTGCTGTTGTTCTGGCCCCAAGGCTGATCCCACTGGATGACAAATGGTTCGTCTAATTTCGCGCCGCTGGGAAGTGTGATCCGTTGAAATACTTCGACGGCATCACCGGGATCAAAATCATGGAATTGCAGGGATCGCCCGGCGAAGTCCTGATGATTCAATAGCTCAGCCGGGGGTGCGACAGGGTGAAATGTCGACTCGTAACTGAAGTTGCTGTCATTGGAAGCAGAGACAAAGTAAGTCGTGCCTCGACGCACTGCTTCATCAATCGCCCGACTGATCGGGCCATCTTGAAACCACGGCTCCAAAGGAATGCCCAGATCGTCAACGATGATGGTGCAGCCTGCTTCAACAAGCTCTCCAATCCGCTTCGCAAACTGGTCCTGCCACGTGACCAAGAGATTTTGCGGAGTTTTAGGCAGGCTACTGTCCCAACCGGCTGAGAAGGAGAGCTCTGCAGCCGGGGCAATCGCGTGCACCAACTGCGCCATCGCCCGTCCTTCGTCACTTTCGTTTGACGCAAGGTTGTCATGCAGAACCTGCACCCGATCAGGAAGCGTGCCATGGGCGATGTCGTAGTCTGCACCCCCGAGGTTGTTGAAACTAACCGAGAGGATGCCAATCTTGATGCCCTCCCCATCGACACCGTAGCGGGCGCGAGCCACGTCGGCCAGCATGGCGATATCTGCCTGATTCAGATTGCCGGCCTCGTAGATACCGCCGGGAAGGCCATCAGCGGATAGGCACTGCCGCGGCTCCAGCGGCTCACCGCGAAGCAGATTGGGCCGCCGAACGTATCGCCGAGCGTTTCCCGCGGAGAGGCGAAACCTTCTTCGAAAAGTTGAATACAGGAATCCCACAGGAGAAGCTCCATAGCACGGAGAAAGAGCACTGAATGTCTAGAATTTAGTCAGCGAATTATCCAAATATCAACATTTTGGTGGGTTGAAGATGAGGAATTTTACTGCCCCTCAACGATGACCTGCAGTCTGTTGCGGCTTCGCCCACCTCGCCCGGGGCGTCGGCCGCGTTCCCCAATTCGCTAGTGCATCCGGCTACTTGGGCGGCATAATAAAGAAATGCTTCTCGCCGAACCGCAGCCGACGCCTGCCGACCTGAAATTTTCGCTCGCCGGGATTTCCGTCCGCGTTTCGATCTGGTTTTGGCTGGCAGCGGCGCTGCTCGGCTGGGGGATCAGTCAGGCCTTTGCGGCCGGAGACCAGCGCGCGCTGCTTCGTTATCTTGTGTTGTGGATTGGTGCGGTCTTCATCTCGATTCTCATTCACGAGATGGGCCATGCCCTCGTCTACCGCTTCTTCGGGCAGGCGACGCAGGTGGTGCTCTATCACTTTGGCGGCCTCACAGTGCCGACCGTCTGGGGTCGCCGCGGTGCCCAGCTGCCGCCGCAGCAGTTTCTCGTGTCGGCCGCCGGGCCGTTTGCCCAGATCATGTTTGTTGCCCTGCTCATCGCAGTGCTCAAAATGGCCGGGTATGCCGTGCCATTTCCGATTCAGGCGATCGGTAGTGCGATGGGTCTCTATGATGGCAACCGGATCGAATCGCCGTTGCTCTTTGCGATCGTCTACTTCCTGTTGCAGGTGAACATCTTCTGGCCGCTGTTGAATCTCATGCCGGTACCGCCGCTTGATGGCGGGCAGATGGTCCGCGAGGGGCTGCTCACGGTTGGGGTGCCCGATGCCAGTCGCATTGCCAACATTCTCGGCACAGGCGTGGGGGGCGTGTTGGCCTGGCTTGCTTATACCCGCGGCGAGCCTTACCTCGGCATCATGTTCGCGATGCTTGCCGTGTCTTGTTATCAGACGCTCTCCGGTGGAGGGCGGTGGCGGTGAGTGGCCGGATGCAGCGCGGTGGCGTGGAGAGCGATGGTTCGGCGGGTGCAACAGTCGTGGTGCTTGGGGCAAGCAACGTCTCGCGTGGTCTGGCTCAGTTGGTGGCGGTGGTGAGAGCACGGCAGCCGGGCCCGGTCGATCTTTTTGTAGCGGCTGGTCATGGCCGGTCGTACGGTGCCAACAGTCGCGTCTTGATGCGACGGCTGCCGTCAATCCTTGGGTGCGGTCTTTGGCGGGCCCTCGATCGCGAGTACGTCGGTCACGGGCGGCCGGCGCAGGCCCTCGTCACCGATATTGGGAACGACCTTCTCTATGGATTCTCGGTCGAGCAGGTGACGGATTGGGTGCGGGAGAGTCTGGCCAGACTCTCCACGCTGGGGGCAACGATTGCCGTCACAAGGCTGCCGCTGGCGAGCGTGGCCCGCGTCAGGCGGCTCCAGTATCGGGCGCTGCGAACGCTCTATGTGCCGGGCTGCCAACTGTCGCTGGATGCCTTGAAAGATGCGGTTGAGCGACTCGACACGGAAGTCGTGGCTGTCGCCGCCGAATATAACGCGACTGTGCTTGAGCAACCGGGTGACTGGTACGGCCTCGATGCGATGCATGTTCGCCGCCGCTGTCTCGACACGCTTTGGCATCGCGCCTGCGATGCATGGGTTTATGGTGCGGCGCCCCGCGTCGAACCAGCAAGTTTTATCGAGTGGGCTCGTCTTGGCTCACGGGCCGCCGAGGTGCGGTCGCTGGCACGCGTGCCGCGGTTCACGCCTCAGCCTGCCTACCGCCGCCGGGATCGCCTCCAGGTCTGGCTGTATTGAGCCGGCTTCGTTGTGCCGCGTCCAGGCGACAAACCCGTCGTAGCTGTGGCGGCCGTGATCGATACTGCCTGCAACCTGTCTCCAGGCCGGGGGGAAATTTCCGTATACAGGCATGGCTTGACGGCGGAATGGGGTGGGTGACAGCGGAACGCAGCGGAGGTCTACTTGCCAAATCGCCCCACGACAACATTCGGTCGTGGATGGGAGGAAGAAACATGATTGGTAGCATGAGAGCGATGACATGGTGTGTTGGGACTGGGCTCATGCTGTCGGCGTTCACGAGTCGACCTACGGTGGCTGACGAGTCTGGGCTAGGTGCTGAGCCGCCACTGTTCGCATATGTTGGCACGTTCAGTTCGCCGTTGGGAGACGTGCCGCCCACACAGGTCGATCGCCCGCCGGGCAACGGTCGTGGTATTCACTGCTTTCGGGTGGATCGGACGACAGGGGCACTCCAGAGCATCGGCACCTTCGACCTCGGCACCAGCCCGAGCAGCCTCGTGATCGATGCCCGCCGCATGCGGATGTATTCAGCCAATGAGACTGATCGCGTGGGCGAAGATGGGGAGGGAACTGTCAGTAGTTACGCGATCGATCGTGAGACAGGCTTGCTTACGATGCTCAATAGCGTGCCGTCCGGTGCCGCCGGCCCAACCTACGTGAGTCTGCATCCACATGGCCGGCACCTGCTGGTGGCCAACTACTTTGGTGGTGCAGTCGCTGTTGTTCCGATTGACGAAGATGGCAAGTTGATGCGTGCGACCGACGTCGAGGCTCCCGACGGAGAAATCGGGCCGACAACGGCGACGAGTGCGCCGCCGGGCAGTTTTGCTGTCAGTGGGCATGACCGCACGCATGCCCATATGATTGAGGCATCCCCGGACGGCCGATTTGTGTTTCACGTTGATCTGGGGCTGGATCGCATCTTCGTCTGGGCCTTTGATGAGAAGGCCGGAACACTCGAGCCCGCAGTTGTGCCTCCGGTTGCGTTGCCTCCGGGCGATGGGCCGCGGCACTTCGACCTTCATCCGAATGGCCGCTGGTTCTATTCCATTCAGGAGGAAGGCGCAACGGTCGTTCTCTTCGATTTCGAGGCCGCTTCGGGCAGGCTCACGCAGCGGGGGGCCTGGAGCACGCTTCCCAAGGGCTTTGCTGGCAGCACCTTCTGCTCGGAGATCTTGGTCTCTGCGAACGGCCGACATGTCTATGCCGGCAACCGTCTCCACGACAGCATTGCCGTCTTTTCAGTCGCCGAGGATGGGAGGCTTGCCTATCAAGGTGAAGAATGGAGCCGGGGAAACTATCCCCGCAGTTTCTCCATCGATCCATCCGGCCGATTTCTCTACTGCTGCAACCAGCGGAGCGACAACGTGACGAGTTTTGTGATCGACACTGCCAGTGGAATGCTGGAATGTACCGGAGATTTTGTGCCGGTGGGCAACCCGTCGTGTGTCGTGTTTCTGGAGACGGCAGCCACTTTCCATCACCATGACTGAAGCCCCTGGTGAGATATCATGTCGGAAATGACCATCGAGGGATGGGGGAGATTTTTCGAGATGCTTCAATCGATGCGATTGCTACGGTGGCTCACCCCACTTTTCCTGATTGTGACTGGGGGACTGTTGAGCCCATTCTTGGTCGAGGCCGCAGAGCCACCACCCGCGATTCCAGACTTCACCCGCGGTGATCGCATTCCGACTGAACTGGAAAAGCTTGATTGGGTCTTGGGGAGCACTGGCCTGCGCGGGTGGATGTATGCCTGGAAGCTTGAAACGACCGCTGCTCGGCAAATTGTCATCACTGACGTCGCTGCAATGTCTCCTGCGGCAGCCCAGTGCAGCGTGGGCGATGTGATCCTCGGAGTTGACGGTGTTCACTTCCAGGGCGACCCCCGGTTGGCCTTTGGCCAAGCACTGACTGCGGCGGAAGGAACTGACGGTCGCCTGCGCTTGCTGTGCTGGCGACAGGGAGTCGAGCGAGAGGTCGTCCTGGTGTTGCCGGTACTTGGCCAGTACGGCTCAACCGCTCCCTATGACTGTCCAAAGTCAGCGCGCATTCTCACCGAGGGTTGTGCCAGATTGGCCCAGAGAATGCAGGCCGACTCCCGACGAGGAAATCCTATCGAACGCTCACTCAATGCCCTCGCCCTGCTGGCCAGCGGCGATGCATCGTATCTGCCACTGGTCGCCGAAGAGGCTCATTGGGCAGCGAACTTTTCCATTCCTGCCGACCAAGGATTCCATTCATGGTGGTACGGTTACGTCACCATGTTTTTGGCGGAGTACATCATTGCTACGGGAGACGAGACTGTCTTCTCCGGAATGGAACGGCTGGCAGTGCAGATCGCTCGTGGACAGAGTGCGGTTGGTTCATGGGGCCACAGGTTTGCCAACCCGGAGACCGGCGGGCTGTATGGCTATGGGGCCATGAATTCCCCAGGATTGAGTTTGACGATCGCGTTGTGTCTGGCGCGAGAGGCCGGGGTGATGTCAACCGACGTTGATCGCGCTATCCAACGGAGCGTGCGGTGGTTGAGATTTTACGTAGGCAAGGGAGCGATCCCATATGGCGACCATCATCCCTGGCTGGAGACGCATGACGACAATGGCAAGTGTGGCATGGGTGCAGTTCTGTTCGATATCACGGGTGACAGGGAAGCCGCCACCTTTTTCAGTCGGATGAGCACCGCCTGCCATGGGCCAGCCCGTGACACCGGTCATACAGGCAATTACTTCAACCTGCTGTGGGCGTTGCCGGGCGTTGCCCGTAGCGGTCCGCAGGCCACGGGAGCATGGCTCAAGGAATATGGTTGGTATTTTGACTTGGCCCGCGGGCACGATGGGCAATTTCCATATCCGGGCCAGCCGGGAGAGAAGACATCGTATGAAACATGGGACAGCACAGGAGCCTTTCTGTTGGCCTATGCGTTTCCCCTCAAGCAGCTGCGACTGACGGGCCGCTTGCCAAGCGTGGCAGATCAGGTCGATGCTTCCGAGGCGGCCAGTTTGATCATGGACGGCAAGGGCTATATGCCCACTGACAAAGGCAAGTCCTATGAGCAGCGGTCCAAGGAAGAACTCCTGAAAAATCTTGGTAGTTGGTCGCCTGTGGTTCGTCAGTATGCGGCGGACGCGCTGGCGAAACGTGCCGGTGGAGATCTTGTGCCGCTCCTTTTGCAGCTACTCGAGGAAGAAAGCCTCGCTGGACGACTGGGGGCCTGTGCGGCCCTCGAGGCTCTCGGAGAACGTGGCTCCGCAGCTGTGCCGGCGCTCCGGCAGATGCTTGCGCACGATGATCTTTGGCTGCGAATACAAGCCGGCGAAGCCCTTGCCGCGATGGGCATCGAGGGCCGGTCAGCGGCTCCGGAATTGCTCCAACTCCTTGTCGAGGAGAATCCTCAAGACCCACGTGGCATGACGCAGCGGTATGCGGCGTTTCTCCTTTTTCACCGCGGCAGGCTGGAGGGCGTCACCGGGCTCCTGAGCCGGTCGCTCGATGGCATTGATCGAGAACTGCTGTATGCAGCAGTGCGAGCTGGACTACAAAACCAGGATGGTCGCGCACGAGGAGCGCTTAGTTCGGTGTATGAAGTGCTCAGTTGGGAGGAGTTGCAACCCCTTTTGCCGGCTATCTACAAGGCGATTGTGGAACCGGCACCCAGTGGTGAAATGTTTGCCGATGGTATTCGGATGCGCGGGCTGAAGTTGCTGGCTGAACATCAGGTGGCCGAAGGTTTGCCACTCTGTATTCCGATGATGGAGCTCGACCGCTGGGGAAAGCAGGACCGAATCCGGCAGTGTCTCGAAGCCCTCGCTTTGTATGGCGGTGCGGCCCGTCAAGAACTACCAGCTCTGCGCCATCTTGAGCAGCAACTTCGCCAGCATCGAGAAGCAAAGTCGTTGTCAAAATATGACGATGTGATTTCGACAATGATTGCCACGTTAGAAGTGGCCAACGAGGGTCCGCAGTTGCGCAGCATCCAAAACGTGATTGCTCGATAATATCAACCACAAACCACTGATTTCACTCCGGCCTAGGCTAAGAAATACCATGACAATTGTTTTCCATCGTCTTCTGGTTGCGATTGGTTGTCTGTGTGCATTTCAGTCAATTGCGTTTGCCAGCCATCCGCTGAAAGTTTTTATTCTGGCAGGTCAGTCCAACATGGAGGGGCATGCTCATGTGCGGACACTTGAGCATTTGGCGATGCAGGAAGCGACCAGACCGATGCTGGAGTCGATTCAAGGAGCCGACGGGGTGCCGATCCTTCATCAACACGTGTGGATCTCGTGTCTTTCGGCCAAGGGTGTCAAGCAGGGGCGTTTGACCACTGGCTACGGAGCTGATGATCAAAAAATTGGTCCGGAGTTGACGTTCGGGATTGCCCTTCAGCAGGCCCTCCAGGAACCGATTTTGATCATCAAAACTGCGTGGGGTGGAAAGAGTCTTCATACTGACTTCCGTCCACCGAGTGCCGGGCCGTTTGTCTTTTTTGATGCCCAGTTGGAGCAACTCCGAAGACAGGGCAAGAACATTGATCACATGCAGGCTGAAAAGGCTGCGGCAACCGGACATTTTTACCGCCTCATGGTGGACCATGTGCGGGAGGTCTTGGCCGACATTCGTCAGGTCTACCCGGAGTATGACGAAAAGGCGGGCTATAAACTTTCGGGATTTGTGTGGTTTCAAGGGTGGAACGACATGGTGGATGGAGGCGTGTATCCCGACCGTGACAAACCGAACGGCTACCGCGCCTACAGTGTGAATCTGAGCCACTTCATCCGTGATGTCCGGCGGGACTTGCAGGCTCCCAACCTGCCGTTTGTGATCGGGGTGATGGGAGTAGGGGGGCCAACGGGAGACTATGCTCCACAACAGCAGCGGTATCAGGCCGTGCACCAAAACTTTCGAGATGCGATGGCGGCTCCGAGTAAATTGCCGGAGTTTGAAGACACTGTGGTGGCCGTTTTGACGGAGCAGTGCTGGGATCGAGAACTGGGTGATCTCCGGGCACGGCAGGCAGAGGTTCGCCAGCAGGCGAAGCAACAGGCCAAGAAAGACCAGTTGGATCCTCAGGCTGCAAGGCAGCTGGAAGCTGCCATGGAAGAAAAAGCATTTACCGCCCGCGAGCGACAGGTGCTTGAGAAAGGCATCTCCAATGCCGAGTATCATTACCTCGGTTCAGCTCGTATTCTTGGCGCCATCGGCCAGCACTTTGCCGAGGCGATGAAAGAACAGATCCGCAAGGAGTGATGCCTCTATCGGGTCGCCTGCCACCGATTTTGCTGCGACGATTCTCCGCACCGTGTTTGGCCATGAAGCCTTTCAGGGGCGGCAACGTTCGATCATCGATCGCACGCTCGCCGGTGGCCATAGCCTCGTGCTCATGCCGACCGGCGGTGGCAAAAGTCTCTGCTATCAGCTGCCGGCGATCATGCGGGGTGGCCTTACCGTCGTGCTCAGTCCGCTGATCGCCCTGATGAAGGATCAGGTCGATGCACTCACCAGCCGCGGTATCGATGCCGGCTTCATCAACTCATCGCTCGACAAGCAGGAGCGGCAGGCCCGCCTCGCAGCCCTCGCCGCAGGCAGCTACAAGCTCCTCTATGTCACGCCGGAGCGGTTTCAGAAGGCTGACTTCCGCGACGCGATCCGGCGGCGGCCGATCCCGTTGCTGGCCATCGATGAGGCCCACTGCGTGAGCCAGTGGGGGCACGACTTCCGGCCGGACTATACGCGGGTTGGAGACATTCGGCAGCTCCTCGGCTGCCCCACCACGATCGCTCTCACGGCGACCGCCACCCGTGCGGTGCAGCAAGATATCATCCACCAGCTTGGCCTGCGGCTGGACGAGGTGGAACTCTTCCACGAGGGCATCGACCGCCCCAATCTCGTTCTCGCCGTGGAAGAGGTCTGGGGGGAGGACGACAAGCTGCGGCGGCTTCAGGAAATCCTGGGGCCACGCCTGCTCGCGCGGGAAACCACGTCCGGGAGCCACATCGTGTACTTCACGCTCATCAAGACGCTTGAGCGGTTCAGCAGGCTTCTCGAAGCAGAGGGGCTGCCGCACGGCTGCTATCACGGCGGCCTCAACGCTTCCGAGCGAAGGCGGATGCAGGAGGCGTTTCTCGCGGGTGACGAACGGCTGATCTTAGCTACCAATGCCTTCGGCATGGGGATCGACAAGCCCGATATCCGGACCGTCACGCATGCCGAAGTGCCCGGGTCGCTGGAGAGCTACTACCAGGAAATTGGCCGTGCCGGTCGCGACGGTGAGCCGTCTTGCTGCACCCTGCTGTACGACCAGCATGATCTGCCGATGCTGATGGAGTTTCTTCGCTGGGCAAATCCGGAGGCTGATTTCTACCGCCGCGTCTACCACGGTCTCGAGCATGACCTCGAGCGGATCAACGCCTTCGGTCTCGACTGGTTCAACGAACAGCTCGTGGGGCGGCAGGCCCGTCGCGATCGCCGGCTTGAGAGTGCGATCCTCATGCTTGAACGCCATGGCACGATTACCCGCGGTGCCGACGCGGCGGGTGGCCGTCGCCAGATTCACCTGCTCGGTGAACTGCCGCCATCACTCGCCGATGAGGCTGAACGGGCCGACAAACTCCGCCGCGACCACGAGAAATTACTGGCGATGGTCAAGTACGCCCGCTGGGAAGGGAACCGCCGCGGGTTTTTTGAGAGGTATTTCTTGGAAGAGTGATCGCCGGCAGCGATCAATTCTTCTGGCGGCTTTCCGCGAGTTGCTCGAGTGCCTTCGCAGACAGTCCTGCATCCTGAACGAGCCGCACAAGATCGACCACCGCATAAATTTCGAGCCGCCGTTCGGTGAAAAAGCCCAGTTTGACGGGTTTTTGCTCGAGAACCAAAACCTACCCCGTGCTGTAATTTCAAGGTAGAGTTTCGGTGGATTCGTGGAGGTGTCTTCGCGGACGTGGCTCTGATTGTTCAATGATCCAAAGGGTTGTTCCGCATGGCTTCGCTGTTCCGCAATCGCTTTACCCGTCCTGTCGCCCCTCGTCGCCGTCGCGTGCGTGCTGCCGCCCCGGCGATGCCGTTTGAGCGGCTTGAGCCGCGGCTGGCCTTGGCTGGCGATACCTTCTCGCGGCCAATGCTTGAGCGTGCAGCCACGCTGGTGATGAATGCCCCGATCGGGCCCAACCCCGTGGAGATGAGCAAGTCGCAGGTGGTTGGCAACGATGTGAAGAGCTTTGTGATTTCGCATGTGCCGGAAGGCTCGGTGGTTGAGAAATGGGATGCCGCCACAGAAACCTGGATCGACGTCTCCACGAAACCCACCAGCAGCAATCCGCAGGAGTTGATGCTGCTGCTAAGCCGCCGGGTGATCCAGCAAGGCGACAAGATTCAGTGGCGACCGAAGGCTGGTTTTGAGGGGGCGGCTCAGCAGGCCTTCGAGATGATCAACTGGGATGACGGCAGCAAACTGCTCGGTCGCTCATCGGCCGCGCCGCAGGCCGTGCGGAACCTTGCCGCAACGCTGACTGGCGCGAACGAACTGACCGTCTCTTGGGATGCCCCAGTCAGTGACGATCCCAGCGGTTATACGTACACGGTCACAATGACGACGACGACCGCCACCGGTGCATCGACGCAGACACTGGTCACGGCAAGCAAATCGGTTAGCTATCCGGGCCTTTCGGCGAGGAATGGCTATTCGTTTACCGTAGCGGCCTCCAATGAGGCTGGGACGGGCGTTGTGACCCCCGCTTTCTTCGGGCGATCACCGATTGGAGAGGAAACCATCGTCCTTGACGGGGCAAGCGGGCAGCCCATCGAACTGATGGCCTCGCATTTGCTGGGTCGTAACTCCCAGGGTTTCACCGTGACGCAGGTGTACAGTGGCACCCTTGAAAGATGGTCTGCCGACCAGAATGCATGGCTGAGTATCCCGAGTGCCGCGATGGCGATGGACGCGGCCTCGCTGCAGAACCCTCCTGCGATCCGCAACCTTACCTTTTACGATCTCGTACGGTGGAAGCCGTCCAGTGGTGACGTCGGCGTAGTTCCAGCGTTTGACATTATCCCGCTGGCTGTAGCGGGCGGCGTGACCGCCCCGACCCCAGTGCCGGGTACGGTGCCGGGCCGAATTATCAATCCGCAGATTCAGTTCGCAGCGGCCACAGGAACAACGCTGACCTGGGCTGCGCCAGCCGACGGATGCGGGTGCGCCAGTACGCGCTACTCGATCGAGTTCACCCGAGAAGACGGCCGTGTCCTGCTTTACAACGTGGCCTCTGACGTTCACGAACTCTCCGTGGACGGGCGGGTTCTGCGGGCCGAGTTGTGGGGGGCGACCAAGACGGGTGCGGGCGCGATGCGGTACTACGACGCCCTCCTCGAACAATTCATTAAGGACCAGATCAACTACAACATCGCGACCAATTTCTCTGCCATGCCCCTGAGAATGGAGGCGAGAACCCAGCTCACCTATAGCCCAACCAGCATTGATGAACCCCAATCCAGCTTCGTGCTGGGCGGGAGCCAAGAAAACCTCGCGCAGGTGGCGGTGTATTCGCTTCCGAACGACATCGATGCATCGAAGGGCCTCACCTCCGGAAGTCTAATGCCGCTCGTCTCGACCGAATCCAACAAGTTGACGCCGGACCAGAAGGCGAAACTGGCAGACAATCCGACGCTGGCTCAAAACCTGTTCCCCGGGACGGTCGACGGGCAGGTGCAGCCCGATCAGATGCGGGTGGTCTTCCAACCCGGGGAGAAGCTCCGCTTCGCCGGGACCGTGGATGCCAGTGTGCGGGACCGCGCGACGATCGTGATCGAGCACGCCCCAACGCTCGTGGATAACTCACTGGGCCATTGGGATGAACTCTCGAGAATCACGATCGGCGAGGACGGACGTTTTGCATACGACCACTTGGTCCAATACGGCATGACAGCGGTACGTGTCCGTCTGGAACTGTTGAAACCGCAAGCACAGACAGCCACCCCGACCTCGCCCACAGCCCCCTCCACACCAATTCCGCTGTCGTACAACGCCTTTGGCATCACCACGCATCCGTGGCAAGTGGCGAACCACCAGGGCTTCGATCGCAACGGCAACTACTACAACTCCTATTACAACGGCGGTGAGACGCAAGACCCGATTGACGGCACTCCCATCACCGACGGCTCGATCGAGTTCCCCATCGGTCCAATTCCCACAAGCAAGCACCAGGTGGGGGGGAGCGGCGGGCCATCGAACTTTGTGCAAGCGCAGGGGCAGACGATCGAGGTCAACGTCGATGCCGAAAGGTCCGACTATCTCTACCTCGCCGGTGCGGCAGCCAACGGCAACCAGCTTTCACAGCAGTTCATACTGACGTTTACTGATGGGACCCAAGAAACGTGGACCCAATCCTTTACCGATTGGTCCAACAACGGTTCCGACTCCGCCCCCCAGCCCTTTTCCGGAGAATGGCTGCTGCTGACGCAGCCTGAACGGATCAATCAGCAGGGGAACCTCGTGGACACGCCGGCGTATGTCTTCGCCTATGGCTACCACCTCCGCGGCAGGCAGTTGGCGAGCATCACCCTGCCGAATAACGAAAACGTCGGCATCTTGAGTGCGGTGGTGACGAAAGCACCTACGATCGCCATCGACAGGGTTGACTCTGTGATCCTCGGGCAGATGAACCTGACGGGCGTCGACATGATGCAGCTGACGATCCGAAATGAGTCGAACATTGGGGTGGGTGGCGGACCGCTCACGTTCTACTTCACCGACAACCCCGTTTCCGGATCGACCGCCACCGACACGCAGCCCGCCACCTACACGACGGCGCAGGTGACGGTGCAAATGGGCCAGCAGAAGACCATCACCTATGTCGGGCCGGATTCGGCGAGTCAAATGAGTTTCTACGTCCAGAAGGCTGACGGAACGTGCGTCGGGAAGAATTGCAGCACCTACCTCACTGACTGGAAAAATGGTTCGGGGGACAACAAAGATTGGGCGGCAAATATCAGCCCGTCGCTGAACACCCAGATGACTTCTGGCCAGTCCTGGACAATGACGATTCAAAACGCAGGAGAGGGGTATTGGGGATACCTTGATTCCCCCGCTGGCCAAAATCTCCCGGACGCTGATGGGGATACCCCAGCAGGCGCGCAGTTCAAACTGTTGACAGAGGCGGAAATCAAAGCGCAGCCGCCCTGGGCCCTTGCCGTTGAGGAATTTGTCGGCACGCTCGTCGGCGTCGCAATCATCACCGTTGCCACCGGGGGCGTCGTGGACTTCGTGGTTGCTGACGCGGAGGTGACCGACGTGGTTGTGGATGGAGCGAGCGAAGGAGCATCAGCTGCAGTCGAGGCTGGGGATGCCGGGGGAGATACCGTCACCGAAAGATGGCTCACCGACAGTTTCATGGATGAGGCCACCGGTACTGGTGAGGGAGGTGTGTTCTTCAGTGACGACATCTCGGTAATCAGCGATGACGTCGACTCGGTCCTCGAAGGCACCTGGTCCGAGTTGGATGCCGAGTTCGAAGGCGAGTTGGAGGTTGATCCCGGGCTGGCAGATCAGCAGCAGATTATTCAAGCCACAAACGCCGAAGAACGCATGAATCAAGCTGTCGCGAAAGCCTTTTTTAGTCCTGGATTCTTTTAGCGACAAGGCGATCCATCGCTCATGCAGCCGGCCTTGGAGAGCGGGTGTTCTTGCCAGATGAGCGTGAGCTGCCCCCGCGTCGTCGCACGAAGAGCCGCCCTATTTCTTGCCGTTCCTGATTCTCCGAGAGTTCTTTTTTCATGGCTTCGCTGTTCCGCAATCGATTCAGACGTTCTGCTGCCCCTCGTCGCCGTCGCGTGTTTGCGTCCGCCCCAGCGATGCCGCTTGAGCGGCTTGAGCCGCGGCTGGCGTTGGCTGTGACCTGCCCCCCTTAAACGAGGCCACTTCGGGAGCGAGAATCCTGGGTGGCCGCAACCAAGGGAGGGCAAGAAATGCCACGAGGAAAGGCGGAGCAGGCGGAGGTCATCATCCCGAAGCTCCGAGAAGTCGAGGTCGAGCTGGGTAGGGG
>JAYQOK010000054.1:0-19615 GCA_038144795.1 Candidatus Kuenenia sp. | reverse complement strand
CCGGAACAACGTCCGCAAATGGGCAGCCCGTGAATGTTTTCTATCAACAAAAATCGCAACTACGAGCAAAAAATCGGAGTGGTGTTGGTTTCGTGGCGGCTGGTTCGATGACGGTTTTTGGCTGGCTGTTTCGGCAGCCAGAGCTAAAATCATTACGGATTACATGTTGGGAACCTCCGAAGGATCTTGAATTCCCACCGATCGACCGCTGCAAAGGCGGTCCGCGATTTGAGGCCAGTGCCTCGAATCGGCGACGTGGGTAACCCTGACCAGTATGGTGGCCCATGGGTTGCTCGAACTGCTTGGTGCGCGGCTCTGCCAAAGACGTCTGTTTTTTCCTGCTGGCGTTGGTTGCCACCGCCCAAAGTCTGCTCTGGGCGGCCGCCCCAAGCCCGCCCCCTAGCCCGACCCGCCTCTCTTTCAATAACGACATCCGCCCGATCCTGTCGGAAAACTGCTTTGCCTGCCATGGCCCCGACAATGCCAACCGGCAGGCCGGCCTCCGCCTCGACAACTTTGAGTCGGCGACGGAGGAGCTCCACAGCAGTTCGCAGGCGATCGTGCCAGAAGATGTGGCCGCGAGTGAACTGATCGCGCGGGTCGTTTCTGATGATCCTGACACCGTGATGCCTCCACCCGAGGCCAAGATCGGCCGGCTCTCCCAGGAGCAGGTCGCGACGCTCAAGCGGTGGATCGCCGAGGGGGCAAAGTACGAACCGCATTGGGCGTTTGTGTCGCCAATCAGGCCGGAGGCCGACAACGCGGCCGCGGGAATTGATGCAGCTGTCGCCGCAAAGCTCGCCGCCCGTGGGCTTGCCCGTCAGCCCGAGGCCGATCGCACCACGCTCATTCGTCGCGCCAGCTTCGACATCACCGGCCTCCCGCCGACGCCGGGCGACGTCGAGGCGTTCGTCGCCGACACGTCGCCAGATGCCTACGACAAACTGCTCGACCGGCTTCTGGCGAGCCCGCGGTATGGCGAACGGATGGCCGCTGACTGGCTGGATCTCGCCCGCTACTCCGACAGCTTTGGTTTCCAAGTCGATCGCCCGCGGCCGACCATGTGGCCGTGGCGCGATTGGGTGATCAAAGCGTTTAACGAAAATCTGCCCTGGGATCAGTTCACGCTCTGGCAGGTGGCCGGCGATCTGCTCCCCGATCCCACCGATGAGCAGGTCTTGGCCACCGCATTCAACCGGCTGCACCAGCAGGAGAGCGAGGGCGGCTCCGTCGAAGAGGAGTATCGAGTCAACTACATCAATGACCGCGTGACGACGTTTGGCACGGCCTTCCTCGGCCTCACGATGGAATGCTGCCGCTGCCACGACCACAAGTTCGATCCCCTGTCGCAGAAGGATTTTTATTCACTCTTTGCCTTCTTCGATGACATCGACGAGGCGGGCCTCTATTCCTTCTTCACGCCGGCCGTGCCGACGCCGAAGATGCGGCTGCTCGATGACAAGACCGCCGCGGCCTTAGCCAAGGCAAATGAAGCCTGCGGCGAGGCTGTTGCCGAACTGGTCGACGCCGAGGCGATGGCCCAGCGGGCCGTGGCCGACTGGATCGCCGGCAAGGCAGACATGCCCGCGGCACTTGCCGGCGAGGTGGCCGGCCAGATTCCTGGCGAGTTGGCCCGGTATGCCTTCGACGAGCGGGCCAAGGGCGGAACCTTTGCCAGCAGCGTCGAGTCGGCCGAGGAGCGAGCGGCAAAGGCGCCACCAAAGATCACGCTCGTTGATGGAAAAGTTGGCAAGGCCATTCATCTGACGGGCGACCATCCGGTCACCACGCCTGTCGGCAACTTCCGGCGGAGCCATCCCTTTACCGTGTCGCTGTGGCTGCGGTCACCGGAGGCTTTTGCGCGGGCCGTTGTCTTCCACCGGTCAAAGGCATGGACCGATGCCGCGAGCCGCGGCTACGAGCTCATTATTGACCACGGGCATCTGCAGTGGTCGCTGATCCACTTCTGGCCGGGTGATGCCGTAAGCGTGCGGATGCAGGAGCCGCTGCCCACGGGCGAATGGGTGCATGTGACAGTGGCCAGTGATGGTTCGGGGAAGGCGGCAGGGCTGAAGATGTTTGTGAATGGTCATCCGCGGGCGATGACGATCGTCCGTGACAATCTCACCCGCGAGATCACCGGCGGTGGTGGCGACACGATAACGATCGGGGAACGGATGCGCGACCACGGTTTTAAGAATGGCCTCGTTGACGATTTCCGTGTGTTCGAGCGAGAGCTTTCGCCGCTGGAGATTCGTGAACTCGCCGAGCCGGGTGCGATCGCCGCGGCGATCGCGGCCCGGCAGTCGGCGGAACTCCTCGGCGGCTACCTGGCGGCGGCCTTTGACGAGCCGGTGGCTGCCAAGCGGAAGGTCCTCGAGGAAACCCGCCGCAGCCGTGATGAGATCGCCGAAAAACCGACTGAGATCATGGTGATGCGGGATCTGCCGCAGCCGAAGATGGCCTATGTGCTCAAACGGGGCGACTATGACAAACGCGGCGAAGCGGTAGAGCCCGGCACCCCTGCCGCTCTGCCTCCCTTTCCTGCTGACCGGCCCAAGAACCGCCTCGGGCTGGCCGAGTGGCTCATCGATCCGGAGCATCCCCTGCTTGCGCGGGTGACGGTGAATCGCATCTGGCAGTCGCTCTTCGGCCTGGGGCTCGTGCAGAGCTCCGAAGACCTGGGTAGCCAGTCGACGCGGCCGGAGTATCCCGAGGTGCTCGATCTGCTCGCGTGGAAATTTTCCCACCCCGTAGCCGAGGGCGGCTTTGGCTGGGACATGAAGCGGCTGATTAAATCGATCATGCTGTCGCAGATCTACCGGCAGCGCAGCATCGCCGACGCAAAGACAATGGCCGATGATCCGCTCAACGTGTGGCTGGCCCGGGGGCCGCGGCACCGTCTGCCGGCGGAGATGATTCGCGACGGTGCCTTGGCCGCAAGTGGGCTT
Source organism: Candidatus Kuenenia sp. (assembly GCA_038144795.1). Taxonomy (GTDB): domain Bacteria; phylum Planctomycetota; class Planctomycetia; order Pirellulales; family UBA1268; genus CACORA01. Next base: position 16,664 of record JAYQOK010000054.1, on the reverse strand, counting down.
TTGGTGGAGAAGGTCGGCGGGCCGCCGGTGAAGACCTACGACCTGCCCGACTCGTTCAAGCCGGAAAAGGCCGGCACAGGCGAGGCGCTCTACCGCCGTAGCCTCTACACCTACTGGCGCCGCACCGGGCCCGCCCCGATGCTCGAGGCCTTCGACGTGCCGAAGCGGGTGGTGTGTGTAGCCAGGCGAGACACGACCAACACGCCTCTTCACGCGTTCGTCCTCATGAACGGACCACAATTCGTGGAGGCGGGCCGCGTGCTCGCCGAGCGGCTGCTGGCTGAATACAGCGGGGAACCTGACCGGGCTCTCGAGCGGGCGTTTGCCCTTCTCACGAGTCGCCAGCCAGACGACGAAGAAAAGCGGATCATCGGAGAGATGCACGCTGCCCAACTCGACTGGTATCGGGCCCATCCCGAAGACGCCGCCAAGCTCGTGGCGATTGGCGACAAGAAGCCCGATGCCGCTCTGGCTGCCGCCGATGTGGCAGCCGCGGCCAGTGTGATCAATGCCCTGATGAACTATGACGAAAGCGTGGTGAAGCGATGAACCCTTTTGCACCCCGCTGCACAGGCTTGGAGCCGGCCCAGAGCCGGCGGGAGTGGCTCGGCTCGTTCGGCATGGGGCTCGGCGGGATTGCCCTCGCCGAGATGCTTGGCCGCGAGGCGGCGGCGGAGAGTGGGGCGGCGGGCCTTGCCCTCCCACTCGGCTCGAGCGGTGGCGTGCTTGATGCGTTTCACGTCGTGCCCAAGGCCAAGCGGGTGATCTACCTCTTCCAGTCGGGCGGCCCGTCGCAGATCGACCTCTTTGACCACAAGCCATTGCTCGTGCAAAAGTCGGGTGAGCAGCTGCCCGACAGTGTTCGCGGCGGCCAGCGGCTCACCGGCATGTCGGGCAACCAGAGTTCGATTCCACTGGTCGGCTCCCCCTTCGCCTTCGCCCAGCATGGCGAGAGTGGGGCCTGGGTGTCCGATCTGCTGCCCTACACGGCGAAGGTGGCCGACAAGCTCTGCTTTATCAAGACGATGTACACCGAGAGCATCAACCACGGACCCGGTGTGACCTTCATGCAGAGTGGCTCACAGATTCCGGGGCGGCCGAGCATCGGTGCCTGGCTCGACTACGGCCTCGGCACTCTGCAGGACGACCTTCCTTCGTTCGTGGTACTGATTACCAAGAACAAGGGCGGTCAGCCGCTGATGAGCCATCTCTGGGGCTCAGGGTTCCTGCCTCCTACCCATCAGGCGGTACGGTTTCGATCGGGAGCCGATCCGGTGCTCTACGTCAATAATCCGCCGGGGGTGTCCACGGAGAATCGTCGCCAGCTCCTCGACGGCCTTCGCGAACTTCACGAGCACCAATTTGCCGGCACACCCGATGCGGCGATCACCGCCCGAATCAACAACTACGAAATGGCCTTCCGCATGCAGTCGAGCGTGCCGGAGGTGACCGACTTCTCCGACGAGCCGCAGAGCGTGCTCGATCTCTATGGCCCCGACGCGAAAGACCCGGGCACGTTTGCGGCCAACTGCCTGCTCGCCCGCCGGCTCGCCGAACGGGGCGTGAGGTTCATCCAGCTCTACCATCAAGATTGGGATCATCATGGCGGGCTCAAGGGAGGCATCGCCCGCGAGGCGAAACAGACCGACCAGCCCGCTGCCGCGCTCGTGCAGGATCTCGCCCAGCGGGGCATGCTCGACGACACGCTCGTGGTATGGGGAGGCGAGTTTGGCCGCACCAACTATTGTCAGGGCCTCTTCAAGCCGGGCATGGATTTCGGCCGCGATCATCATCCCCGCTGCTTCACGATCTGGATGGCCGGCGGTGGTGTAAAGCCGGGAAGCACCTGGGGCGAGACCTGCGAATACGGCTACAACATCGTGAAAGACGGCGTCCATGTGCACGACTTCCACGCCACCTTGCTCTACCTGCTCGGCATCGACCACGAGCGGCTCACCTACAAGTTTCAAGGCCGCCGCTACCGCTTGACCGATGTTCACGGCACAGTCGTGCACGGCTTGGTATCCTAACCTTGGTCTCTTTCTCCAATCGAGTGATGAAATGAACATGGCGAGAATGTTGCCCCGGTCACTTGCTCACAGCGTGCGCGTGGCGGCCTTGGTATCGTGCATCGGCTTCTCGACCGGACGATCCGAGGCTGCCGAACCCGTCGCCCCCGCGGCGGTGAGTTTCTTTCGTGATGTGCGACCGATCTTGCAGGCCAACTGTCAGGGCTGTCACCAGCCGGCAAAGGCCGAGGGTGGGTATGTGATGACGAGCCTGGAAGGCCTGCTCGCGGCGGGCGATTCCGGTTCCGCGGGCGTTGTTCCCGGACAGCCGGCTGAGAGTTACCTGATCAGCCAGATTACGCCCGATGCCAGCGGACATGCGGAGATGCCCAAAGAGGGTAAGCCGCTTGCTGCCACGGAAATCGACTTGATCACCCGCTGGATCACGGAGGGGGGGCAAGATGACACGCCGCTGAGCGCTGGCCAAAAAATCGACGCGGAGCACCCACCGATCTATTCGCGACCACCGGTTGTCACGAGTCTTGATTTTTCACCCGATGGTCGTTGGCTGGCGGTTACCGGGTTTCACGAGGTCTTGCTCTTCGATATGGCCGACCCATCGACGGTGCCCGTGGCGCCCGCCAAACGGCTTGTCGGCCTTTCTGAGCGGGTCGAACGGGTCAGGTTTTCCCCCGATGGCGCGCGGCTGTTGGTCACCGGTGGCAATCCCGCCCGGCTGGGTGAGGTGCAGATTTGGAATGTAGCCGACGGCACGCTCGAACGATCGGTGCCTGTCACGTACGACACAGTCTACGGCGGCTGCTGGTCGCCCGACGGTACGCTCGTGGCGTTTGGCTGTACCGATAACTCTGTCCGCGCGATCAAGGTAAGCACCGGAGAGCAGGTGCTCTACCAGGGAGCCCACGAGGACTGGGTGCTCGACACCGTGTTTGCGCCGCGTGGTGATCACGTCATTTCGGTGGGCCGTGACATGACCGTCAAGCTCACGGAGCTGGCCACACAACGATTCGTCGATAACATCACGTCCATCACGCCGGGCGCGCTGCGCGGCGGCTTGGCGGCGGTGGATCGGCACCCCACGCTCGATCACATCGTTGCAGCGGGCGCTGATGGCACGCCGCGGGTGTACAGAATCCATCGCCACTCGAAGCGGGTCATTGGTGACGACGCCAACCTGATCTTTCCCTTGTTTCCTTTCGATGGCCGTGTCTTCAGCGTGCGGTTCTCCCCCGACGGAAAACAGGTGGCGGCTGTTGGAGGTGTCGATGATGTGGGGCGACTGGTCGTGGCCAGCTATGAGATGGAGAAGGATGTTCCCCAGAATATTCTTGACATCATGGCCAAAGTGCCGGGCGATCCAGGCCCCCGTCGTAAGGGCAGCCAACGGAGTGAAGCCGAATGGAAAGCCATGGATGCCTTTCGAAGTGCGAATACCAAGAAACGTGTTGACATCACCGTGCCAGAGACAATCGTTTATGCCGCTGCCTTTCATCCGACGTCAGGTGAAGTCGTGGTGGCTGGCGGCGATGGCGTGGTGCGGTTTTACAATGCCGCGTCAGGAGCCCCTGGCCGACACTTTGCGGTTGTGGGCATTGACAGTGCTGGAGTCGGGAATCGGTCGCTCCCACTCCCGTGGCCTCCCGAGCCCTCGGTCGAACCCGAGGCGGATCCAGTCACGGGCACCGTGACGAAAATCTCCATCCAGCCGGCGGCCATTGATCTCTCCGGCCCCTTCGCCTCAGTGCAACTGGTGGTGACGGGAACGTTGGCAGATGGCGGCAGCATGGATCTCACCCGGCGGGTCTCATGGACTCCGACCGAGCCCACCGCAGCGACAATTGTCTCGCTTGGTGTGGCGGGGCTTGTGCGTCCGCTGACCGACGGCGAGGGCATGTTGCGGATCTCCTACACCCCCGCGGCTTTTGATGGTAAGCCCGCCGCCCCGATGGCTGCCACACTGCCCGTTCGCGTTGCCGGCACAGCAACACTCCCTGACATCGATTTTGTTCGTGATGTTAACCCGGTGCTCTCCCGGATGGGCTGTAATCAGGGAACATGTCATGGAGCGGCGAAGGGAAAAAATGGTTTTAAACTTTCACTCCGTGGTTACGACCCCCTGTTTGATGTGCGGGCCTTCACAGACGACCATGGAAGTCGTCGTGTCAACCTTGCCAGCCCCGATGACAGTCTGATGCTGCTGAAGGCGTCGGCAACGGTGCCGCACACAGGCGGCCTCCTTGCCGGCCCCTCGGATCCACACTATCAGGTGATTCGGCGCTGGATTGAACAGGGAGCACGACTTGACATCGAAAAGCCAAGAGTGACTTCGATCGAGGTCTTTCCGACCGCGGCCCTTATCGATCAACCAGGCAGTCGGCAGCAGTTTCGGGTCGTGGCTGCGTACGCCGATGGCAGCCGACGCGACGTCACCCGGCAGGCGTTTCTCGAGAGCGGGAATAACGAGGTCGCCACCGTCGACGCGACTGGACTTGCAACCGCGATTCGTCGTGGTGAAGCACCCATCCTTGTCCGCTATGAAGGTTCATATGCTGCCGTCACACTCACCGTGATGGGTGATCGGCAAGGTTTCACCTGGCGAGATCCGGAGACATGGGGGCCAATCGATGAACTGGTTGCCCACAAATGGAAAGCGATGAAGGTCGAGCCGGCTCCGTTGGCGACCGACATCAACTTCCTGAGACGGGTCACGCTCGACTTAACAGGCCTTCCACCTGGTGCCGACGTGGTGCGTCGCTTCGCGGCCGACCATCGTGACAGCCGCATCAAGCGGGCGGAACTCGTGGCTGAACTCATCGAGAGCGATGCTTTTGTCGAGCACTGGACCAACAAATGGGCCGACCTCCTTCAGGTAAATCCGAAGTTTCTCGGAAAGGAGGGAGCCGATGGTCTTCGGCTCTGGATTCGTGATCAGGTTGCGACAAACACCCCATACGATGCCTTCGCTCGCGCGATCCTGACAGCCTCCGGATCCAATCGAGAAAACCCCGCCGCAGCCTACTTTAAGACCCTACGTGACCCGCTTCTCACGATGGAGAACACGACGCATCTCTTCCTGGGGATACGGTTCAACTGCAACAAGTGCCACGACCATCCCTTCGAACGGTGGACCCAGGACCAGTATTACGAGACTGCCGCTTCGTTCGCCAACGTGAGCTTCTCCAAAGATCCAGAGAGCAAGGATCGCACGATTGGGGGCACGGCTGTGGAAGGGGCGAAGCCGCTGTGGGAAGTCGTGGGAGATGCCGGTCGGGATGAGGTGATTCATGAAAGGACTGGCAAGCCCGTGGTCCCTCGATTTCCGTACGACTGCAGTCATGAGGCTCCCGCCAATGCCACCCGACGGCAGGCGTTCGCTGCATGGCTTACCGCGCCTGAGAATCGCTACTTCGCCAGGAGTTATGTGAATCGTCTCTGGGGGTATCTCTTTGGAACCGGGATCATCGATCCGATCGACGACATTCGGGCCGGCAACCCTCCGTCGAATCCACGGCTGCTGGAATACCTCACCGAAACCTTCATCGCCAGTGGATTCGATACACGGAAAATCCTCACCGAGATCTGCACATCAAGGACATATGGTCTGTCGATCGCCAGCACCCGCTGGAACGAAGATGATCGCACCAACTATTCCCACGCCCTGCCGCGGCGGCTCCCTGCCGAGACGCTCTTTGATGCCCTTCATGCAGTCGTGGGATCGCCGACCCGCTTTCCGGGGTATCCGGAGGGCACCCGTGCGGCAGCGCTGCCCGACGTTTCCAGCGCTTTGGGTGGTGGCTTTTTGCAGACATTTGGTCGACCTGTTCGGGAAAGTGCCTGCGAGTGTGAACGGGCGACCGGCATGGCTCTCGGCCCGGTGATGGCGTTGGTCAGTGGGCCGGCGGTGGGCAATGTCCTCGCCGATTCGAGGAGTGAATTGGCGCGCCTCGTGGCGACCCAGCCCGACGACAGTCTGCTTATTGACGAGGTCTTTCTCCGCATTCTCAATCGGCCGAGCCGGCCTGAGGAAGTGGCAGCCGTGCAGAAACTCATGGGTGAGATTCATGCCGACCATGCGGTGCTCGTGCAGGATCTCGCAGTGGCAGAAGCCGCCTGGAAAATCGAGAAAGCCAAACGTGATGAGGAGCGTCTGGCAAAGATTCGTGAGATCTCCGGCAGACTCGCGGCAGCCGAGACAGCATATGCAGCGGAAAAGGCAAAGTTGTCCGAGGAGCGAGCTGACCGATTCACCAAGGCCATCGAGGCTGTTGAACGCTACCATCGCGATCCGGAAGCGTCCCGACGTGCCTTCGAGGCTGTGGTGGCCAAGGGGCCAATCTGGCAGGTGGCTCGCGCGGCCGATGCCTCCTCCCGCGCTGGCGCTACGCTCACAACGCTCGCCGATGGCTCGATTCTCGCCTCCGGCAAGGCGGGCGATGAGACCACCACCCTCACGGCCCGCATTGACTCAGACAACATGCCAAAGCTGACGGGCATGCGGCTCGAACTTCTGCCCGATGCCAGTCTCCCAGTGGGGGGGGCGGGCCGCGCTCCAGACGGCAACTGCGTGATCACGGAGATCAGTTTGGAACTCGCGCCCGTGGGCAAGCCGAAGGATGTGAAGAAGATCATCCTCCACCGCCCGCTGGCAGACTTTTCACAGGACTCGCTTGGCGTCAATCTCGCAATCGACAACGACCTCACCAACGCGAGTCGTGGCTGGGCCGTCGCTCCCCGCCAGGCTGAGCCTCATTGGGCCGTGTTCGAAGTGAAGGATCCAGTGTCAATCTCAGAGCCGATGATGGCAACTGTGAAGATTGAGCAGCGCTTTCGGGGTGGGAAGCACGCCGTGGGCCGGTTCCGGATCTCGCTGACCGGCTCGGAGACACCGCTGCCACTCGGGGTTTCAGCGCGTGTTGCCGAACTTGTGGCGTTGCCAGCGGAAAGACGGTCGCCGGCTCAGCAGGCCGAACTGGTCAACTTGATGCTGCGGCAGGATCCGGCGTTTGAGCGAGCCGGCAAGGCACTTGCGGCTGCCATGCTCCCGCTCCCGCGCAAACCCGAGATCATCGCCATCGAAGGCGAACTGGCAGAAGCCGAGAAACCTGTGCCCGACGATCTGGGAATTGTGCGGTTGCGATCCGATGTAGCCGTCAGCACTGAGCAAGTCGCCAATCGTCGCCTGACGGCCATTCAAGATCTGGCCTGGGCGCTCATCAACTCACCGGCGTTTTTCTTCAATCACTGATCACTAATTTTTCCCGTGCCCTTTCTCGAAAGGATCTCTCATGCTCGTCATCCCTGGACGCCCTGGCAAGGATCTTTGCGACGCCAATCTTGGTACCAGTCGTCGTGCCCTGCTGCGGGCCGGATCAATCGGTCTGTTTGGGATTTCGCTGCCGAACCTGCTGCGGCTTGAAGCGGCTGCCAATGAGGCGAAGCCTGTCGCGGGCCGCAGCACTGCCCCTGGATGGGGGCGGGCGAAAAGTGTGGTGATGATCTATCTCCAGGGTGGGCCAAGTCATATCGATCTGTGGGATCCCAAGGAGAACGTGCCCGACAACGTCCGGAGTACGTTCAAAAGCATTCCGACGAAGTTGCCCGGCGTGCAGTTCACGGAGAACCTCCCGAAGCTCGCTGGCCTCAACGACCGCTTCACGTTGATCCGTTCGATGAACTACACGCCGAATGGATTGTTCAACCATACGGCAGCGATCTATCAAATGATGACTGGCTACACCACCGACAAGGTGAGCCCGTCGGGCCAACTCGAGCCCCCCAACGCAAAGGACTTCCCCAACTTCGGCTCGAACATCATCCGGCTGAAGCCGTCGGAAGAGCCAATGCTTCCATTTGTGATGCTGCCGCGACCATTGCAGGAGAGCAATGTTGTCGGCAAGGGAGGCACGGCCGGCTTTCTCGGCCGCGACTTCGATCCCTACACGCTCTATCCGGACGGCGACGACATGGATATGCGAAAGATGGAGCGGATTCGCATTGAGGATTTACAACTTCGTACCGACGTGTTCGCGAAGCGGCTGGAGCGGCGGGCGCGGCTCCGGGATCTGATTGACAGCACAATGCCAGATATCGACAAGGCGGTGGCCGATTACAAGCTGGATGAGTATTACGAGCGGGCACTGGGACTGGTGATCTCCGGCCGAGCCCGCGAAGCCTTTGCGTTGGGGGGTGAGCCAACGACGTTGCGTGACACGTACGGGCGACACACGTTTGGCCAGAGCCTGTTGCTCGCCCGACGGCTCGTCGAGGCCGGCACAAGAGTCGTGGAGGTGGTGTGGCCCAAGGTGGCCAACTCCGATAACCATTCCTGGGATCATCATGTCGGGCTGGACAAGCGAATGAAGGATCAGTCGGCGCCGCTGCTCGATCAGGGGCTTTCAGCCTTCATCACGGACATGGACGATCGTGGGCTTCTCGACGACACGCTCGTCGTGGCCGTGGGAGAATTTGGCCGCTCACCCCAGAAGGGAGTGAGTACGTCAGGCAATGGAAATTCGGCCGATGGCCGTGATCATTGGCCCTATTGCTTCACCGCTCTGGTTGCCGGGGCAGGCATCCGCCGCGGCTATGTGCACGGGAAGAGCGACGCTACCGCCTCTGCCCCGCTGGAGGATCCAGTGCACCCCACGGAACTTCTCGCGACGATCTACCATGCTTGTGGGATTGATCCGGAAACGATCGTTTACAACCATTTGAACCAACCCCGCGAACTGGTGAAGGCGCAGGCCGTGACCAAGCTCTTTGGGTGACCTTTTACGGCGGGATCGCGTAGATGGCGATGGCGGCCGTCATCAAGACGGCTGCCATGATGCGGCGAACGAACGTTTCCCGATCGACCGGTTGTTCGAGGTCATGCCACCCCATTGAGGCGAGCATGGCTCCGAGACCCACCGCCATGACACCACGGGTCGATTGCAAAATGTTGCCGAGCACGGCTCCGACGAGGCCGAAGCAAACGTAGAGGCCGGCCATTGATGCCAGCCAGGCTGCGGCGTAGAGGGCCGCCGGGAACAACCCTCCTCTCCTGCCACCTGCTGCATAGCGCACCCACGGTATGGCGATCATCCCACACAGGACATAGGTCGCTGCCATGGCAAAACCACCCGCCCGGAGTCGACCGCCGACCGCTGCCTTCGCAGACGTTGCCTCACCCGACAACTGCACGGCATCAATGAGTGCCACGATAAAGAGATCAGCAATGGCGAAACACAGGCAGATTGTCATTACCATGCCAATCGTTGCCCATGGAGCCTTGATTGCCGCGTGCCGACGCGGCCATTGGAGAACGGCGACTGCGGCCATGCTGATGATGACAGCGAGCCATTGCCGACCAGTCAGTTGTTCGCCGCGCACGCATGTTGCGAGGACGGCCAGCACTGCGATCTTCAGGCCGAGGAGTGGGGCCAACTGCGAGGCATCGATCCGCTTGAGGGCGGCAAACACCGCCGCCTGACCAAGGAGATAGGTGACTGATGAGCCCGCCAGCGATGGCAGCCAGACAGCAGCCAAGGGCACGGGATCAGGTTGGAGAAACCAAGCAATCGGCAGGCACACGATTCCCATCAAAACGTGCGCGAAAACGAGCAGCCGCAGGCTGCTCCCGCCATCTTTGTTTCCATAGTGACGGGAAACCAAGTAGGAGACCGCGCTGAAGAACGCAGCTGCCAGGCCGGCGGCAATGCCAAAGGGAAGAATTTGCATTGGAGGTGCTTGACCCTATTCAACAGCACGGCGGCGACGCTGCAAGCGATGCACAGTCAATCCTGTCGTTACAACCGTTGCCACCCCACCCCTGGAGACAATAGTCGTGCGCATACTTCGGCCGGCACGCCCCGATCTGGCCTGTAGAGTTGCAACGTAGGATCCCTCCTTCCCTCCGCTACGGATAGCGCGTCATGGCCTCCGTCGATCGACGTTTCGCACACCCTGTCGCCCCCCCACCCGCAGCTCGCTTCGGCGGGCGGGCTTCATTTGCCGGGAACGGTGCCGTTGCGACCGAGGCTGATGACCGGCTGCCGCGGGATCGAATCCGCGATCTGGCTGCCCTCGGACTGCTGGCCACCTGCCTCTTTCTGGTCGCAGCGTTGGCCACCTTTCATCCAGCCGACCCGCCCGCGTCGCGGGTGTTCCCGCCACATGTCCGGGCTGAAAATGCCTGCGGACTGATCGGCGCCACCACAGCGGCCACGCTCTACGAAGCCTTCGGCCTCGGGGCCTGGCTTGTTGTGGCGTTTCTGGCGGTGCTCGACATCATGTTCCTGCGGCGGCGGCCCCTCCCCGACCTGCCGCTCCGCGCGATCGGCGCCGTCGTGGCGATCGCTGGTGGCTGCACCCTGCTGGCAATGTTCCTTCCCGACGCCGTCTTCCGGCCCATCTGGGGCCCGGGCGGCTATGCCGGTGCCACCGGCAAGATGTTTGCCCAGCGCTACTTCGCGACCGCCGGGGCGGCGATCGTCGTCACGGCGATCACCGGGGCGGGCCTCTTTCTGGCGGCCGATGCGGCCGTGGTGCGGCTCATCGCCTGGCTGGGCACGGTGCTGACGGCGTTAGTGGGCGGCGTCCTGACGGCCGGTACCCGGGTCGGGTCGCTCGCGCGACTGCCGTGTGGCCGGGGCCGCACTGCGACCGAGTCGAGAGACACCTATGCCGACGGCGATATGTCCGATGACGATGGCTTCGATGCGGCCGATGACGATGACGATGACGAGCCGATGATCCGCGTCAAGCGGCGGGAGATTCCCTCGCTCGACGACGACACCGATGACGAAGGCAGCGACGCTGATGCGAGCCTCAATGAGGAGGCTGGCGAGGATGTTGAAGAGTTCGTCGACAACGAGCCACCGGTGCCGATCAGGTCGCTTTCCAAGCGGCGGGCCAAGCCGCAGGTGCTCGATCTAACGCCCGATCCGGCGGCAGACTACGAGCTGCCTTCCCTCGACCTGCTCCTCCCCACCGAATACCTGGAGATGGAGCAGCAGGAGCAGGAGGTTCGTGAGCGGGCCCGCGTGCTCGAGAAGACGTTTGCCGAATTCGGCTTCAAGGTGAAGGTGGTGGAGATCGAGACCGGCCCGGTGATCTCGCAGTACGAGATCGAGCTGGAGGCTGGCCTGCGGCTGGCCAAGATCACAAACCTCGGCGACGACCTCGCGATCGCGCTCCGCGTGCCGAGCGTCCGCATCGTGGCCCCGATCCCCGGCAAGAACTCGGTCGGCATCGAGGTGCCCAACACGACCCGGCAGATGGTCCGCCTCCGCGAGGTGATCGAGGAGACGCAGGCCAAGAGCCGCTCGATGAAAATCCCGATCTATCTCGGCAAGGACGTGGCGGGCAATCCGATGGTGGTCGACATGGCCTCGCTGCCCCACTTGCTCATCGCCGGCCGCACCGGTACCGGCAAGTCGGTCTGCTTGAATTCGATCATCACGTCGATGCTCATGACGCGGCGACCGGATGAGGTGCGGATGCTAATGATCGACCCCAAGATGGTCGAACTTACGCCCTACAAGTCGCTGCCCCACCTGATGCACCCGGTGGTCACCGACATGAAGAAGGCGGAGGCGATTCTTGCCTGGGCGGTCGAGAAAATGGAGGATCGCTACGCTCTGCTCGCCAAGGTGGGCGTGCGGCATCTCACGCAATACAACGCGCTGGGCCGCGAGGTACTCCTGGAGCGCATCAAGCCCGAGACGGAGGAAGAGGCGGCCGCCATTCCGACGACGATGCCCTTCATCGTGATGATCGCCGATGAGATCGCCGACATGATGATGACCGCCGGCAAGGAGATCGAGCAGCACATCATCCGGCTGGCCCAGAAGAGCCGGGCCGTGGGTATCCACCTGATCCTGGCCACGCAGAAGCCGACGGTGGACGTGATCACGGGCCTCATCAAGAGCAATCTGCCGGCTCGCATCGCCTTCCAGGTGGCGAGCCGCACCGACAGCCGCGTGGTACTCGACGAGATGGGTGCGGAACGACTGCTCGGCAATGGCGACATGCTCTTCCTGTCGCCTGGCACCAGCCAGATTCTCCGTGGCCAGGGCACGTTTGTAAGCGACGACGAAATCAATCGCGTCATGAGCACGATCGGCACGACCGAGCCGCAGTATGCGGCCGAGCTGGTCAACCTCCAGCCCGCGCCGTCGGGCGATGCGGCCAAGGCCGGAGGCGATGGCAAGGATCGCGACGAGCTCTACGCAGCAGCCGTGGAGGTGATCATCCGCGAGGGCCGCGGCAGCGTGTCACTCTTGCAGCGGGCGCTCGGCGTCGGCTACGGCCGTGGAGCCAGGCTGATCGATTACATGGCTGAAGACGGCATCGTCGGCCAGTATGCCGGCAGCCAGGCCCGCGAAGTGCTGATCACCATGGATGAGTGGGCCGCCCGCAACGGCACGCAGCCAGTGCCTGCCGATCCCGCTCCCCGCAAGCTGAAGATCCAGCCGCATGCGGAGCAGGTAGCGGCCGCCGTCATCATGGATGAGGAAGAGGATGAAGAGGAAGAGATCGACGAGGATTTCGGCGACGACGAATATGAAGACGAGGATGACGACTCGTATGATGACGAGGATTCGGAGTAGCGTAGGCCTCGTTCCCCGCCCAGAAACGGCGATGGATTTCCGCAGTGTGTAGGCGAAGGTACCCTAGCATCATGCGGACCATTGAAATCTACGACACCACGCTTCGCGACGGCAGCCAGGGGGAAGGCGTCAACTTCTCGCTCGAGGACAAGCTCGCCATCACCCGGCGGCTCGACGAGGCGGGCACCGACTTCATCGAGGGGGGCTACCCGCTCTCCAATCCAAAGGATGCCCAGTATTTTGCCCGGGTCGCCGACCTCAAGCTGCGGCATTCGAAGGTCTGTGCCTTTGGGATGACCCGCCGCCGCGGCATGACGGCAGCCGAGGATCCCGGCATGCAGGCCCTCCTGGATGCGGGCACGAGCGTCGTCACGATCGTCGGTAAAACATCTGCCTTCCATGTGGCCGAGGTGCTTGGTGTCTCCCGCGAGGAAAACCTCGCCATGATCGCCGATACGATCGCCCATCTCGCCCAGGCCGGCCGCGAGGTCTTCTACGACGCTGAGCATTTCTTCGACGGCTGGAAGCTCGACGCCGATTACGCCCGACAGACGATCGTTGCAGCGGCCCAGTCGGGGGCCACGCGGATCGTGCTTTGCGACACCAACGGGGGTACGCTTCCCGAGGAAGTTGCCCAGATGACTGCGGCCGCCCGGGCCGCGCTCGACGCGGCCGGCAATCCGGCGAAGCTCGGCATTCACTGCCACAACGACTGCGATCTGGCGGTCGCCAACTCGCTCGCCTCCGTGGCGGCCGGGGCGGCGCAGGTGCAGGGCACGATCAACGGTCTCGGCGAACGGTGCGGCAATGCCGACCTAATCTCGGTGGTCGCAAATCTCTCGCTCAAGCTCTCGGGGTTTACGGTGCTCGGCGGCACGGGCACGGCCCATCTCACTGAGCTCTCACGCTTCGTCTACGAGACGGCCAACATGAGCTACCGGCCTGGCCAGCCGTTTGTGGGCGCGAGTGCCTTCGCCCACAAGGGCGGCATGCATGTGCATGCGGTGAGCAAGGCGGCCGAGTCCTACGAGCACATCGCGCCGGAGGCGGTCGGCAATTCACGGCGGATTCTCGTGAGCGAGTTGTCGGGGCGGTCCAATATCGCCGCCATGGTGACGCGGCCCGACGTGAAGAACGACCGGGCCCTGCTCGATCGCGTCCTTGGAGAAGTCTGCCGGCTTGAAAACGAAGGCTGGCAGTTCGAGGCGTCAGGTGCGTCGTTTGACCTGCTCGTTGATCGGCTGGCAGGCACATTCCGGCCGCTCTTCAGCCGCGACAGCTACAACGTCGATGTGGAGAGCCGCGGCGAGGGCGACATTCGCACCCTGGCGACGGTGAAGCTGCAAGTGGAGGGAGATGCTCCTGGTGGTGTGCGGCATGAAGTGGCCGAGGGGGACGGGCCGGTCAACGCCCTCGATGCGGCGCTTCGGAAGGCGCTCGAGCCGGTCTACCCTACCCTCGCGCGGATGCACCTGCTTGATTACAAGGTGCGGGTGATCAATGCCCAGGAAGGGACGGCGGCAAAGGTGCGGGTATCGATCGAGAGCACCGACGGCGAAGCCGTCTGGGGCACGGTGGGCGTGAGTGAAAACGTGATCGAGGCGAGTTGGCTCGCTCTGGCTGACTCGTTTCACCACTTTCTTTGCGCACACCGCTAGGACAGACTTCAGTCTGTCGTGCATTGACGTTTAGGTCACGCGGCCGAAAAAGAATTTCGGCAACAGTCAGTCAGTCTGACTTGGATATGCCTGGATCGTCGAGGGTATCCCAGGGCTGGATTTTCATGAGGACAGAATCTGGGAGCAGTGGAGCCCCACCCAGGATTGTCGTCACCCAGCGAATCAGTTCCGGAGTCGCTAACTTCCGAGCGCTCCCAAAAAGCCGCGTCTCAACCTACTTGCTGATGTTGGCCTAAGTGACAAATGTGCTTACGGCTTCTGGTCACCCAGCGCGATCGGAACACCGCCTTCGGAGCGGTTTGGATAGCTGATCATGAAGTTGTTTTCATCGATGAGGTTGATGAAGCACTGCGTCGCCTCTTTCGGGAGGGTGGCCTTGATCTGCCCGGCATCGAATTCCCCAAAGGCACGGAACCACTCGGCGCTCTCTTGTCCCTTCTTGTCGCCCGGCAAAACCGCATAGATTAAATCCACGCGTACGACACGCGCCCCATTTTCCATGTAGGTTGCCGCAAGCAAGTGATCATCCACCGAATGTCCGGTCACAGTCGGCACGTTCTTTTGGTTTGGCAGCGGAAATTTGCAGTAGGGATTCCAGTAGGGATAACTCGCCTTCATTTCGGTGAGAATTTCAGTGAGGCGGCTGTCCATCTCAGCCGCCTTGTCAGGCATTTCCTCTGCGAGGTTTTTCGCCTCCTCGATATCAACACGGCCTGACTTTCCACGCTCGGTATGGACGAGGCGGTAGAGTTCCAGCGGCTGCATCTTGCCGCTCTCGGTTTCATAGTTGCGGATGAGTTTGTAGTCTTCGGAGCGAATCGTGCTCTGCATTACTCCATGAGGATAATGCCAGATCATCTCCTTGCGGGGCTTGCCATGTTGGTCAAGCACCAGCGAGGCATCATCCACCGCCCCGGTTAGCAACGGTTGGAGATTGGCCCCGTCAAGGTTCTTGCCGTCAGGCCTCTTGGCTCCGGCGAGCGACAGAAAGGTAGGATAAAAATCAAGCCCGTTAACCATGACATCGCTTTCTTTGCCAGCAGGAATACCGGGCCCAACAGCAAGGAACGGCACGCGCACGCCGCCCTCGCGTGGTGAGGTCTTTCCCTTGTCGAGTGGCGCATTGTCGGTGAAAGTTTCCCCATGTCCCCCCTCCGCTCCACCATTGTCAGAGGTAAGAAAAATGTATGTATTGTCGATCAACATGTGGCCTGGGTTACGCGGGTCGTCAGTGGTATCAAGAAAATCAACAAGCTGGCCAACGTAGTGGTCGTATGTTTCCACCATAGCACCGTAGAAGGGATTTTTCTGTCCTTCTTTAGACGACCATTCGTTGGGATTAGCTGCATTGACCCCAAGCTTCTTGCAGTATTTGTCGAGGATTGTCTTACTCCTGGACTGGATGGGCGCGTGGACGAGCCACGACGCGTAATAGAGGAAGAACGGCTTGTCCTTATTCGTCTCCATAAACTTCAACGCGCCCTCAGTGACGGTATCTTTCGGAAAGCCCTTGGCATCCAACCGATAGGGATCACCGGCCTTGTCAGTGGCGAATCCTTCGAGTCGGTTTTGCATGCCCCGCTGGACACCGCGCGCATCGGTTCCCTCGTGGGTGGTGAAATCAAATCCTTGGTCCAACGGTCCAGGAAAAGAAAAGTGGCCGTGTGACATGTGCCACTTTCCAGCATGGCCCGTGACATAGCCGTTTTCGCGAAGTGTTTTGGCAATCGTCTGCTCGTTGACCGGCATCCGACCGCTGAACCACGGGGTAATTAATCGCTGGTTTTCGTTTCCCCCGGGAACATTACCACCGGAAACGTGAGTGATTTGCGCGCGGGCGGGATGGTTGCCGCTCATGATCGCACAGCGGCTGGGGGTGCAACTGGGCGCAGGAGAATACGCGTGCCAGAAGAGGACGCCACGCTTGGCTAAAGCGTCGATATTGGGCGTTTCCATAGGGCATGGCTTGTCGATGTCGTAGCAACCCACATCCTGCCATCCGAGGTCGTCGGCGAGAATCAGAACGACATTTGGCTTGGGAGCCGACTGCGCGAAAATCGCTCCGGCAGCGAAAAGGCTGAGGAGCATGGGGGCGATGTGTTTCATGGTTTTTTCGTTGGTGTGAGCTGGAATCTACCAGTTGGAGTCTTTAGGGGAACCAGTTGAGGGCGTTCGGCAGTTGGCTATTTGGGCACCAGGAGTGGAGTGGTCTGTCTTCGTCGAGCCTATCAGTTGAGGTAACTCAAAAGGGTCCTCGAATTCTCGGATCAGCCCGCGAAGGCGGTCTTTCAGCGCCTCGCGTTCCCCGGCATACGAGGAATTTCCATAGAGGTTGTTCATTTCATCGGGATCCTTTTCGAGGG
>JAYQOK010000053.1:0-20855 GCA_038144795.1 Candidatus Kuenenia sp. | reverse complement strand
GGAACCCGAGGACACGCTCTCCTTCATCAAAATTGGTACTCCAGGCCAACATTCACTCCCTGAGCCCAGAAGCCCGATGTACTCAAAGTAAAAACAGGAGCGATCGGGACTACTAGCTGCCCTCCATAAAACTGGCTTGGATTGACAGATGTATCAATTTGCGCCGCAGCTCGACCAACAGTTGACCAGTAGATCAGTGAGTACCCAACCGAGACTCGAAATTGTGACCACAGGGCGTAGTCCGCGGTAACACCGACTTCACCAATCGCAGCAAACATCGATTGCTGCCCACCAGGGTTTGTCGCCTGAGCCAAAACTCCGCCAGAAAAAGTGTCCGTAGGGGTGGTTGTGGTGCCATTGGTGGTGGTGTTGATCGAACTTGCTCCCAACGCAACCTTCCCTAAAACCTGCAGAGACCAACGATTGCGCCACCATTTTTCAACAAGGCCAAACTCTCCGCCGTAAAACTCCGACAGCGTTTGAAAAGAGTCTGAGACGGTATATTCGCCGCTGCCAACTCCGCTCGAGATAGTTGATCGTGACTCAACTGACACCTGATCATCGAGCATAAGATAGCGAAAGCCTCCGGTTAGATACCGCCGATGAAAGTCTTGGCCGAAGATCAGATTCGTGCGATACAGCACGTCAACACTCCCAAACTGCGTTCGGAGCTGTGCGTCAATCGATTGCGCAAGCAAGGTTGGGTCACTGACACTTGCGGGGACGATCAACTCTGCAGGCTGCCCAGTGCTGGCATCAACATACGGTCTCGCAAGCCAGGGATTGCCTCCCGTGGAAGAAGTGGAAAGGTTTTCCTCTGCAAAGGCGAGACCAACCCAACTGGCCTCAATTCCGCGATCCTGCCGAGGAGTAAACCAAAAGCCGGCGGTGAGACGAGCACCTGACCGCATTGGGCCAGAGAAGTCATCGCCTCCGAAAAGAACAACAGCATCGGCAGCAGATCCAGATGCACTGCTTGTCACCAAGGGTGGCACCATCTGCTCCGAGGTGGCCCAGACAAGATATTCGGCGGATATCCAAAGTCGTCCTGGAAACTCTGTTCGAAAGACACGGGTATAGTCCCGTGTACATGGACGGTGGTTCGGCGAACGGTGGTAGGCCAGTTCACCCGGCCCCATCCATGCACGGTCAACCACATTGCGGTCGCAGCATGACGATGGCGCGGGCTCTTGAAACCAGGCTATGAGATCGGAAGGCTTTTCAACACGCTCGGGGCTGCGATACGGATCGAAACCAGCGGGAACTTGCGGTTCATCAGCCCGCCTGGGCGATGGCCAAATGCTTCCAGCCGCGGCTTCAGCGGCTGCATCGGCCTCATCATCAATTGATCCGGGATACCCGAGAGGTTCCGGCTGACTAGTCAGCCCAACTTCTGCCGACGCCGTTCCCACCGTTGTGAGTGCAGCACAACATGCCACAAATCGAAGGCAAACGGTGCGAACACGTCGGTAGATGGTCATCATCGCCTCAGAAACTCATGCGCACCGGTGCTTTCAGCGGAAACAATATTGATGGTATCGGTTAGGAAAAGCGCGATGTTTGAAACGCTTTTCACGAGGGCCAATGCCCCATGTTTCCCAAAGCACGCCATCCGCCTGACCTGCTATATCGTTAAAGGCAGAATATGTCTTCTGTCGATTACTCCCTGAGAGGCAGCACTGTGCGTTGGGGCGTCACACGTTCTGTTTTTTCACGTTCGCGTACAACACCAGTGATTCTCTCAGGCAGGCACCATGAGCACCATACGCCGTTCTTCGCAGCGTTGGGTGTTCTGGTGCCTCATCATCGTTGTCAATGCTGAGGGTTGCTCACGTGGTCGTTACTACGTCCAGGCGGACAGGGAGGTGGCCGTCCTGCTTGCTGAAAAAGCCTGTGACCCGCGCTGGGCGCTCCCCATCAATCACGATGTGCGGTCAGACAAACGAAGCAGGTTTTACGACGCCTATAACGAAGTCTTCCCACCAATGCCACCGGATGATCCAACATCTCATCGTTATATGCATTGTGTTGATGGCAAACATGGGTTCACCCGATGGCACATCAATGGCGACCGCACGACACTCGACAATCCAGACTGGAGAGCCCAACTCACTCAGATTGTTGAGCTAACTGACTCCGGAGCGATTCCCCTCAACACACAATCTGCAATGACACTCGCCTATTTGAATTCCATTGATTGGTGGGATCAACTGCAAACGCTGTATCTCTCTGCGTTGGATGTGAGTACCGAACGTTTCCGATTTGATGTCCAGTTTTATGGTGGCAACACCACGGACTATCTCAGCCGTGGTCCATTAAACAAGGATGGGCAAGTCACCCGCTGGGGCACAGAGACCGACCTGAGGGCACAGCGATATCTCGCAACTGCCGGAGAACTGGCCGTTGGTGTCATCAACTCGGTTGTCTGGCAATTCGCCGGCCCAAACCAGTACTCAAATCTCTCGTTGCTGAACTTCAACTTCATGCAGCCACTGCTGCAAAATTCTGGCCGATCCCGCGCCATGGAGCCACTAACGATTGTTGAGCGACAACTCCTGGCAAACCTACGATCACTTGATTTTTACCGCCAGGGCTTCTTTCTTCAGGTGATCTTTGGAGCAAATGCACCGCCACAGTTACAGCGACGTGGCGGCTTCCTCGGTGGCACCGGGTTTCGTGATTTCACCGGTACCGGCGTCGGTGGCTTTGGCAATATCGGAGGCGTTTTCTTTGGTGGACAGGGCAACGGCCTGGTCGCTTCGGGTGGTGGAACGGGCGGGGCAGGATTCGCAAGTGGTGGCGCGGGCACAATAGGCGGCTTTATTGGACTTCTACAGGTACGGCAGCAGATTCGAAATGCAGAACAGAATCTCGCCGCTCAGATCAGAGCGCTGGCGCTTCTGGATGCCAATTTGGAAGCAGGACTTGTCGGAATCGAACAGGTGGACCAACTTCGACAAAGTGTTGAAACCAATCGCGCCAATCTCCTTCAGTCCAAGACAACTCTTGCCAATCAGACAGAGAACTTCAAAGTCAATATTCTGAATATGCCATCAGACACACTGATGGTGCTTGATGAACTGTTTATCAAACCATTTCAGTTTATCAGCCCTGAGATGCAATCACTTCAGAATGACATCGGCGATTTCCTCGCAGAGTACTCCTTCGGAGCTGCCGAACCGCTCAAGGAAGTTGATGATCCTCGGCAGGATGCCCCTAAAGAAAATCCGGCAGCTAATGAACTCATTCCCCCTACCCTTGAAAAACAAGACAATCCTCTCATTCTCCCACCGCCTGCGGATCAACAGGCAGATGATGGTGCTGTCGATATTAACGAGATCGAAACATCCGTCGACCGCACGCTCATCTCTAATGCCCTCAACAATCTTGATGCTTTAAGGGATCGCGTTGAAGCACAAGCTGCTGATGTTGACGCCGATTTGAGCAGAGTTGACACGGCAGCAGCACTCCGCATTTCAGGCATGACGGCGACTGAGCGGGAAACCTTCGACAGAGAAATGAGACTCCTCAAAGATGATCTTAAGCGAGTCCAAAACCGCATCAATGAAAATGAAAAAGCGATCGCAGATCTTGGTGAGGGGGTCACTACAGACAACCTCCTCACCACAGCGGATGCTGTAGCAAAGCTTGTTGCAGACATTGCTGCAGCCGTCGATGAGTTATCACTGATCCAAGCACGAGCGCGGGCGGAGGCCGTAACGATCAACCCAGAGCGACTGGATCCTGACCTGGCTTTTGAGATCGCTCGAGCGAATCGACTCGACTGGATGAACAACCGTGCCGCTGTTGTTGATCAGTGGCGACTCATCCAATACAACGCCATGTCGCTTTTGGCCGGACTTGATCTAGAAATTGATGGCAATCTAAGCACAACGGGAATAAACCCAGCGCGATTTCGCGCCCCTACTGGGCTCATGGGTGGGCGGCTTCGCTTCGATGCCCCCCTCACACGACTCTTGGAACGCAACAACTTCCGTCAGGCCATCCTTGACTACCAGCAGGTACGACGTCAGCAGATTCGCTACGAGGACCGGGTTAAACTCTCAATTCGTCAACTCTTGCGACAGCTGGAGCTGGATGAACGCAATCTTGAGACCCAGCGACGTGCAGTCGTCATTGCGATTCGGCGTGTTGATCAGACTCGACTAACCCTAAGCCAACCTGCAGCAGCCCCACCTCCGCCAAGTCCTGATGGAACAATTCCAACCGTTGATTTTGCCGCCGGCCAACTTGCCCCAACAGCCACGCTCAATCTTATCTATGCATTCAACGATCTACGAAGTTCACAGGACGCACTCACGAGTATTTGGATCAACTACTATGCGACTCGGGCATCACTTGCGTACCAACTTGGCGTGATGGAGCTTGACGAAAACGGAGTCTGGATCGACCGCCCGTTCAGCATGGCAGACCGTGCTGAGGGCGAGAACCTTTCTTTACCTCCACCGGTACCACAAGAGTGGCTCGACCATCTTGAGGAGATTGATCCGCCTCCCCCGCTACCTCGTGACGCCGAGATCAAAGTAAAGGAGTCTCCCGGCTTCTTACCGAGCATTATCACCAAAGCGTTCCCAATCAAAAAGCCGGCCAAAGGCGATCCCGTCCTAGACGAAGCGCCTCCAAAGATTCTCCCTGCCGGAGGTACAGAAGAGCCGAGCAGAGCGTGGGCCGATTTGATCCCCACCTTCGTACATGAGTCAACAGATGAGGTTGATGCGCAAAAAACCCGAGGGATCACCGCCCCAGGAATTCGATAGTTGAGCCCAACACTAACGAGTATTCTTACCGAATGAGCACAAGGGCTTGACGCCATCCGACTCACAGATTTTCCAATGCCTGATGCCGAGATACGTACCGACGCAGTAGTTTCTGGTGGTGGACCAGCATCAAATGTTGCTGCCATCACCGATCTGCTCGGTGGTCCGAACCAGCAATCACAGGCTCTGCCTAATACACGGAGTGTCCGCTGGCCCTGGATGCTCACTGCCCTCCTTGCCGTAACCGCCGCGGTTTTTTTTGCTCAACGGCTTGCAAGTGTTCGATCTTTTTTTACTCCAAATCGCAAGACCGACATCTCAGCTCTTCCAACGTATTTAGTGCAACGTCAAAACCTCATAATCACGGTCACCGAAGAAGGAAGTCTCGTTAGTGACGACAATGTTGACATCGCCTGCGAGGTGGGCGGGGGCGCCACGATCATCTGGCTTGTTGACGACGGAGCCGAGGTTACGAAGGGGATGGAGATTGTCAAACTTGATGCGTCAGTGCTCTCAGAAAATGCAACCGCACAAAAGATCGCATACGAAAAAGCCCGGGCACTAATGATTCAAGCTGAAAAGGATCATGCCGCTGCTGAGATAGCCGTAGAGGAGTACCGTGAAGGCATTTTCAAAAAGGATCTCCGAACGGCTGAATCAAATGTAACGGCCGCGACTGAGCGAGTGCAGGCAACCCAAAACACTTTGGACTACGGCGCACGGATGTTTCGCAAGGGCTACATTACGCCCCAGCAACTTGAAGCCCAAAAGTCTGCAGTGGCTCGAGCAGAACTGGACCTCGGCACAGCTAATATCGCACTGGATGTGCTCGTCCGATTTACGAAACCAAAGATGATTACAGAGTTTGAAAGCGTTCGAGATGCCGCAGCGGCTCGCCTGGAAAGCGAGCGAGCTGCCCTTGAACTGGAGAAAATCAAACTCGATCGGCTCCTGGCAGAACTAGACAACTGCACCATCATTGCACCACAGGGCGGCATCGTAATCTACAACAATTCCCGAAACAGAGATCGGGAAACCGAGATCAAGACCGGTGCAGTTGTGAAAGAAAGGCAGATCATTCTGCAACTACCAGACTTGACCAATATGCGTGCAGATGTCGAGGTGCACGAATCTAAAGTAAATGGTATCCGGCCAGGCATGCCAGCATTTGTGCGGGTTCAGGGAGAGGAATTCAAAGGCGAGGTCACTGCCGTGGCCAATCGACCTCAGTCAAACTGGTATTCAACGGTGAAAAAATATGTTGTTCAGGTCAAAATCGACGGTCAATCTCCCTCGCTTCGACCAGGCTTCACTGCGGAAGCGGAGATCATCGTTGCTGATTTACACGATGTAATTGCTGTTCCGGTTGCCGCCGTGATCGAGCAGGGGGAGCACTTTGTCTGCGCAGTCCAAGCTGGCAATACCGCAGTGCGTCGCGTTGTAACCCTGGGTCAGAGTGATGACAAAATTGTGGAGATCACTGATGGACTTGCTGAGGGAGAGCGGGTCTATATGAATCCCAAAAGTGTCCTTCGGCTTGAGTCACCTGATGCTAACCAAAATGCAAAAGATGACTCCAATGAGCGGCAGACGAGTGATCCGATCAGCGAGTGAGCTGGTTCAATCATGTTGACTCCATGATTCCCTAACGGGCACACCGATGAGGTACGTGAGTGAATCCAATTCACCAAATTGGTCTGGGCATCCGCAGCCTTATGCTGCACAAACTTCGCTCGTCGCTGGCAGTTCTCGGTATTTTGATCGGTGTGACGGCGGTGATATGGCTCGTTGCAATGGGGGAGGGGGTGAGCCATCAGGCTCAAGAGCAAATCAAGAATCTGGGTGCTACAAGCATTATTGTTCAAACCGTCAAGCCGTCTGATGAGGCAAATCCGAATGCCGGTAGCCGGTCGGGGATCAGTTATGGCCTGTTACGGGAAGACTACAACCGACTGATTAGCAACGTGCCGACGATCACAAAGGCCGTACCGATGCGTGAAATCACGCGTGAAGTGCGGCGAGATCAGGCCGCTGTCTCGGGGCAGGTGATTGGTTGTACCCCTGAATACTTCGACATCAATCGCATGCACATCGCGCAGGGTCGATCGCTCACCGACAGCGATATGCGAGATCTTGATAATGTCGTTGTCCTCGCTCACGAAGTGGCGGCAAAGCTCTTTCCTATTTTGGAACCCATCGGACGCTCTGTGCAGATCGGAGTAGAGTTCTACGTCGTAATCGGAGTTGCTTCACCGCGAACTGCTTCTGCGGCGATTGGAGGGAGTTTTGCCGGTCGCCAGTACGATCGGGACGTCTATATCCCCCTCAGCACGTTTCGCCGACGGATTGGTGATCAGGTAATCACGATTCGGGGAGGCACTTTTCAAAATGAAACGATTGAACTTAACCAGATCACTACGGTCGTAGACAGCATTGACAGCGTTGACGCTTCTGCAGATGTCATTCGGGAGTTGCTGCGTCGCTATCACAAAACTATCGACTACGCCATCGTCGTTCCAAAAGAACTTTTAGAGCAGGCTGAGACCATGCAGATGATGTTCAACCTCCTCCTCCTCATCATCGCGGGCATCTCGCTGCTTGTCGGCGGCATTGGAATTATGAACATCATGTTGGCGACAGTCACCGAGCGGACCCGAGAAATTGGGATCCGAAGGGCTCTCGGTGCGACGAAAAGAGAAATTATCCAGCAGTTTCTCTGGGAAACCGTTGTGTTGTCTGGAATCGGTGGCCTTCTGGGAGTCGTGATCGGTTTTCTTTGTGGACCGACGGTAAAAGCCGTGCGATCTGGAATTGAAACATTTTTTCCGGAAGTCTGGTCCACATTGCCCCCGACGATCCATGCCCTCGAACCGCGGCTCGCACCGTGGTCCATAGTGGCCGCATTCTGCATCTCCGTTGGAGTGGGCGTGGTGTTCGGCATCTATCCAGCACAACGAGCAGCAAACATGGACCCGATCCAGGCCTTACGGCATGAATGACGTTACGTACGATGCAGTCAGCGAGATGGTTGCTTCAGTCCGCGAAGTGACCAAGGTCTATCGTATTGGGGGCGAGGATGTAAGAGCCCTTGCTGGTGTCTCAATCGATTTTTTTCATGGTGATTTCGTGGCGATCATGGGTACGTCGGGGTCGGGCAAAAGCACATTGCTCAACCTGTTGGGCTGCCTTGATCGGCCGACCACGGGCCAGTATTTCCTCGGCGGACGTGACATCGCCACGCTTGACGACGAGTCTTTGTCAAGAGTCCGTGGACGATATCTGGGGTTTGTCTTTCAGTCGTACAACCTAATTCAGCAACTAAGTGTCGTGGAGAATATCATGGTGCCTCTGGCTTACCAGCGTCCACAACGGCCGGGAGCCCGAGATCTTTGTGTGCGACTCGCCGAACTGGTTGGGCTTTCAGGCCGCCTCGGCCATCGACCAAATCAGTTGTCCGGTGGACAGCAGCAGCGGGTGGCAATCGCCAGAGCATTGGTAAACAACCCTCACGTCATCCTTGCTGATGAACCGACTGGCAACCTTGATACGGCAACCTCAATGGAGATCATGGATCTCCTCGACGCGCTCAACCGGGCCGGCAGAACCATTGTCATGGTGACGCATGAGCCTGACATTGCGGCCCGCTGCAAGAAGGTGATCAGTCTGCGGGACGGTCGGGTTGAGTCGGTGCGTCATGCGTCTGAATGCGCGCCGTGAGCCACACGGACGGAATCTTTTCCTGGCCGGCCAAGACCGTGGTCACCTCCGTTTCAGCCGCATCCCCGCCACCCGGCCGGGCGACGATCCTCACGGGCCCCGCATAGGCCTTTGTCATCTTGACCACCAGGGTGACTTTCTTTGCGCTGTCACCGTCAGCGGCCGAGATCACCGGGGCCGCCGAAATGCCCGGCGGCGGATCAACAAGCATGAAGGCGACCGGTTCTTTCCAGCCGCGTAACCGCTCGACCGCGATCGCAATCGGCAACTCGCTGCCGATGACTCCTGACACCCGGTCGGCCTCGGTGATGGCCCGAAGTTCCGGCTGCTCCGGTCTGATTGAAACTCGAAAGAAGTATCCCGGCCCCGCCGCCCCACGTCGTTCACGGAACAGCAGCCGAAAATCACCACGCGATGGTGGCGTCCAGGAAAAGCGGGGCTCCTGTTCAGATTTTGTCAGTACGACATCACCGCCCGGCCCTCGAATTTCGAATGTCGGGTCGGCCTCGGATCCCTGGGACTGAGCCTCGATCGCAACGGCAAGCGGCAAGGGTTCTTCGATCCGGATGGTGACGGCGGCTTCCCTCGATGGCTCGTCAAACAACCCACTGATGACGACGGGAGGTGGCGTGGGCGGCGGCTGGGTGGCAGAAGCCTGGACCGACTGAACCACGGCAGCATCAACGATCGGCATCTCGACGGCCCCCGCCACACCGTCGAAGGCAATCCACAGGCGGCCGTCACCCGAGGCCATCACATCCCGTGCCGGGAACGCGACCGGGATGCTCCAGCCCACGGGATACACCGCGGTTGTTGCCGACGCTGCCAACGCCGCCGGCGTCGCCGCCACTGCCACTGGGCCGGTGGCCAGGAGGAGCCGATAGACATAGTCGCTTGCTCCCGCCAGGCCGATCGTCTGATTTGGTTCAGATGGAAAGCCATAGACCCGCACGATGACGGGACCGGCACGCCGCGCTGTGAAAACCACCCGCGGGTCAAGGCCACGCGCATCAAGGTTCCGCGCCAGATACCTGCCCGTCTCATCGACGATTTCCAACACACCATCAACCGGGGACCCGACGCCGCCGTGGGCATCGAACGCAGCAACGAGTGTCTGGTCGACGTCGAGCGACACAGCGAAGCAGTCCACGTCACCGGCCTTGCCCAGCGTGCCATTGATCACGCTCGGCAGCAATGACACGGTTTGCGCCGCAGCGGGGCGGTCGTTCGGTTCAAGTTCCTCAGTTTCCGCCTCGCCACCGACAACGAATCGACGCAGGGCTGCCGCACCGATCTCATCGAACACACGCACGCGGTGCACGCCAAGACTATCCTGAGCGGCGATGGTCACCTCGAACACACCCTTCTCGGTGAGCGGCTTCCAAGCCGTACCCGGCCTGTCGGTCCACACCTGCAACGGCCAGCGTGGAAACTCGCCTTCCGCTTTCACGACGACGACTCCGCCGGCGGTACCGCCGGCAGGAAAAAGTCGCTTGATCACAGGCGCAGCTTCCGCGGGAGTCTCTGCCGCCGCTGGTGAGCGCCCGCCGATCACGACCAGCGCCCCGAGCGCCGCGTGAATGACATTGCGGTGGTGGTACCAGAGCGGCCGATGCCCACGGGTCATCATCCGAGCAACTCACGGATCGGGGTCGGGTCACTCACCAGAAATGTGGGCCGCCCTGCCGGGGTGATGAAATGCTTCCCCGGATCGATACCCAGTTTGGTGTACACGGTCGACACGAAGTTTTCCGGGGAGAGCGGCCGGTCGATGGGGGCATGCCCGAGGCGATCGGTCGCTCCGATGACTTGCCCGCCCGGCGTGCCGGCACCGGCAAAGAGAATTGACATCGCGCTCGACCAGTGATCCCGCCCGGGCGAGGAACGGCCCGACACCGTGGAAATCTTCGGTGTGCGACCAAATTCACCGAGGGCGATCACCATCGTGTTTGCAAGCAGACCACGGTCATCAAGGTCGGAGATGAGCGTCGCCACGGCCTGATCCCACGGTGGCAGTCGCTTGCGAAGATTGCTCCAAAGCTCCGAGTGGTCGTCCCAGCCGCCTTGGTTGATCGTGACGAACGGCACCCCCGATTCTACCAACCGCCGGGCCAACAGCAGACGCTGGCCGAATGGATCGCGACCGTAAGCATCCCGTATCGCATCCGGCTCTTGCTCAATCTGGAAGGCCTGCTGAGCCTCCGGCGTCATCACCATCTGATAGCCCTGCTCGTAATGCCCGTCGAGCGTTCGAACAGGATCAGCTGCGGCGGGATCGTCGATCCGCGGGAGGGCATCGACCAGCCCCCGCAACTCACGACGGGCGCGAAATCGGGCCTCATCAACACCACGGGGCAACGCCAAATCCCGAACGCGAAAGTCTTTGCTATTCGGATCGTCAGACACGACAAAGGGGGCATACTCGCTGCCTAGAAAGTTTGGCCCACCCGACCGAGTCATGCCGGGCAGGGAGAAATAGCCAGGCAGCCCGTGCGGTGCCGATCGCTCATGGGCCGCCACCGACCCCAGACTCGGGTGGAAACTGACGAAGGCGCCACAGCCGACAGGAATCCGCGGTGGGGCACCGGTCATCATGTAGTGATTGCCGGCGCCATGGTTGCCCTGATTGTGGTGTACGCTCCGGAGGATCGCGTATTTATCGGCAATCTTTGCAAGTTTCGGCAGGTGCTCACAGATTTCGATCCCCGGAACATTCGTGCGAATCGGCTTGAACTCTCCCCGCATTTCCGCCGGCGCGTCGGGCTTCGGATCGAAGGTTTCCATGTGGGATGGGCCGCCATCCATCCAGATCAAAATGCAGTTGGCCGGACGACGGCGGGTTGATTGATCACCCCCGCCCGCTTCTTCAGCCTCCGCCTGCTGCACCAGACCGAGCAGTCCGGGCAGACTGCCTCCCGCCAGACCACCGAGTCCAAGTTGCAGCCACGTTCGCCGGGCAAGCGCTGAGTTGCCAAATGGTCGCAGGAAGTCTCTCATCTCATCTCCTCGAATCGTTGCCAGTTTCCCGAACAACCCTGCTCAGGATACCACCCGCAGGTGTTCCGCACCGTCAGTTCACAAAGATGAATTCAGGGGTGTTCATGAGCGCCCACAACAGGTCTTCGGCAGCCGCCCGCCGCGTCATCCCTTCCCGAGAGAACATCGGGAGCACCTGCTTTTTCTCGGCGTCGGTGGGCAACCGCGAGTAGGCGGCCAGATACAGTTCCTCGACGATCGCCTCGGGGGCGATGTCGCCTGTCGCGAGCGCCGCTACACGGCCATCGTCACTCGACACTTTGCCCTGGAGGTGAGATCCGTTCATCAGATGCATCGCCTGCACGACCGTTGCGTCACCGATCCTCTCGCAGGGCGGATCCTGGTTGGGATCAGGGCGGCCAAAGACATCGAGAAACATCGACCCTGTACGATGCGTCCAGAGTCGGGCGGCGCGGGTTTCAGGCGGCGCGCCCGCGTAGTTCGACGGCACACCGGTCACGTCATCGATCGCATCGGCAATCATCTCGGCCCGCAAACGACGGCGATAGTGCCGTGAATAGTTACGGTGGTCACCCGCGTTCGTCTCATTTGTCATCGACGAAAGCCCATACAGGTGGCTCTTCATGATCAGGGCGATGAGTCGTTTCTGGTCGAATGCATTGTCGCGAAACTTCGTCGCGAGGGCCGCGAGCAACTCCGGATTGCTAGAGGGATTGGTCGCCCGGAAGTCATCCACCGGATCCACGAGACCGACCCCGAAGAACTCGGCCCAGATGCGGTTGACTGCCGCGGCGGCAAACGTGGGGTGGTTTGGTGAACGAAGCCACGTCATGAGCGCCACGCGGCGATCCCCCTCGACCGGTTCGGCCGCTGCGTTACCCCCGAGTGGTTTTGGAGCCAGCACGGCCCCCGTCAACGGGTGCGTCACCTCACCGGAAGTCTTGACGATGACTGACTCCTCACCACCGGAGATCGGCGGCGAGAGGCCCTTGCCGGCATACCCGACACGGGAGAAGTAGGCCGCAAGTCCGTAGAAGTCTCCCTGGCCATAGACTTCGAAGGGGTGTTGATGACACTTCGCGCACTCGAGCCTCACCCCCAGAAACAGCTGGCTTACAAGCGTCACAATCTCGTCGGGACTCCGCCGATCGCGGTAGATGACGGCCGCACCATTTCGCCACACGCTGCCGGTCGCGGTGATGAGTTCGCCAACAAACCGGTCATAGGGAAGGTTGTGGGCGAAGGCGTCCCGCAAAAACGTGTCGAGGGAGAGCGTTGCCTTGATGCCAACTCGATAGGGATTCGGCCGCACGAGATCTGCCCACAGGTTCGCCCAGCGATCGGCGTACTCGGGCCGCTCAAGCAGGGCTTCCACGAGCTGGTCTCGCTTCCGCCGGTTGGCGTCGGCAAGAAACCGACGTGCTTCCTGCGGAGATGGCAGCCGCCCGATTGCGTCGAGAAAGGCCCGACGCAGAAACGTGGCGTCATCCACCGGATCACTCGGCAGGATGTTGATCGCGCGGAGTTTCCGCCAGGCCATCTCGTCGATGAAGTTGTTGACCGGGAGCGCCGCCCAGGCATCGGCGTGAATACGACCGGCGCGGGGTACAAACGTGTTCCAGGTAGCGATGTGGCCCATGAAGCGTGCCATCACGCTGGCCTCACCGGGCAGCGATCCACCGGTGACAACACCATCGGGCTGAACGCTCACGATGACCGGTTCGTTCGATGCAAAGGCCG
This sequence comes from Candidatus Kuenenia sp., assembly GCA_038144795.1. Classification (GTDB taxonomy): domain Bacteria; phylum Planctomycetota; class Planctomycetia; order Pirellulales; family UBA1268; genus CACORA01. The sequence continues at coordinate 7,623 of JAYQOK010000053.1, read as the reverse complement.
TGACGGCCGTGACGTCACGCGTCGAACCGTCAGTGTCATGGGCCATGACCACCAGTGGAATCGTTTCTCCGGCCTCCAGTGGCCGTGGTTCAGGAGAGATCACGATGTGGGAGAGCCGAGGAACTCCGGGCGGATCACGAGGGCCGCCGTCAGCGATCCACTTTAGAAGGAGCCGTGTGTCTTCGTCATCGGGATCAAGACGCCGTCCACCACCGTGCGGCACTGCCCCAGTGGCTTTTTGCAGGAGCAGGCTCTCATGGGGTGCCGAGAGGTTCAGCCGACGACCACGGCTCTGCATCAGCAGAGACTGGTAATCCCCCTCGGGATCGAAGCCCAGCAGGGACAAGGCAAAGCCGTTCTGGCCGCCGGACTTGCCATGACAGCCACCGCCATTGCACCCGCGGGCGGTCAGCATGGGCATGATATGCCGTTCGAATGTGGGAACCGCCGCGGGGTCAGGCGTCGTATCGCGTTCCTTAGCCAACCCACTGAGCGGGGCGATGACAAAACCGACACCAACAGCAGCACGCACCAGCAGACGGAGATGCCTGACGCGTATGAATCCAAAAAATGCCATCGACCGATCCGAGAAGATCGAATGGATCATCCTACACACACGAGGTCGCGACAACGGCCTTCAGGGGCGACTGCTCCAATCCTCATTTAGATTAAAATATTACCGGATCCCCGACCACACCGGCATTTCCCGATCAACGTTGTCCGCTGACGCCCAGGCCAGCCCGGGCGTCACCTCGTGAAATTCCCGTCCGGAATCCACAGGGGATTTGTGTTCTCAAGTGGAAATTCTGAGAATCCTTACGCGTTCCCTTCCACATTGCTCCCCCAAGCTCGGAGTCATGTTCCGTGTCCGCCATTCCCTCATCCGAGAAGGTCATCGACCTCCGCCCGCCCACGGTTGCCGGACTTGCCACGCCGCTGACGGCTGTACTTGACATCGCGGCACCCCGCCGCGGCATCACCTGTGGCGGAGAGCATGTCCTTGGTCTCGAGTTGCGTTCCTCGTGCACGGCTACCGACTATTGGATTCGTGGCAGCGACGTCGTCGCCATCTACGAACCTGACGACCCACGCCACCTGCGGGCAACGGCCCTCTGGCGTTGCCGCCATTCACCCGGAATCGCGTTGTGGAATTTGATTGCTTCCGCAACCACATCACGACCAGAAAGTGACGCGAGCCTCGCGGTTGTGAGCAGCGTTGCTGCTGCCTCCATTGCATGGGGACGCGGCACAACGGCTGGCCTGCAATGGATGGATTCCGAACCTGAGTCAGTGGACTGTCTTCTCATCCGCCGCCCCGCGACGGATGGCGGCAGTGTGCTTTTGGCTGTTCATCCGGCTGACTCCCGCGGCTCTCTGGTCCGCCACGAGGGCGGCCGCGTGCACGTTGCCTGCTGGCTCTTTTCTGCCGCTGCCGAGAAGGGTGTCCTCTTCCGGGGCCGAACCCTGGCAGCCATCGGGCCCACGGCCGACGACACCATCTGGGCTCAGCGATTGTGGAGTGAATTTGTGGTCGAACCGCCGATGTTGACCGCCTGACACCCGCGTGTGGAACCGGTGAAAACTGGCGTGGCGTCCACGGACCACCGAGCGGTACAGTGTCCCCATCTTTCCTGGCCTTCCGGTCACATCGACTGTCTCGTCTCCTGCTGAGCAGCACCGTTCCGACGGTTTCCGGAAGACCGCAGTGTGTCTTTATCAAAATCCGTGCCGTCCCCGTTTCTCGAGGAGCATGTCACCGTGGCCGACATCGTTTTTGCCTTCGACCCGGCGATTGATCGTCCCATTCCAACTCCCGATGCCGCGCCACCAGCGTTGGCAGCGGCGATTGCCGCGGCGCCGATCGACGCGTTGCAGACCGCCTTCATAACCGCTCGGGAAACGGATGCAGCCGCGTTGGTCCTGTTCGGTCGCATCCTCGATCCCCACCGAGCCAGTCCGGCCCAGGCTGCACTGGTACGAGCCATGATTGTCGATCTGGCCGCTCACGGCTGCCACACCGTGTGGGTGACCGATGAGGGTGATGACTGCACGACCATCGCACAGATGCTTGGCGATCCACGGGGCCTGCTCTTTGCCACACCCTCGACTCCCGTGCGGCTCGACATTCGTGGCCTGCCCGTTGACATTTTCCGAGCGAATGGTGGGGGCGCGACCTTGCACCCCGCCTCATCGCCCGCCAGCGGGGGCCCGCTCGAACACCGCGTGATCATCGGCTGGGATCGCTCGTTCTGGTCTGCAGAGCGCTGGGACGACACATCGAACGCCGGCTCCTCCCAGTCACTCGCTGCCTGGTCCCAGCCCGGTTGCCATTGCGTGTGGGGCTCCCGTCGCAGCCAGCCGCTACCAGCGGGCGTCCGTCATGTGGTCCCCCTGCAACCGCGCTCTCTCCACGAATGCACAACGGGTGGATGCAGCCTTCTCTCGCTCATCGATATCGACGACGACACCGACAGAGCTGGCGGCTCAGGCCGGTGGCGAACCACAGCGACACATCGCGTGGCCTGGAAGACACTTACGGTCGAGTCGGCCGCCGGTGGTGATGAGGAACTGGCTACAACGATTTGGTCGGCCCTTGAGTCGCTGCCCACCGATCCCCAAGCACCCCTGCAGATCATCCGTTGTTCAGTGGAGTGTGGAGCGAGTGTTGGTCGGCGGGTCCGGATTGCTGAAATCGCCGCCGAGACCCTGGCCCGTGTCAGGGAACTCTTCGACAAAAAGAATGTACGTGCCTGGTGCGAGGACCTGTGTGCCAATCCCGGCGAGTCGCTCGCGCCGCTGGGCCACGCCCGCTCCGGTGGTCGGCCGGGCAGCACGACCTCGTTTTCGTCGGCTTTGGCCGACATTGTCTTGAGCATTGAAACCGAACCGTCGACCAGCCAACAGCATTCCGGCTTGGCGATGCCTGTCGACATGGCTCGAGAGGCCGGTTGGTTGGCTTTGGAACTGATTGAATCTGCCTGACGCTGAGAGGATCCCATGTTCATCGAGCGGATTGAAGTCGAACGATTCGGGTCGCTGCGAAACGTCACCGTGGGTGGCCTCGGCCCCGGCGTGCAGGTGCTTCACGGCACCAATGAAACGGGCAAGACCTCACTGCTGGAGTTTGTCCGCGCGGTCTTCTTCGGCTTCGAGGGGTTGTTTCGCCGCGGCGTACTCGACCCGCAGGTGCCCTGTGCCGGTCGGTTGATCGTCATTGCTGGCCCGGAAGGAAGGCGGATTTCAATTGAACGGCGGCACGAGGGTCCTCATCTGGCAGCACTCACCCAAGCCAGCTACGAGGACGATGTCGTCGGCCTGGGAGGCGATGAAGGCGACTTGATCGAGATCACCGATCTCGATCCCAGCCCGGAGCACCGCGGCCGCATCTACCTCCAGGATCTTGTCGGCGAGATCGATGAGACCGCCTTCACCAACGTGATGGCTTTCGGGCTAGACGAGCTTCACGAACTGCGGACGCTCGACCCGGAAGGCTGCGGCAGCCGACTTTACGAACTCGCTGCCGGCCTCGACCGCTCCAAGGTGAGCCGCGTCCTCAGTCATCTCCGCCAGGCTCTGGCCCGCCTTGACGCGACTGACCCGGCCGTATCACCGATCGAATCACTCCGACAGCGCCGCGGGGAGCTTCTCCGGCGGCTCGCAGCCCTCAAGGCGCCGGCTCTGGCGGCCGGTGGATTGGCGGCTGAACTCGCCCGTGTCGATGCCGAGATCGCGACCCTCGAAGCGGCGATCGTGCGATCTGAAGAGGCGGAGAACATCATTCGCCGCGTGGTGCCGCTCGAATCGCTTCATCACGAGATGCTCGCGGCCTCCGACCGGCTGGCGAAACTCGAAGGCGCGGCGTTGGTACATCCCGACCGCGACACTTGGAAGCGTGCGGTCAAACGCCGCGACCGCCTCATCCGCGAGGCTACACGCCGCAAGAAGATCCGCAGCCGCAGGGCGCGTGAACTCAAGACGGTCGCCGATGAATCGAGCGTTTGGGAGAAACGATCGATCGTGGCCGCGGTGCTCGAGGAAGAGCCACGTGTGGAGCGACTGATGGCCGAGGTGGCCCGTGTCGAGTCGCATGCCCGTCTGGCAGCCCGACGTTTTGGGGAGCAGATCGGCATGGCTGGCCTGTCCCGACTGGTGCCGGTTGAGCGGGCCGTCGATGCCGCCGGCGACGCCTCGGCAGAACTCCTCCTTCCCGAGGGATTCGCCCTGTCGTTCGCGCCGTTGCACAGCCGTGCCCGGTCCTGCAGCCACGCCTCCCGTGAGGTCTCGGCAGCCAAGCGGGCGGTGGCCGAAGCCAAGGGGGAGCTCGAAACGATCCGCGGCGGTGTTTCCGGGGCCGGCTCGCACCTCGGAGGAATGACGATCGCCGAGGCGATCGAGGAGGCAAGTGGCCGCGCCTCGACGCTTCGCAATCGCATCGCAATGGCCACTCGTGTCGATGAACTGGATGACTCGCTGGCGAACCTCGAGCGGGAAGTGGCGCATTCGATGGAAGGACAATTACTGCCCCTTGGCTGGCTCATCCCACTGGGGGGCTTGTTCATTGTCGGCGCGGGCATGCTGCTTTCCGGGCTCCTGCTTCCCACAAGCGTCACCGGAGCACTGGCCTACGCCATCGCGGCCCTCGGATTGGCAGGCACGGGGCTGGCATCGGTCACGACGTGGTCGCTAGACCGTGCCGCGTCGACGCGGCTGGAAGCGGCCCGGCAACAATACGACATGGTGCACACCCAGAGGGAGGAGGCGGCCGCCCAACTGACCCAGCTTGATGCGACCATTCCCGGCGACACCTCCCAGCCACTCGACCGCAAACTCGCTACCATTCAGGCGGAAGTCGATCGACTGGAGAGTTTGGCGGGCCGGGAAGGTTCGATGCACATGCTCTCCGATCGGCTGACGATCGCCCGTCAGGAACTCAAGCAGGCCTTGGCGCACCGCAAGTCGGCACGGCTCCGTTGGCAGCGGTCACTCGAGCAGCGAGGTCTTCCAGCCACGCTCATGCCTCGTGATGTCCGCATGATTGAGATGCACCGCCAGTCGCTCCTCACGCTTGACGACGATCGTCGCCGTCTGTCTGAGGAAGCCCGCCAGAAGCGGGATGAACTGGCGGAATGGTCGCACCGGATCGACCAGGTGATGGTTGAATGCGAACTCGTTCCAGAAGGATCGCCTCTTGACCATCTTCGCCAGTTGCGAGAACGACTGGATGCCGACAGCCGGGCCGTGCGGCTCCGGGCCACCGCCCTGCGACGGCTGGAGCGGGCCCGCTCCCAGCATCGCCGGGCACTCAAACAGATCACCCTGGCCGAACGGGGAATTCAGCAATTTTACAGCCGCTGGGACGTGGCGACGGAGCCGGAATTTCTGGCCAAAGTCGACCGGCGACCACTCTACCGACAGGCCCGTCGCGACGCCGAGGCGGCTGAAGCTGCCTGGGTGGAGGCCCGCCGGGCTGTCACCGAGCCTCATGACCTTGAGCACTGGCTCGCTGAAACGACAACGCTGCCACTGGAAAAACGGCTGGCCGACGCGTGTGCCGCCACCGATCGTCTGCGCGAAACACTCATCGTGGCCGAGGATCGTCGGGGAAGCGTGAACAAGCGACTCGAGGCGGCGGCCCAGGATCGCTCGAGTGAGCCGCTCCAGGCCGAACTGGCCAGCGTCGAACAAGAACTCGCCGGGCAACTTGACCGGCGCCGCCTTCTTGAGCGGGCCGGCCTTCTCCTCGAGGAAACGCGGGCCGTGGTGGCTCGTGACCATCAGCCTCCGACACTGCGCGACGCCTCACACTGGCTCACGCGGCTCACCGATGGCCGCTACACGCGTATCACGACCACCATCGATGAGGCGCGGCTGGAGGTGCACGAGTCCGACGGGCAGATATGGCAGCCGGAGCGACTGAGCCGCGGCACCCGTGAGCAGGTATTCCTCGCGCTGCGACTGGCGCTGGTTCGTGACCTGCAACGGCATGGCGTCATGCTGCCTGTGGTGATGGATGACGCCCTGGTCAACTTTGACGACAGCCGTGCTCAGGCAGCGGCTCGTGTGCTGCTGGAGTTTGTGAGCGACCAGCCCCGCGAGCGACAAGTCCTCGCCCTCACCTGTCACACGCATGTAGCAGCCATCTTCTCGGCTGTTGGAGCATCCGTTCGATCACTCAGCAATCCGGCGGTGTTGCCCGAGCGGGCCGCCGTGCCACCGCCTGTGCTCCGGAGCGCGCCGCGTGAGACAATCGCCCCGCCGGCAAAGGTACCAGCGCAACCACCCCAGCACGTTGCCATCGTGGCCGAAACCTCTGGCGACGCATGGGCTGCCGAGGAATTTTTCTTCGGCGGCGGCCAACCAGCTACCGGCGGTATCGTGCGCGTCAAGAAAAAAAACACGTCGCGGCGACACACCCGGTAGGTGGCTGTCGATCGACTTATCCGATGCCCGCCTGAATGTCACGTAGATAGCGGACTCGCATGTTTGCCAACAGCATGCCGAGGTAGCCATTAGCACCCAAGGACAAGAACAAGGCGATCAGGCTTCCGACGAGCAGCGGCCACGGACGACCGTCAATAACGCCCTCCGGGTCAACCGTGGCCACCGGCGTGGTCGCCACCGCCGGCATGATTCGTGGACGCTTCGCGGCATCGAGCACCGCTCGCTCGACGGCCGGAGGCCACGCATCAGCCACATAAATCTTCACGCGCCGCACGTGCCGAGAATCAGCCGGCACGTCACTGGTGAACGTGTATGGCGACGTGTCCCGCACGAGATCGGGTTCAACCCTCACCAGATAGTCCCCGCCCCCTTCGTCGGTTGGCACGTAGGCCGCCTCGATGCCGGTCATGAGCAGTGCGGCAACTGTAATGAGCGTTTCAATCATGGGGTTTCTCCGAGGGGCGGGCAGACCGTTGGGTCTGCACAGGCATAGGATTTCACTCTCCCGACGCGGGGTCGTGCAACTCCCTGATCTCCGGGCCGCGCCGCGGTGCTGTTCCCCCGGCCCGATCGGCAGCTGAGAGCGTATCGAGTTCGGTCTGCAGCATCGTCAGAGCAGCCTGGAGGAATGCGACGGCGATGGGCCCCACGAAGATCCCGATCGGCCCCAGGGCGGCCACCCCACCGAGAACGCTCAGCAGAGCCAGCAATGGGTGGAGCTTGGACTGCCCGTGTAGAACGATCGGTTTGATGATGTTGTCGATCGTCGAGACGACACAGCCTCCCCACATTGCGAGACCGATCGCCATCCACGTGCTCTTCACGAAGAACAGCAGATAGAGACTAGCCGGAACCCAGATCGCTGCGGCTCCCACGAACGGCACGAGCGCACCGAAAAAAGTGAGAAGCGTGAGGAGAAACACACCCTTGAGACCGGCCACGTAGAAGCCAAATCCGGCCAGCACGGCCTGCACGATGGCCGCCAGCAGAGTCGAGCTGACAACCGCCCGGCTGATCTCTTCAAACTCTTCGAGCAGTTGCCACTGGTAGCGACGATCGAGCGGAACGAGCCGCATCATCGCATTGAACATCCGCGGCCCATCGGCGAGAAAGTAAAAAAATAAGACGATCAGCACGACCAGGCCGATCACCAATTTGATGATGACTTTCGAGGCGCCGGCG
>JAYQOK010000052.1:0-21239 GCA_038144795.1 Candidatus Kuenenia sp. | reverse complement strand
GGTGGTGGCGGATCAGGTGGTGGCGGATCAGGTGGTGGCGGATCAGGTGGTGGCGGTGGATCGGGTGGCGGCGGCGGAAAGTCACCGGTGAGCCCACCACCGGCGGAATCGATCCCGGTGGGACCGCCCGTCCCTGGAGACTTCATCATTTTTTTAGTCAACAACCAGCGGCTGCATGAGCCAGGCGACATCATCACCGAGCAGGTTCAGGAGGCAATCAAGGACCGCAATCCGTACAAGCAGGGTGTCATCGTGATCAATGCCGATGGCAAAGAGTCTTTGCTTAACGGAGAGAGTGATCCTCCTCAGATGGAGAACACATTCGAACCGTTCAGCCAAGACAGGCAGGATCTCTTGGGGCAGACAAAGGCTGTTGTGGATACCGTCTCCCGGAAACGCAAGAACGCGGTGAACCCCGACATCCGCACGCTCGTCATCTGGCCAGAACGGGAGTTTGTCTCGGCGTCCAATCTTGATTTGTTTCAGTCTCTGACCGACGAGGGCTGCGGCTCAATCTCGTTCCTATGCCCCGACGCAGATCCTGAACGGGCCCGCGAACTCGCCGCTGCGCTCGTGCCGGTGGACGGAAGTGGCGCCGAGATCACGGTGCGGTCTCCGAAGTCAGATGAGCTCGTCGAGCATATCACCGACGTGCTCGACGTAATCGGCGCTGCTCCGGAAGATGCGCTGCTCCGCGAGAGGACAACGCAATGAAGAAGTCGCTTCACCATCCACAACAGACCAGTGTTTCTTGCCTGCTGGTGATCGCGGGGTGGCTCCTTTTCCCTCTGGCCGTACACGCCCAACAACGCCCATCGCGTGCTCCTGGTTCGCACTGCGGGTTCATTGAGAAAACTTTCATTCCCAGCCTCGCGATGGGGGTGCGGCGGATCGACGATGACATCGACACACTGGATCTCCGTGACACGCCAAACCAAGCGGCACCGGTTGTCGCCGAAGGAGTCCTCTTCCGGCCCTACTTCGTAGTAGCTTCCGCCATGGATGAGGGCGGGAACGCCTGGTATCGCCTCCAGGATGGCTATAGCGCCACCTCCCCCCTGGGATGGGCCTCCGGTCGCGATCTTCATCTGCTTCAAAGTCGGTATGCATACACATTTGCCAGCCGAAAGCGGACCGATCTGGCCGACCTGCAAGATGTTTCCAAGGAGAGCTATGAGCGTTTGCTTGCCCAATCACGGGGAGATCTCGAAGGCGGCGCAGACAAGGTCGTTGTCCGCGAGGTAGCGGGTGCTGAACAATGGCAGCCGGTCACGATCAACGACACCGTGCCCTTTGTCGAATTGCGGATCCCCCGCGAGGAGCGCGACCGGGAGCATCCCGACACGACTCCTACGTTCAAGTTTAGGATTCCCTTGGAAAACAGGCTGGTGCACATGGGGGCTGTCTGTGGCGGTCCTATTGATGCTGAGAAGCTCCGCCAACTCAAGGAGACGGTGCTTGTCGACAAGGAACTCGAGATGCTCTTCATCGTCGATGAGACAGAGAGCATGCTTCCTTTCAATGAGGTCGTTGCCGAGTTTATCCGCACCGCCGGCCGCCTTGCCGAGGGCAGGCCGCTTCCGGTTCGGGTGGCGGTCTGCTCCTACACAGACGGCCCACCCGGCAGCCGCGTAACGATCGGCCAGTTTCAGGCGGTCCGCGGCGAGGCTGATGTCAGGCAACTCGCGAAACAGGTCGCTCTGCTCGGCATCGATCTTCCTCCGGGCGGCTATGCGAATCCACCAGAACGCATGCTCGAGGGGGTGCGTGACGCCCTGAACAAGACACAGTTTCTTCCCGGTGGCACACCATTCGTTGCCGTGGTGGGTGACACCGGCCATGAGCCTACCGATCCCGACAAGCCCAAGCTCATTGAGGACGTGGCCGCCCTCATCCAGCAGACCGGTGCACGAATCTATTTCATGCACGTCGGCCAGCGCACACAGCCCGACGAGATGCTTTTCAAGCAGGATTTCGCGGCTGTCCAGCGGCAGGCGGTCAACCGGGGCGTGCCCGCGGATCGCATCGTGTACGAGCCGGCCGAGGCCAACAATCTCCAGGAAGTGTTGGAAAAATCTCGCAATGAGGTCGAAGATGAGCGGCGGCGACTACAGCGGCAGATCACTCGCATGGAGTCCCGCACGCCCTACACCGAGCCTGGACCCAAGTTGTTGCGGGCCCTCGAGTCTCGCGGTGTCGACCGGAGGAAACTCGACGAGCGTCACCTCCAATACTTCGTGCCATCGCAGGGGTGGCTTTTTCACCCGACTTCGACTGACGCCGCCTCCGCACAGCCGCAGCTTCGCGAACTGTTTCTGCTCGCGGCACCCGAGCGACAGGCATTGAAACGGCTGTTCGCCGATATTCGCGACCGGCTCTCACGTCGTGAACAGATTGATGGCGACGCCGCAATCCGCATCCTCGCCACCGCACTGGCCACGGCGGCAGACTCTCCCGCTCTGGAGGCCGACGTGCTCGCCGCCTGGCGGAAGATTCCGGCCCGGCAACGAAGCGTGGGCGTCTTCCTCGAGGATGTATTCGGCCTGCGGCTAAAGGCGGCGTTGCCTTTTCCACCGCTAGCCTACGCACGGGAGCAGCCAGCGACCGAAGAGGAGATTACAAGGCTTCTTGAACGAATCGGGCGACTTGGCGAGGCCTTCAACGACGCGGGCGACGAGGCGTTTTGGTTCGATGCCTCGGCCCTCGTGCCGTGATCCCAACTCACTGGCAATCGCACTCGCAGGTGGCGACGATCGGGCATGGCCGAACATGGAAGATACTGCGGGCCATGGGCGGCGGCAGCCGCGGTTCGATGAACACAACTTGCACGCGTGGATTGCCCCAGCCGCGCTGGTTGATGAGCCGCCGCACGACATCGGCAAACACCTTCTCAGCATCGACGGCCGTGACTGTGCCGACCCGCTGGGTGACGGGGATTGCCAGCAGCAGGCCGTGGTCTCGGGAATACCACCGCCATTCAGTGGCAGGCGTCAGAACATCCTGAATGTTTTCGACCACCATCGTTTCGGCGGGGTCCCGCAGGCTCTTGATCTGCCGCACGACAGCATCGGCCAGTTCACTGCTGTCCTCGAGAATCTCGGTTGCCCGCCCCTCGGTGAGCCGGTCAAAAGAAGACTGCCCGCCGGCTGCCTCTTGGCCGGAGGCTGAAATGGACAACACAAGACACACTACGACACACAGAGGAGCGACGAGACTACGGGGGGGCATAGGTGATCTTTCCGAAGACGGATGCGAGCGTGATAGGACGGCATCGAGATGCCGCGGCGAGAAAAAAACGATACTTCATGAAGAGGCTACTTGGGGGAGGTAGCACCGTCAAATGGGGGCCTCGCCCCGTCGGCAACGGCTCCCAGTTGGTCTAGCCGGACACCGCATTTGCCTCAGCCACGATCGCTGCGAACCTCGGGTCTGACCGGACTCGATCAAAGTCCCGATCTTTTGCCGCGACCTGAGCGTACTGCGGATATCGCGAAATCGCTGCCATCAACGCCTGTAGCGCTTCGGTGTCATCGCCGGCGAGACTGTGGTAACAGGCGAGGTTGTACAAGAGCCGCGGATGTTTTCCCACAGTCTCGATCGCCAGCCGCATTGCTTCAGCGGCATCGCCGGGCCGCTCCAGCTTCTTCAAGCACCAGCCGATCGCCACCAATCCCGTGGTAACATGCGAGATTGTAAACAAACAGCCCTTTGCTCGGGTTTGCCGCACGGGCGCGCTCCATCGCCGCGATACCATCTTCAAACCTGCCCAATTGCTTGAGGCCTTGACCGATGCCCACCCAGGCCTTCGCATTCTGTGGGTCCTCGGCCACCGCCGCCTCGAATATGGCGACCGATTCCTCCCGACCTGTCGTGACCGCTTTGAAAAGTTGTCCTACGTGTTCGGAACGAAGGATTCCCGTTGGCGGCTGCTACGAAACCTCCAGCCCTCGTCTGCCCTGGTGACAACGTTACATTGCGTGGCAATCCGCCACAGCGCCTTGGGAATCGGCGTCGGGTCGTATCGATAGAGATCGGGGAAGTGTTCCTGCAGAGCGCGGGTGGCTTTGGTGGCGTTGTAATGCGGGATCCGGGCATCGATGTGATGTGCGACATGCGTGCTGCCGATGCGGTGATGCAGGAAGTCGAGTAGGCCGCCATAGGGGCGATCAACGGTCATGAACGCTCCCTTCACCCACGTCCACTCGTCGTCTTCAAAGTGTGGGACATCCGGATCGGTGTGCTGCAGCCACGTGTAGAGCACCAGCCAGAAGTTCACCACGAGGTAGGGGCCAACGTAGAGGGCGAGCACCGGGACAAATCCGGCGCGAGAAGCCCACCAGCCGAGCACACCAAGCATGGCGAGCACACCGAGGTCAGAGAGCCACACCTTGCGGCGCCACTGCCCGGGAAAGAGCGACGCTGAGAATGGCTTCAAGGGCCAAAAGTGATTGGTCATCCCGTGGGCAGGGCCGCCAGAACTGCCGGTCAACAGATACCCGGGCCAGCCCAGGAGAAACCGACTTGCCATCGCAAAAATGGCAAACGCTTCGTCGCCGATTGCGTCTTGCCATCGCTGCCAGGCCTGGCCTTTGGGCGTGGTGTCGCGGAGCGGCACAAACGTTTCCCCAAGGTCGAGATGATTGGTGCGGGCATGGTGCACAGCATGGCTCCGCTGCCAGGAGAAGTAGGGCACAAGCAGCCCGCTGTGAAGAACGAAGCCGATCGCATCCTGAATCCAGTTGTGTTTGCAAAAGCCGCGATGGCCGCACTCGTGGGCAACCACCCAGCATCCTGTGGCGGCCGTGCCGATAACAATCGCCGCGACAACCCAGGCTGGCAGCCAGGGCCAGGTCATGGGAATGAAGGAATAGGCCAGGAATCCACTGCCGAGCGTCAGCACCAAGGAAATCAACAGATAGCAGCACGATGTGACCAGGCTGCGTTCAAAACACTCTGCCGGAATCGCAGCGAGCACTTCCTTTTTCGTGGGATACGTTTTTTCGGAGAAGGCGTCGCGGGCGTCGTCATAGAGAGCCTCTTCTGGCAATGATCGATCTTCCTGATCACGGACGAGCGACACGGCAGGACAATCCTTTCCCGGAGTGATGGGGATTCAAAAAGTAGGAGATAGAGATGGGCAGGTGACGGAGGGGAGTCAGCGGCGGAGGTGGAATCGCGACACGCGAGCGACAAGCATAGCGTGTATTGATGCCTGCCAAAACCGATTGCTAGCGGGCGGCCCTGGGTTGGAGACGTTCGACCGAGGCACCACGCGGGCCGTTGAGCAGCCTGCCGATCACCGTATACCGCACGCCGTAGCGGTAGCTCACGAGCAGCACCGGCGTCACCATCGCCATGACGACGAGAAACTTGAGATCCGCCGGCATGGGCCATGAGCGGACGACGATCTGCGCCACCATCACCAGCGGCACATGGACGAGATACATCCAGTACGAGGCGTCGGCCATCCACGACATGAGCGGGCTGGGTCGGGAGCAGAATTGGGCGAACACGCCGATCAGACCCAGCGACAGCGTCCATGCGTAGGCGGGCTGCAGCAGGCTGGCGAGCACTCGATCGTTCATCATCGCGATGCCGGCCACAAAGAGCACGATCGCCGTCGGCAGGAGCAGCCTCCAGTGGCGGCCCAGCTTTGTGTCGAGACCTTCGGCGGCGAAGGTGGCCACGCCAAAGAAAAAGAAACAGGCATAGAATGCGAGCAGGTGTGGCCGCGGCAGGATTCCAAACGACGCGTCGGGGCCGTAGCTTGCCGCCATCGACATCCCCATCACCAGCTGCGGCAGGCACGAGGCTGCCACGAGCCACCAGCGGCCGCGGCCCGTCGGCAGGAGGCCGGCGAGGGCGAGGATCGCAAACGCCGCCACCAGCCAACAGAGAAACCAGAGAAACCAGAGGTGGTGGAAGATGTTTGTCTGCACCAGGTGCAACGACCATGAACCGATGCGGATGCGGAGCCAGTCCGCCGACAGGATCTCCGACCAGGCGAGCGTCGCCCGATCGAGCGGCCCGCCGAGCGTGGCCTGCGAATTCGGCCCCGTGGGGAGGAGGCCGCGGAGCCGGTCGCGGCCGGCGAGAATCTCGTCAACGGCAGCCGGATTCATGCCGGTGAGCGGTGCAAACTCGCTCGCGATATCGGCCGGCAGGCTCAGCATCGCCTCCGGCATGCGGCCGACCGCGTTCACGGCGGTTGGGTCTGCTCCCCGCTCCATGAGTAGCTTCGCCACTGCATCCCGACCGAAATAGGCGGCGTGGTGGAGCGGCGTATTACCGCTGTGATCGTGTTCGTCGGGGTTACCGCCGGCGTCGAGGACCGCCATCACGATTCCCGGGTCGCCCCGCATCGTGGCCCATGCCAGCGGCGTGAGACCCCAGAAGGCATATTTGCGTTCGGCTGCACCGGGAGCTGTAAGCCGGCGGCGTACGGTGGCCTCGTCGACACAGAGCATGTCGGCGAGCGCGGGCTCCGGCTGGTTCGTCCGCAGGGCATAGGCTTCAATCACCATGTCGAACGGCACGATCGTGATGAGGGCAATTACCAGCGGCAGGAAGATTCGCTTGAACCGCTGCTCCAGCAGACTCATGAGCCCGCGGCGGCTGTAGACGAGCATCGTGAAATAGCCGCTCAACAGAAAGAAGAGCGGCATCCGGAAGCCATGAACCACCCCAATCAGCAGGAGAAGCACATTGCTCTGCTCCGTGTCCCGCACGGGCCAGGGAAACGTCACAAAACTCATCGCCGCATGCAGGGCGACGCCTAGCAGCATCGCAAAGCTGCGGAGGCCATCGAGATCGGTACGACGCGCTGCTGGAGGATTAGCCATGTTTGCGGAAGATGGCCATGCTCGATTTGACAACTGTGGCCCGGGTGGCGAGCCGCGCAGCGAGGGACACGAAGTAGTTGGCCCAGCCCGCGACCACGTATTGCCGACCGGCATCGAATGCCTTGAGCCCGGCGCGAACCACCGACGCCACATCCGCCCCGCGGTTCTTCTCGGCCCAACCGGGAACCCCCGACTGTTCGAAGAACTCGGTCCGTGTCGTTCCCGGGCAGAGCGTCGTCACGGTGACACCGTGGCTCCGCATCTCCGCCCACAGTGCCTCACTGAAATGCAGCACATACGCCTTGCTTGCCGCATAGACGCCCATGTAACCCACGGGCTGAAACGACACGATCGAGCCGATGTTGATGATTCCGCCGTGCCCCCGGTCCGCCATCTCCTTGGCCATCAACAGTGTCAGCTCGGTCAGGCCCACCACGTTGACCTGAATCATCTCCAGGGCCCGCCCGAGGTCGGTCTTCTGCACCGACGACACCATGCCCAGCCCGGCGTTATTAACGAGCAGTTCCACCGCGATCCCGCGACGAGACACCTCAGCGAGCAGCTGCCGGCCCGCATGGGGCTGTGACAGGTCGGCGGGAACAATCTCACAGCGGATGCCGTGAGCCGCCTCGAGTCCCTCCGCGAGGGCCCGCAGACGATCTTCGCGACGGGCCACCAGCACCAGATGCATACCCCGCGCGGCCAACTGTCGGGCAAACTCCGCTCCGATTCCGGACGAGGCGCCCGTGACCAGTCCCCAGTGATCGGCGTACGCCTTCAACATGATGACAGACTCGCAGGGGGCGTGGGATGACGAAAAGGAGCTGGGATCATAGGACGGCCAAAACTCCGTCACAACCGTGGGTCGGTCGATCCGACAGTGGTCGCCCGTTCTTGTCCTACGTTGCCAGCCGCTACACGAAAACCCACCACAGGGCGATTGCCAGACAGAGCAGTGCCGTGGCGATCACCCATAACGGCTGTCGGCTGCCGGCCTGATCCTCGGCGGAGATGTATTGCCCGCAGGAGGGGCATCGTGGCGAGTCCTCGAGCATTTCTTCACCGCAGTATGGGCAGGGCAGCGTCGGCTCGTCGCCTGAGTCATCACCATCGGGAGAATCGTCGTCCCAAACATCTTCGTCGTTGGCATCCTCAAAGCGACTCATTGGAAAACCTCGGTGGTGCCGTCAACGTGGCCCGCTCTGAGATGGCACTGCCGTCTCACAGGATCCTATCCATTTAGGATGATTGGGTTTTGACCAAAACGTGTGGGTTACTCGCCGTGAACTGTATAGGTGAGTGGCTCGGTCACACGAGCGATCACTTTTTTGTCGGTAACTTTGCCCCGGCACACGACCGACACGCTGCTCGGCTTACTCGACTCAGGAACGTTGACATGAAACTTGTTCATCACGTTCGGACTGATGCGATGGTTGGCCAAGCGAAAACGAAGAGATCCTTCACTGGTCTCGACCAGTAGGTAGCAGTCTTGATCAGTAACGCGGTCACGATCATCGGCATAGGCGAAGCCGTATGCACCATGGAGCGCAGGGTAGATGTAGCTAACCAATTCGTTCTGTGGATCGTAGTAGCCGACCAGTGTTGTGACGGGGATCCCAAAAGCCTGTGGCTTGCGTTCGATCTGGTGGTGCTCAGCCTCCCCTTCCCGCCAACGTTTCCCGTCAGATGTGTAGCTTCCTCTGAAGCCACGGGACATTTTGATCTGCTCTCCATTGATGGTAAGGAAGCTGTCATATGTCGCGGCTTGGTCAAGGGCCACGGTGCATCCGCGATTGTCAGGAGAAGCGGGTGGCAACTTAACATTTTTCGTCCACTTGCCATCCCGCATCGCGACTCTCACGAGATCGTATTCACCCAGCAGAGACGCCAGCATTTCCGCAGTGAGATCGTTCACCGGGGCATCGATCTTTTCACATAAGTCAATGGAGTGACGATAGGGTTTCATCGACTTCGTGTCGGCATCCCATTTTTGAAAGCCGGTGGGTGAGTCAGCGTCAAACACCGCTTTATCCTCAAAGAAGGCCTGGATGATCGCGGCCGAGTAAGGCGTATACAACGTGAAGCGATTGAAGCCCGAGAGCGGCGCACCGCCTGCCATCGCATCAAGCCCAAACGAACGGCCGTGAAAGGGCCCCTGACACTGTTCGCTCACGCAGGTGTCTTTGCCAGTGCGGGTTGGTGAAAAATTGGGGAGAAAGCGGTTCTTGTCGGCGTCCCAGCCCCACGTCGAATTGACCTCGTCGGCGCCACGGTGCACCGAACCAAGAAAGCCCCCCACGTAGTGGCCGAGTCCGTAGTTGTGGCCTACCTCGTGGCTGAATTCATTGCCCAGCGTGTTATCGAGCGTCACGATGCCACCGCCGCCCGAGCCCCCGTGCGTCACGATGCCGTTGGAGTATCGGCCAGAACTGTTGTGCGCCGTCAACTGAGCAACGATGTATGGATGGCTGCCTTCCCCTTCGCCCGCCGTGCTGTGGATGCCATAGTTGGCGTTGTCGATACCGTGCGAAATCAATTCCTTGCCGATGTGTTGACGCATCGTGCCGTTATGCCAGCCCCCGGTGCCCGGATCTTGATCAACGAGCAGCGTGCCATTTGGCAGCATCACCTGACGGAAAAACACCGGCGCGTACTGACTGACGATCATTCGGCTGGTTGGCACAGTCTGGAAGTATTCCCGATGCGCGGTCGGGTCGTTGGCAAACTTGAACTGACCACGCGGCGGGACGAGCATGCCAAGGTCGATGGTATGCAGAAGGAGTTCGCTAGGGGCGCCGACCGTCAGGCCAATCAACTGGCCACGGAGGTTTCCCTGTCGAAACCACAGGTTGAGCCTGGGGACGATCCAGTCTGCCGGCAACACGCCACTCCACGTTGCCGATGCATAGACGAGACGCTGATTATCAAGTTCGCTTTCTAGAATCCACTGGCTACCCGCGGCCTTAAACTGGAGGATTTGGCCGCGGGCGATGACTGTGGTGCGACCGTTGTAGTGGATGGTTGATGCGTACCCGGCATTCGAAGAGACACGGACCATCTTCCCGTCGAGATCATTGTCTTCTGGCAGGTACACATCGCGGACCCACTGGCCATCAGCGGTTTTGATTTCCACCAATGCATTCTGCTTGAGCAACTCAGCAAGAAACGTCTCGCCTGGCTTACTCAACTTCTTGAGGTAATCACTCCCCGCAACAACCCCGGTAGCGCCGGCTGGCGGCTCAAAATCGATCGGCCCCTGCGGCAGCCCATCTAGAAAGTAGGCCGTCTTGGGGAGTTTCGCCGGTGGGTCAAGATCGAGAATGCCGAGGGTTTTCCCGTCTTTGTCGACCGCAGCCACCTGCATCGGTGTAACGTCGTCGGCCTTGACCGGCCGCACCATTACCAGACATGTGCGATGCCCGATCAGGTGCGGTTGGTGATCCCCCTCACGAAGTCGTGCGGGCACGATCTGACTTTGGGCAAACAGCACCTGCGCCTCCAGCGAACCCTGCAGATCGTTGGTCGGCGTGGTCGTGTTGAACACCAGTGTGTTGTCCGCTGAAAAGGCTTCGGAAAGAACAGCCCAGAGCACACCCGCCAGCAGCGTTCGGACAACGTTCACAAGAAGCATTTTGCACATTCCTTTAAGGATGCTCTGAAGACAATTCCGCATGGTAAGAAATTGAGCCAATGTGGCGACCCCATGAGGCAGACACTCTACACGTTTGGCTCCATACGTATCTGCGGTCATGAAAACCAGCCCGGCCCATCACTCCCTCAGCCTTTGGTTGCGGCCACCCAGGAGGATTCTCGCTCCCGAAGTGGCCTCGTTTAAGGGGGGCAGGTCACCCATGCGGGCCGCTTGAACGGCTGCGACCACGCCGCCGGATGTTCCGCCATAAACGCAGACGTCAGTGTCGATGCCGGTTCGGACCCACGCTTCACTCACGCGAGCCACGGTCAGCACACCGGTGCGGTAGTTACTGGCTCCGTCTGTACTGCCTCGTTCGTAAAAGCAGAGGATCGTTCCGTCGGGCAACGCCGCGAGATCGCTGTAGCCACTGAAGCCGGACTCCAGCGTGCGGCTCGCTGACCAGGTTTGCCCTTCGTCGTCGCTAAGCTTGATCGAGACATTGATGCGGTCTCGGTTCTTGCCGGCGACCTCGTTACCACCAAGTTTCGTCAGATTGTGGGGATTGGAAAATGCGAGCAGTCCGGGCTTGTCGCCGTATGGTTCACGGACGCGGACGAGGCCCGCCATGCAGATTGGTTCATACAAGGCGTCGTCAAAACGTGGTTCTGACCAGTCTGTAGATCCATCGGGGCTGATCGTGATGAGCCGTCGATGGCGTTTGGATTCACTGCGTGAATTGAGCATGACTCGCCCATCGGCCAGTTGTACAACCACAGTTTCGTTCGGGTAAATGAACTCGGGCGTGTCCGGCACCGCGATGTCGCCACGGTGCCAGGTGTTTCCGTGGTCGTCGCTGTAGATCGTTGAGGTGACCGACGGGCGATGCGCGTGGCCACCGGTTCCCAGAGACAACCACACGGGAACCACAAGACGCCCACGTTTGCGACCACGCGTCAGTTGAATGCCGTGTGCCGGACCGGTAGCGAGGACTTTCCAGTCGTAGTCGGAGCGGAAGGCCTCAAAGGTCTGTGTGATTTCCACGGGGTCAGTCCACGTAAGTCCGTCGTCATCACTCCGCATGTAAAAACACCGCATGTATTCGAGGCAGTAGAGAAAGTGGATCGCGCCAGTTACGTGGTCGACGATCGCAACCGGGTTGTTGACGGTGTTGTCTCCGGGCTTGTCGAGGTTCTGAGCGGCAGCCACGGGATTGATCGGCAGGTCACCTTCGACATGGACGATCTGCTGACGGGCTGCCCAGGTTTTGCCTCCGTCCGTGCTGCGACGCATCAGGACGTCGATCGGTCCCCAGTCACCACGGTCGCTTTTGCGAGCCTCACAGTAGGCAAGCACCGTGCCTTTTGTGGTGACCACGATTCCGGGGATGCGGTAGAGGCTGTAACCATCTTTGCCGGCTTCAAAGAGGTCGATCTTTTCGACGTCGGGGGACGCTGCGTCGGCGATCGAACTGTAACCCGTCGAGCAGACGAGGATGAACATGACCGCAATCAGAGTGGGATACCGGGAGATTTTCATAGCGGTCTTCTCATGCTGGAGTTCAGCGAAACAGGAAAAAGCGATTACTTCATGTTGACAGACAACACCAGACTTCCAGGAGACCGTGCTCAACGGCGAACAGCGTCGCCCCCGTAAAGTCAGCGGACAGTGTTAACCATTTCATGAACCGCAAACGTGGTGTCCCAGCTCACATCCTTTGTCGGTGCAGTGAAGACCGTTTCCCACGTCACTCCGTCCGTACTGCGTTTGATGTCATAGCGACGCCGTTCGACATTGATGATGGTCCCGTTGCCGGAGGAGACAAAGCGGCCACCCGGCGTTGACTTCGGAAGGTCTTCCCACGTGATCCCGTCTTTGCTCTTCCGGGCGTGACTGCCTTTCTGGGCGGTGATCCAGAACTCGCCCTTGACAAAGCTCAAACCCCGCCACGATTTCCCCCAGCCCTTCAATCCGGTTTCGTGCAGTGTCCATGTTTCACCGCCATCGTCAGACCTGGCGATGCGTTCCTTGAAGCTGCACAGGAACACTCCATTGCCGTAGGCGATCACTTCCTGCCCCGTTCCAGCCTCTTCCGGAATGCGGCTATGCTTCCAGGATTTGCAGTTGTCGTCGCTATAGAACACGTGCTGATTGTCACCGATGACGAGAAAACGGCCGCCACGGAAATCCCCGAACCCGGCGATCATGTGATGCGTACCGCCTCCGTCAAGGAGCGTTTTGACGCTGTGAGCGGTCCAATCAGCGAAGGTGCTGCTGGAACTCGTCACACCGCGCCACTGATCGGCGCTGGTCATTAGAACTCCGTTGCCACCAGCTGCTCCCCAGACGCTCCCGAGATGAGCCGGTTTCGCGTTCAGGTGGGTCCAGTGAACTCCATCATCCGACCCAATGTAGACGCCGGGAGTTCCCCAGCCCGAAAACACGCCGATTACACCCTTCGTCGCCGCCATTCCGTAAACGGCAAATGTTCCGTGCCAACCGCCATCTTCCAGAGAATCTGTCCCCAGAAACGTCTGCTTCCAGGTCTTCCCATCGTCCCGCGAGACCAGAATGCGCATGCCCTGTTTGGAACAGACTGCAAAAACCGGCTCCTCCATCCGCGGATTGAGCTGCGCACCATAGGGAATGTCATCACGGATTAGTGCATGCTTTTTCTGGGCGAGGCACGGAACTGCGCACAGAAACGCAAGGATGAAAACTGTCACGACTGTATGGCGCATTGTAATTCCATTTCCATAATCGGTGTTTTTTCTGCTGACCAGCACATCACCGCGATCTGATGTGGATCGTCGCTGCCGCAGCACACTGCGAATCGTTCAGGCAGTACGAAACACTATCGACGATTGAAGTACAAGGCGATCTGACTCCACAGGCTGACGATACCGGCCCGACTGAATCTGCAGCGCATCAGCCGGAATGAACAAAGCGGAATCCCGGCTGCAGTCGCATGCCGAGTTCCGGCTGGAAAATTCACGATTCGCACCGGTAGACTCTCTCGATCTGCGACACGGACCAGTCCGCCCTTCATTGTTCTCTGGAATTAATTTTCATGCTGATTCGAATTGCCGCCAGCCTGCTGATTATCGCTGCCGGTTCCGTCCGTGCAGCAGAGCTTCGATTTACCGGAATGCTTGGGAATTCCGGTGAGACAAACGATTCGCTGGTTACATTTGTGGGTGCCCCATCTGCCGGGATCGGACCGGTTATTGACAACGCAATGACGATCTGGGAACGTGACTGATCGACGCAGCTCAATCGGTACTCGCTGGATGGCAGGTTACTCGCGACGTTTGAACTGCCCGGACAGAGTGACCGCAACGATCAGATGACGTTCGCTGGCCAGAATGTCCTGAGGGCGATGTGCGCCGTCGGTGACCGCTATCGTGGTCAGACAGCGGGGTACTCTTCTTTTCGGTTCGACAACATCTTAACAGCAGATGCGGCAAAACTCGGTTTTGGCGATTTGCCCTCAGGAAGGAACACAGGCATGACGTGGCTGCAATCACTGGCCCTATCAATAGCCGGAATCGCTTTGGTTGTGTCACAGCCGATCTCAGCTCAGGAAGCCGTGACGGTCGATAACTTTGTCCGAGCCGAAACGGACATGACCCTGAAACGCTATGTGGATCAAGGAGCTTTCGGGAAACTCCTCCACCTTCGACAGCCAACACCGATCGACAAGCAAGATGTGATCAGGATGAACCGGGATACTTTGTATTCTTTTGGTATTTTTGACTTGGCGGCTGCACCAGTGACGATCGTAAAACCCAGTTCACAAGGCCGCTTTCAGTCCATGCTTATCATCAACCAAAATCATTCGATGCAACCGGCTGAGCATGGGCCTGGATCATTTACCTTGACTAAGAAAAACATTGGGACGCGGTACGTCATCGTAGGTTTCCGGACGTTTGTGAACGCAAACGACCCGAAAGACATCAAGGAGGCCAACCAGCTTCAGGACAAAATTAAAATTGAACAAGCCCACGTCGGCGCCTTTGAAATACCTAACTGGGACGAGGCATCGCTAGGGCGGATCCGCGAAGCAATCAACGTTTTAGCATCAACAAAGACGGATGCGTCCGGCATGTTTGGGGACAAATCCAAACTGAATCCTATCAACCACCTTCTTGGGACGGCTTATGGATGGGGAGGCAACCCTGAGGAGGCCGCTATTTATATGAATGTCGTCCCCGACAACAACGACGGGAACACACCCTACACGCTTAGCATCACATAGAAGGTGCCCGTTGACGGATTCGTGTCCGTCACGGTCTATAACTCCAAGGGGTTCCTAGAGAAAAACAGCCTCAACACATACTCGATTAATAATGTCACTGCGGAAAAGAACCCAGACGGCTCAGTGACAATCCATTTCGGGGGCGACCCAAGCAATCCGAATTACCTGCCTATCACTCCAGGATGGAACTACATCGTCCGGATGTATCAACCGAGAAAGGAACTCCTCGACGGAACCTGGAAGTTCCCCGAACCGAAAGCCGTCAAGTGATCAGGATGAATGACGAAAACGAGGTCTTTGACCTCCTGGATTATCATCCAGAGCGACTGGCCGATCTCATCAGGCGATGGAAATCGCTCAACAACGAGATGAGTGGGCCTTTATTCTAGTGCTGCGTCGGCCCAGATGTGATGCGGCGTTGGCGTGCCTGAATCATCACCCACGAAGGAGCAGGTATGTCGGAGTTGCCCACTGCTGATGAGGTTGCCCTGTGGCAGAAGCGTCTGGCCGGTCAAGCCAATAACCGGGCATGGACGCTCGCTGAGCAGCTCTCCCGATCGGCGGCCGAAGACGATGAGATGCTGCAGGCAGCCCATGCCGCCATGTACTTCTGGGCAATCGTCGGCGATGCGAGCCAGCGGGCCCACGCAGCCCAACTCCTCGGACACGTCTATGGACTCTTGAACCAGCCGGAGGCGGCCCTGCGGCATCTGTCTCGATCGGAGCCACTCTTCTTTGCAGAGTCGGCCGAGACCTGGGAGCGAGCCTTGGCGCACGTCGTGGCGGCCAATGTGGCGGCTGCAAAGGCCGACCTCGTTGCGTACCAGGTGCACTTTGATCGGGCAACGGAAGAGATGGCGCAGCTCGCATCGGATGACGAGCGCGGGATCGTGCATGCAGCGCTCCAGGCCGTTCCCGTGCCGCCTCGTCGGTAGGAGCAGCGAAATGGTGGGACGGGCCGCGTGGATTGAATATGGCTACGAAGGCTTTCCGATCGGACCGCCGCCTTTTTTCGTGCGATGGATCTAAGCCCGCTTTTCAGCTTCGTTTTTTCGGTTTTTGAGGCTCCTGGGCTTGCTCCCTCGCCCGCCTGAGAAGTAGCGCAAGGCTGTGGGGCTGCTCCTGACGGAGGCGACGCTTGCGAAAGTGCCGTTGACCGTCCTATTCTGCGATGAGAAGGACGAGCACATGCAGAGAACTCATCGACGGGCCTTTTTGCAGGCCACCGGGCTCGCCACGGCCGTCTCTGTCAGTAAGTTGACCTGGGCCGCAGTCGGACCGCGACGGCCGAGGATCCTTCTCCGCTCGTCGTGGCAAACGGTCAACATCGGTGACATTGCCCATACCCCTGGCGTGCTCCGTTTGCTGCGGACGCACATACCCGAGGCTGAGGTCACTCTCTGGCCATCCAATGTCGACAATGGTGTTGAGCAGTTGTTGCTCGACGAGTTTCCTGGTCTGCGGATCGCCAAGCCACGAAGCCCAGAGCTCACCCAGGCATTTGAAGACTGCGACTTTCTCTTGCATGGCTCGGGAGCATCGATCGTGGCAGAGCAAGATTTGGTCACCTGGCACGAGTCAACGGGAAAGCCCTACGGCATCTATGGGATCACCTTCCCACTAAAGAAGTCGTCTGCCACTTCTGCCAGAAGCGAGGAGGCGATGGCCCGCTCCGTGAACGTTTTGAGTCGGGCCTCATTTGTGTTTTTTCGCGACAGCAAGTCGTTGCAACTTGCCAAGCGACTCGGCGCCACGTCGCCAGTGATGGAGTTTGGGCCGGATGGAGCGTTTGCCTGCGATCTTCGCGATGCGGAAGCAGCCACAGCCTTCTTGGGACAGCACGGGCTCGACGAAGGACGCTTCCTTTGCTGCATTCCCCGACTCCGCTACACCCCTTACTGGCAGATCAAAGACGTCCCCTTCGATGAGCAGAAGCACACTCGCAATGAAGAAATGAAAGAGCACGACCACGCCGCACTCCGTGAGGCGATTATGCGGATCGTGCAGGAGACCGACCATAAGGTCTTGATTTGTCCTGAAGATCGCACGCAGATGGCGGTCGGCAAGGAGATGCTCTACGACAAACTCCCGAGCGAGGTGCTCGAACGCGTGGTGTGGCGGCCCAACTACTGGCTGACAGGTGAGGCGGTCAGCGTCTATCTCCGCTCAGCCGGCCTTTTCGGCAACGAGATGCATTCGCCGATCATGTGCGTGGGCCACGGGGTGCCAGCGATCGTCTGCCGCTTTGCTGAGCAGACCAGCAAGGGCTTGATGTGGAGCGATATTGGACTGAACGACTGGCTGTTTGATCATGACTCCCCTGATGATCAACGCCGCATCGTGCCCAGTGTGCTGGCGATGGCCAAGAATCCAACTGCGGCCAAGGAAAAAGCAGCCGTCGCTCGCCGCTTTGTCGAGCAGAGGCAGCGAGAAACGATGAGCGTGCTCAGGCAGCAGTTGCAAGGACTGGCCAACTCGCCGGACGCGGCCATCAGGCACGGTTCATCCAGGTGATCGCGAGTTGCAGAACCGTGGCGATGGAGACCCACACGAAGTAGGGCAGCTGTGCCATGGCAACCCAAGCAGCATGAGGGCGAATCGCGATCATCATCCACAGCAGGGTCGCCCAGACGACAAGAATGTCGACGGACGCCAGCGGGAGCTTGCAGAGCCTGAGTTGGATGGGTGTGAAGAGCAGGTTCGCCAGCAAGTTGATGGCAAACGGGATCGCCACCTTCCGGGGGATCTTCTTCCGACCTGCCTGCACAAACACCGCGCTGAAGGAGAAGGACAGGTCGGCCGATGGCACTTCGGCAAGCGTCGGCCTGGCGGGGCGGATCATGAGGAGCAACCGCCAGAGCTGGCTGGGCCGTATGCGGCCCGACCGTGGAGGCGCCGCAGAGCTTCCCATTCTCGCTCAAGGCCGGATTTGTCTCGGCTCTAAAAGCTGTCCAGGAGAGCGATCTTCCCCCGGCCACTGGACGGCACGATGAAACGCTGAGAGCCAAAGCACGACAGTGTGCTCCCACTTCAGCTCAATGCGTTGGACCACGTCACGGCACAGTGCTCCAATACGATCAAAGTCCGGTCGTCCCAAGAAGACATCACTCACAAAAGACCTGCAATCGCGACTGCCACACATCAATCGCCACATCGAGTAGGTTATCTGCCTCCACGCGCTCACCAGACCAGAGAATGCTCCACCAGCGGCTTCCTTCTGCGGCAATAATGAAAGATTGAGGCTTGTTGTCGCGTCCATCACGAAACACGTAGCCCGGTAAGTCCAGATCGAATCCGGAATATGCCGTCGGCATGCTCGACGCGAGAGCACTCGCAACATTGTCGACAAGCTCCGCTCTTGCAGACCATGCTGCAAAGTCGAATTGCGTGTATGCACCCTCACCCATTGATCATTTGCTCGATTTAATACCTGGGCAAAGCACCATTCTCGATGCACCCATACCACTCAATCAAACCACCCCACCAGAGACTCCGCGGCATCCCCGACACAGCGGCGGCGAATAACCGCCGGTCATTTTAACACCGAAGTGGCATCGTCAAGTGAGTTAATGTCGGTGCCTCACACATGAAATCGCTTCACGAGGCTCCGCAATCCATGAGACTGGGCCCCTAGCTCTTCGGCACTCGCTGCCAATTCCTCTGCGGCGGTAGCGTTATCCTCAACAGTACTTGAAACTGATGCAATTCCCGCCCGGACTTCATGAGCACTGACCGACTGCGATTGACTGGAGGCCGCAATCTCACCGACCTCCGTAGCCGTTTTTTCCGCAGCGGAAACGATGGAGTCTAGGGAACCGCCCACAATTTCAGACAACGACGCGCCTTTTTTAATCCGCACGGTAGATTCGTTGATTAAATAAGTGATTTGGGATGTTGCTTCACTTGTCCGAGATGCAAGTTTGCGAACCTCATCTGCCACAACAGCAAATCCAAGCCCGTGCTCACCAGCCCGTGCGGCCTCTATCGCTGCATTCAAGGCAAGAAGATTTGTTTGCGACGTGATTTCTGAAATTATTGTGATGATGTCTCGTATCTGTTCTGAAGAAGCATGTATTGCCTGCATAGACTCTATTGCGTCTCGCACAGCCTGACTGCCCGCCCTCGCCAACTTTGCAGTGCGATCCGCGTGAGTCCGACAACTTGCTGCTTTTTCTGAAACCACTCCAATTTCAACCGCAAATTGCTCGATTGTCGATGTAATCTGCTCGACACTCGCTGCTTGATTATGGGCTCCCTCGCTTAATTGCGCAGCACTCTCGGCAATTGCTTTTGCTCCCTCAGTGTATTGATCAGCGGCATCTGAAATTCCGCCAATCAACTCACGTAGACTGGTCAGCATCTCGTCGGCATGTAATGCCAACTGCTGGATATGCTGATCGTCCTGAGACGCAATTGTTGCGGTGAGATTGCCGCCTGCGGCTTCAGCAAACACATGTGACAGTGAATCCACGCCCTGCTGCAGACGCTCTTGAGCACGTTGTAACGATTCCCCTGACCTCAGAATCTCCTGATGCAGCTTGCGCTCTCGCTCGTCGGCACGCACCTTTTCTGTGATGATGTCCCACGTAATCAGAGGGCCCAGAAAGCCTCCTCGCTTGTCTCGGATCGCCGATACATGAAATTCGATCACTTCCTCACCACAGAGAAACTGTCTCGATTCAGGCAATTCCTCAGGGCGCGTCATGAAATCGAACTGGTCATACGGCTGACCAAAAACCAGATCCAACCTACTTCCCACGATGATTTTAGTATCGACCGAGCAGACCGTGGGATGATCTACCAATGACCTCTGAGCGGCAGGATTCATATACGTAACAACCAGACTCTTATCTGCCTGGAGCAATCGGACCGAAGCATTTGTCACAATTTCCGCTAGCCGAAGATGCTCAGCCTGGCGATTTGTGAGAATCCGCGCAAGCACAATCGCAGAAACCAGAATAATGAGTGATGTGAGGCCAAAAACGGTTTGGCCAAAAAACTTCACCGCAGAGACACGCGATAGAACGTACGACTCTGGTATCCCAGCCAAAACAAGCCATTGAATGCCCTCTGGCTGAGCATCGGCAAAGACCCGCAAGCGTGACGGAACACACAGAATCTTGTTGGCTACGCTAGTCTCATCGCCAGCATGATCCGCAAACGCCTCAAACAGCCGACGATCTTCATCAGTAGAAAAGGTATATTTGGCAGTGGTTAGTGCCGCTGCATCTTTCCCATAAACATTGGAATTTCCGCCGTACAGCCCATAGATAAGACCGACATTATGGCCACTTGTGCTCTCGATCGTATTATCGATCCAATCTGGCGAGACTAGAAAAAACAGGACGTGCTGGACATCTCCACCGGCTCGGATTGGGCAAGCAAGCGTGAGAATCTGAGAGTCGCTTGCTGCTGGATATGAACTGTAGTCGATACAGGAATATGTCGCCTCCACACCCGCTCGGACAACGTTCCGAAATGCGTTCGCGAGACATGTGTCTCGCCAGAATTCTGATTCAATCGCCGCGCCGAAATCACACCCTTTGGAAACGCTGTAGATAACAGTCGCTGTTGGTACGTCGGCAACGAGAATGTCATGCAGCCGAAACTTCTCCTTTAGGCCTTGCATGATCGGGTGAATTGCAGCATGGCTCATGGCATACCGCGATCCATCTTCTGCATTATCGAGCCGCAACTTTGGGTCTATGGTGTTCGGACCGTCACTCACATAGCCATTCTGAAGAAAGAGCCCAGTATCTCCAAAAGCCGCAACGATCTGATCAAGCTGCTCATTGAAGACTGCAGGGTCTGACTCCTTCGCGGAAAGGCTCCGCGAGTAATGACGCCTGATTTTCTCCTTAAGCTGGTCATCGCCAGATGGACCAACAGCAAAGCTTTGGCAGGCGGCGCTCAACTGGGTCATGAGCTCGACTATTTCCTTGGCTTCGGATGACTTCACCAATTCGTCAGCCAAGTCTGCACAATTTCTTCTTATCGTTGCATCAATCAGCCCTGAGGCTAGTTCCACTCTTTGAAAAGCCTCTGCCTCGATGACACGGACTGACTCTCTGTACATCGCTACCCCTAGCACCGCCAACGGCGCTAAGGACATCGTTATCAACGCAATGAGAACTGGCGTGCGCGGCGATGCTCTGCCGGTGAGTGATGAAATGCCGCGAGAAAGAAGATCGCGAGAGTCCGGTGGAGTCAGTTTACGTGACACTTCTAGCCCGTTCCCGTTTCAAACGCCTGCGCACCATCTTCCATACGACTCTGCAGGCTGTGAAGGAAAAAGAGATTTGCGAGAGATTCGACCAACCTTAACTACCCTCGGGTCACACCAGATTCAAGTTATGAGGAAAATTGACGTTCTCCCCGTTTCTTGATTCATCAGGGATGTTGTGTTTTTTGGCCTTGGCATCACCAAAAAGGGGTGGGTTTTTCGGATGGGAAAGAAGCACTTTACGGAAGAGCAGATAGCGTTCGCTTTGAGGCAGGCTGAGTCGGG
>JAYQOK010000051.1:0-21674 GCA_038144795.1 Candidatus Kuenenia sp. | reverse complement strand
CGTGAGCCATTCCTGGAGGTCGAAATGGACGGCGGTGTTGTAGCGATACCGGCGCTGGTCGAAGTTGCGGCGATCCTCGGCAAACCAGTCGGGCAGCTGAATCCCGAAACGAAAAGCACAGAGTTCGAGCAGCGGCATATCGAAGCCCCGCCCGTTGAAGCTCACCAGACGTGGCCGATTGTTTCGCCGCCAGCCCTCCCAGAATCCACGCACGATCTCATGCGGCCGCGACTGCTCCTCGTCGAGCGCCACCAGATCGAGCAGCCGATAATCAGCCGTGACCTTCGCCACCACCAGGGAAATCGGCAGCTGATACGTGTACGGAATGAAGTCCTTTCCGTTCTCGACGAGCAACTCCTCTCGATACTTCTTTACTGCCGCCTTCGGGTCGAGTGTCTCACCCGGATACCGGAGCCGCGCGATCAACTCGCCATCCGCCACACTCTCAATATCAAACACCAGGCAGGCGGTGTCGTGCTTCGCCATACGTGACCTCTCTTTCCCTTGATCGGCAAGCTTTTCGACTGCTCAAGCAAAGACGAGGCTCGGGGTCGGCGAACGCTCGACGAGCCTTGGGCGTATCCTCGCCCGGCGAGGAGACTTTTGCCGCCCCCCGAGCCGGTGATTCTTAACGAGCCAGTGATCCCTGAATACGTTACCGCCTCGCCAAGGGGTGCTTCAGCGGCAGCCAGGCGCCGTCCGCCTTGCTCGACGCCACCGACTGCTCGATGAAATACATCCCCTCCACGCCATCGTGCACGTTGGGATAGACCGTGTTGGTGCGGTCGAACGGCTTACCCGTCAGCGCCAGCTCCATGGCGTCGTAGGCGGCGCGGTAGATGTTGGCGAAGGCTTCGAAGAAGGCCTCGGGGTGACCCGAGGGAAGTCGGCAGGCCGCCTTCCCCATTGCGTTCATGAATGGGGCGTTGGGGTCGCGGGTGTAGATCGCATGCGGATGGCCATTGCGACGCACGAACAGTTTGTTGGGTTCCTCTTGATGCCATTCGAGACTGGCGAGCGTGCCGTCGATTTCGATGCGGACGTCGTTCTCCCGGCCGTGGCTGATCTGCGAAGCAGTGACCGTGCCGAGGGCCCCGTTTTGATAGCGGATGACGGCGTGGCCGTAGTCATCGAGAGCCCGACCAGGTTCGAACACCTTGAGATTCGCGCTGATCGTCTCTGGGAAGATGCCGGTCATGTAACGGCCAAGGTTGTAGGCATGGGTGCCGATGTCACCGAAGGCGCCGGCGGCGCCGCTCTTCTTGGGGTCGGTGCGCCAGGCGGCCTGCTTCTGCCCCTCGCTCTCGAGCCGGGTCCGCAGCCAGCCCTGGATGTACTCGGCGCGGATCGCCTGGATGTCGCCGAGCTCGCCAGAGAGGATCATCTCCCGGGCCTGCCGCACGAGCGGATAGCCGGTGTAGTTGTGCGTGACGGCAAACACGCCGGGAGCCTTGGCCACGATCTCGGCTAGCGCCTCCGCCTCAGCCAGTGTGAGCGTGAGCGGCTTGTCGCAGACCACATTGAAGCCCGCTTCGAGCGCTGCCTTGGCGACGGGAAAGTGCATGTGATTGGGCGTGGCGACCGAGACAAAGTCGATCCGCTCGCCGACCGGCAGCGATCGCTCCTTGGCGAACATCTCCTCGAAGGAGCCGTAGGCCCGGGCCGGATCGACGGCGTAGTCGGCGGCGCTGGCCTTCGAACGCGTTGCGTCGCTGGAAAAGGCACCCGCGACGAGTTCGGCCCGATTATCGAGAATCGCCGCCGTCACATGCACGCGGCCAATGAACGAGCCCTGCCCGCCCCCCACGATGCCCATGCGGAGTTTTCTGCCAAGTGCGCCGTTGGTCGCCATCGTCGATTCTTCCTTTCCGTTGTCGACTACCGTCTCAGGATCGGAAAATGTAGCACAGCAGCAGCCGCCCGGCAGCGGCCCGCCGCGAAGCCCGTAGTTGCCTCCCTTGGCAGCCGCGGCCTACGATGCTGGGAATGGGATTCTCAGACCGCCGCTATTCCTACGACGATCGCGGGCCCTTCATGGGCGAATGGACCGCGGTGCTCACGATCATCGTGGCGAATATCGCGATCTGGGTCGCCAACCTCGTCGCCGCCGGCAGCCTGCCGATCAATCGGTTTCTGGCACTGCAGGGTGACCTGCCACAACATCTTCTCGAGGTGTGGCAACTGGTCACCTACGGGTTTGTCCACGATGCATCGGGCCCTTGGCATCTCGTCTTCAACATGGTGGCCGTCTATTTCTTCGGTCGCGAGATCGAGGCCCTGCTCGGCCGCGGCGAGTTCTACCGGTTTTATTTTACGGCTATCGTGTTCGCCGGGATCGCCTGGGTAGCGAGCGTGCAGATCAGCCAGCCGGCGTTTGCAGCACAGACCTCTTTGGTGGGTGCCAGCGGTGCGGTGATGGCGGTGATGGCGATGTTTATCTGGTATTTCCCCCGACAGACGGTCTACATCTACGGCGTACTACCGGTTCCGGCTTGGGCGCTAGGCATCTTGTTCGTCGTACTCGACCTGCAGGGAGCTGCCTCGCAGCAGGGCAACGTGGCCCACGTGGCCCATCTCGCCGGTGCTGCCTTCGGCCTGCTCTACGCTTGGCGAGGCTGGAACCTGGGAGGACTCTCTGGACTGTCGACGCAGATCCGCCGCCGCTGGCGAGGCATGCGGGTGGTGCAACCCGACAACGACTTCCAGACGCCACGGCAGCGCGAACGGGCTGATGACGAGACTCTGCAAGCCGAGGTTGATCGCCTGCTCGAAAAGATCAGCCGCTCCGGCGAGGCGAGCCTCACGCCCCAGGAACGGGACACGCTCACCCGCGCCAGCGAGCGGTTCAAGCAGCGATCACGGTGATGCGCGTGCCCATGGATGGATTGCTCCTGCCACGCTCAATCGTCCAGACCCTTATGCTGTGGGCCAGTGTGGCCTGCGCTGGAGCAACCAGCCACACGGCCCGGGCCACCGACGCCGGAATGCCGAATCCACCGGCGACGCCGACGCGGGTAAAGTGTGCCCTACTGGTTCTCGACGTCATTGATATCGATGACGTCAATGAATCACTCGAGGTGGAGTTGGCCCTGCTGGCCACCTGGCACGACCCCCGGCTGGCCTTCGATGCCACCGAGGAGGGCATCCCTTACAAACTCTATCAGGGCGACTTCCAATTCGCCGAAATCTACAACGGCTGGTGGCCCCAGTTTCTCATCGTCAATCAGGTGGGCCGGGGCGACACCAGCGCCATCTCCATCCGGGTCTTACCCGATGGCACGGTCCGCTATGCCGAACAGCGGAACGCCACCCTCGAGACGCCAATGTCGCTCCACGACTATCCCTTCGATACCCAGCGGCTGCGGGTGCTGCTGGTGCCCTTCGGCGACACCACGGAGCAGGTGCTGCTGGAGGTTGACGATGAGTATCAAAACACGACTGAGGAGCATGTGCAGCGCGACAGCCAGGTCAACGTGGCCGGCTGGGATCTTCAGGATCTCGACATGCAGGCCGACGAGACTCGGCTTGCCGTCGGCAGTGGCGTCCGGGCCATCTCGCGGATCGTGACGACAATCACATTTGAGCGACGGAGCTGGCAGCTCGTCTGGCAGATGCTTTTTCCGATGCTCGTCATCGTGTCGATGATCTGGTCGATCTTCTGGATCGACATCGAGTCACTGGCTGATCGGCTGAACGTGTCGTTCATCGGCATCCTGACAATTGTGGCCTACCAGTTCGTGGTGATGGACAACATGCCGCGGATGTCCTATCTCACGTTTACCGACACACTCCTGCTCGTGTCATTCGTGACGATGTCGGCCACGATCCCGCAGAGCCTGTTCATCCACTCGCTCGTGCGGAAAGGCCGACAGCGAGACGCCATGGCGATCGACCGCCTCTGCCGCTGGGTCTTCCCGATCGCCTACACGCTGCTCGTTGCCGCCACATTCGCCTGGTACCGGATGACGTAACTCCCTGCAGCTACCGCGTTACCGGGACCGTGGCGGCAGCGGTGATGATCTGCGGCCGGGCGGCGAGGCGAACCTGGTCGATCGTCGTGGCCAGTTCCTCGATGGTGCGATCGTCGAAGGGGCCCACCTGAATACCATACACGCGGCCCCGGGTATCGAGGATGGCCACGCTCGGCACGCCCTTCACCACCCCAAACTGCTGATCCATCGTGTCGCCAAAGTCGAGCCACACCGGCAGCTGCGGCGACTCCTTGCGGATCCGCGCCCGCACCACCGGATGCATCGCCCTCGGCACCTCGGCCAGGCAGGCCACCGGGATCGCATGCACGTCGGGCACCCGAACCTCCGCCGGCCAGCCGGGCAGGCTGGTCACCGGCTGTTTGGTCCACTCGGCATCGCTCGCCGAGGCAGCCGTCGGATGGAAGCGAACATGCAGTTTCTTGCCAAGGTCATGGGCCGCTTCGGCCCCCTTCCGCTCGGCAAATACGAGCACAACCACGTCGCCGAGCAGCTGGCCGGTTTCTCGTCGGGTGCGAAACTGGTCTTCGAGCGCGACGTTCACCACCCGTCCGCTGGTGTCGGCTCGGGCACACCGCTCAAGAATGCCTGCCATGCTCGTGACTGCCGTGACGAAAGCAAGGACGAGGCGACTCGAAGACGGCCGTGAGGGCAAGCAGATCAACATGGGAACACCGATACGGGTGGGAGAAGATCGAAACCGATTGGGGAGGTACCAAGCCTAGGGAGCCCAACACAAGCCCGACGCCCCGCTCAGTCATCGGTTGAGTCGCCGGGCCGCAGCATCGCCAGCACGACCGGCAGGAAGACCAGCGACGTAAACGTACAGGTCGTCACTCCCAACGTGAGCACTCTGCCCAGACTCTCCAGTCCCTTGTGGCTGGCCACCATCAGCGCGCCAAAGCCAAGAATGGTTGTGAGGGCGTCGACGAGCACGGCATTCGCGGTGGAAGCACTGATGGAATACGGGCCCGGTCGCTCGAGGGCGTCATGCACGATGTGCACGCCGTAATCGACAGCAATCCCCAGGATCAGCGGAATGCCGATCAGATTGGCCGGATTAAGATCGATGCCCACCAGCCCCATCAGCCCGAGCGTCTGGGCCATGCCGATGGCCAGAGGCAATCCCGCCAGCAAGGCATGCGTGATGCTGCGGAAGTCGAGCCACAGCACGACCAGAATCACCGCCAGGGAATAGAGGGCCGCCTGCTCGTAGCTCCGTTTCATCTCGAGCGACGCCTCGTAGGCCTGAAGCGGATTGCCGGTGGCCCGGGCATCGACGCTCCGCACATCCTTCACGAATTTTTCGAGCGACTCGAAGTTCCAGATGTCGCCGCGGCCGTAGATCTTCAGCAGGTGCTTGCCACTTTGGCCCACAAATCGCTCAACGAGGCTCGGAGGCAGATCGTCGAGCGTCGGTGGCTCTGGGTCGGCCACGCCGGCTAGGGCATGGAGCCGGCTGAGCAGTTCACCGGCCGACCGCTGCTGAAACGTTGCCAACGCGCGGAAGCATTCCTCCGGCGGCATCCGTCGGAGGGCCTCACGGGTGCGTTCCATGTGCCAGGCGGTCCGCAATCCTGCCGGTCGCTTGGCGGCCTCGGCCTGGGCCCAGGCGAGCGTTTCGCCGAGGCTGTCGAGGCGATCGATCGGAATTTCCGGTGGCCGCTCGGGCAACGTGCCGAGCCGGTCATGGATGCGGCCGATGATCGGCTGCTTGAGATCCTCGTCAACCGGCAGCAGCGAGGCGATCTCATCGACCCGCTCCACGCTCGGCAGATTCTGCAATGCCTCCTTGCGGGCCAGCAACTCTTCCCGGGAATCGGCGATCGACAGGGCATACCACACGCTCTGGTCGCATTCCTCGAGCAGCTTTTTCTCCACGGCCACGCTCTCGAGGCCATCGGCCTGCAGGTTGAGCAGGTTGTGGTCGTACTTGAGTTCGTGGAGGCCCGAGGCAATGGCAAGCGTGACGGCTATCGAGGCGAGCGCCACAAACCGCGGATACTTGAAGATCGGCGCCAGCCAGGAGTGCACCGGCACCGGCTGGGGAATGTGCTTCCCAAAAGCACTTTGATCAACCAGGGCTATCACGGCCGGCAACACCAAGAGCTCCGCGGCGGCGCACAGCAGGATGCCACCAGAGGCGATCGTTCCCAATTCCGACACGCCGACGAAGCTCGTCATTGAGGCGGAGAAGAAGGCGACCGCCGTGGTGATGGCCCCGGTGAGGATGCTCGGCCCCACGGCGCCGCTGGTCTCGAGAAGGGCCGCCTCGCAATCGAGCCCACGCCGACGGCCCTGCAGGTAGCGGGCAACATAGTAGGTGCCATAGTCGATCCCGACACCGATCATCGTGACGGTGAAGGTGACGCTAAGGATGTTGAGATGCCCCACGCTGGCAGCGGCCCAGGCGAAGGCCCAGGCCATGGCGATCACGAGTACCCCGTTGGCCATCAGCGCGTGCCGCACACCACCAAAGCCGGCCGTGATCACCAGCGCTACCGCCAACAGCGACAGCCCGCTGGCCCAGACCATCGACTGCTGGCTGGTCCGCATCTCATCGTCTTCCATGATCGGCAGGCCGGTGAGGCCGATCGTTGCCGCTGGATGGCGGGCGGCCACCTCGTTGATGATGCGACGCAGTTCGTCGGTCGCGGCCGAGGCACCGGCGAAGCCTCCTTCGGTCTTCGCCAGTCGCAGGAGCACGAAGCCCAGCTTCCCATCCTTGGCAAGGAGGTGCTCGCTGGAGAGATCGCGCAGTGTTGACAGCGACTCGGGCATCGGTGGCCACGGCGACGGAATCGCCGCGGGTGACAGAGCCCGGTTGGACGGATCGACACCAGCCAGCAGGCTTTCGGTGTAGCGTTCAAGAACAACCGCCGGGTCCTCCTCCCGCTGGCCGGCCTGGGCCTGCCCGCCGGCGACCATCTGCCCGGCCATGCCGGCCACCATCGAGCCGGCCTTCAGCTGCGCCCAGCCGCCATCAATGATCGGCTTTGTCTGCTCGACGAAGCGTTCGATCGCCGCCAGGTCCGCGGGTGAGAGGTAGTGGAGCCCCTTACCGCGAATCACCGAGAGATCGACCTCATAGAGGACGGAGTGAAAGAGGCTGTCTTGCCGGGCTGCCTCCCGCGACACCTCCTCGAGCACCCGGATCACCTCCTCACGAGTCGGCCCCTCCACCACGATCACGGCATCGTCGTCGTCACCAAACTCGGCGATGTAGTCGATCCACAGCTTGTTGTATTCGCTCTCCGGATCGAGAAGATCGACGCGGCTCACCTTGTAGCCAAGGTGTTTAGCGGCATAGCCACCGCTGGCGACCGCCAGCAACACCGCCACCAGCGTGATCACGGCGGGCATCTGCAGGCAGAGCCTCGTCCAGGCCACGAAGCCGCGGCTGAGCAGACTCAAAGACCGGGCGGCCGAGGCATCAATCGCGTCATCGACGAGAGGCGTGCCCTCGTTGTGGTCGCTATGCATGGATCTTCTAGGCGACTCCTGCCACTCGACGGTTTCGAAACGGCGATCGTAGGAAACCTGCGTAGCCGAGCCAAGCCACGCTCTGCGATGAAGTGGCAAGCCGGGAAGGCTGGGCAATCACCGAAAGAACGAGCGGAATGATTGGGCTGAACCATCGTCACAGGCCGAAAAGTTTCGAGTCACAGAAGGTGAATGACTCACCTTTCGCTGGCGGGCGTGGACGAGACTCGTCGGGCTTGTTCACGCGAGGACAGGGGCGAAAATGGGGGGGCACATGCGTGATCGACTAGTGTCAGCCATGGTGGTTGGCCTCGTGCTGGTCGGTATCGAACCAGGACCAACTGTTGCGGAAGACTCGGTTCGCGTCGAATCCATCGTGGCTTTAATTGCCGATGGCGGGTCATCAAGCCAGACCGCACGACGGGCGGCCCTGGCGGCCCTGCCGCTCGAGCGTATCGCCGACCCTCATCGCCATCCGGTTGAGCAGTGCCTTCGCGAAACGACGCTCTATCGCCATCTGCCAAGAAAAACATTCCCATGCGATGCTGAATTGCTGGCTTTTTCACTGCTTCGGCCGGAGGCGATCGTTGATATCTGGAGGACACTGGGCATCAGCCGACTCGCGCTCGACCCAGCCGGCCCACATCAGTGGCGGATGAGCGACGGCTATGGCACGGTTGGTGCCCTCCGGCTTGTGCATCACGAGCAGCTCGGGCGCTCCGGCCTGATGGTATTCCATGGCCGGGGTGCCTATTCGGGCCCACTTTCACCGCGAATACTTTCAGGCTCATGCGTGCTCCTCGTTCGCCTTACCGCCGCCGGGGCAGATACCGCCGGTCGGGAACAGCAGACGATCGAGATCGATGCCTTCGTTGACATGGATGGCAGAGGGCTGGAGATCGTGACCCGGACTCTCCACCCCTTGATCGTCCGCTCTGCAGCGGCCAACCTTCATGAGATCTGTCTGTTCATGAGCAGCTTTTCTCAGGCGGCGGAAAACAACCCGGAGGGTGTGGTGCGACTCGTGAATCGACTGCCACGCACCGAGCCGGCCGACAAGGAATCCTTGGCGGCGATCGCGCGGGCCGCAGGTCGCGGCCGGGTGCAGACCGCATCGGCCACAGACGAGGACCGCGTGCAGACCGAACTTGCCGCCCGCTGGTTGCCTCAGCAACGATAGGGTCAAATCGCTGCCATCTCCATGGTATTCTGTCGACAAGCAGAATTTTGCGAAAGGCTCCTCGAGAGGTTTCCACCATGGCGCACGCGCGTGTTGTTTCTGTCGGTGCAACGCTGCTTACGGTAATCATCTCTGCAGCGGCGTTGGCTGCCACACCGTGGCCGGAGTTTCGGGGGCCGGCGGGTGATGGTGTTTCTACCGACTCCGCTCTTCCCGTGATCTGGAGCGAAGCGGAGGGTATTTCCTGGAAAACCCCAATCCCTGGCAAGGCCTGGTCGTCGCCTGTCATCTGGGACGGGCCAGTCTGGATGACCAATGCGACGGCCGATGGCAAACGGCTTTCCGTTGTCGCTGTCGATCGAACCTCGGGGAAAATCGTCCATGACGTGGTTGTCTTTGAGATTGCCGCCCCTCAGTTTTGCCATGCCTTCAACAGTTATGCATCGCCGACGCCGGTGATCGAGCAGGGCCGGCTCTACGTTCACTACGGAAGTGCCGGCACGGCCTGCCTCGATACCCGTCTCGGGAAGATTCTTTGGTCTCGCCAGGATCTTCCCTGTGACCACTTTCGAGGCCCCGGCTCATCACCGATTTTGCACGAGGGCAAAATCATCGTAGCGTTTGATGGTTTCGACCATCAGTATGTGGTGGCACTCGACGCCATGACCGGGGAGACCATCTGGCGGACCGAACGCAACATCGAATACGGCACCGATGATGGTGACATGAAAAAGGCCTACGCCACCGCCACCGTGATCCGACAGGCTGGCAATGAACAGGTCGTGATACCCAGTGCTGGCGCCACAATCGCCTACGACCCGATTTCTGGAAAAGAGGTCTGGCGGGTGTGCCACGGCGGCATGAATGCGTCGGCGCGACCGCTTTTTTCGCACAACCATGTGTTCATCAACACTGCCGCCGGGGGCATGGGTTTTCTTGCCGTTCGGCCTGATGGCAGCGGGGATGTGACCGATTCACATGTCACGTGGAAGGCCTCACGCGGTTCGGGTACCCGCTCTTCCCAACTCGTGCTTGGCGAGCAACTCCTGCTCCTCTCCAATGCCGGTGTCGTGAGCATGCTCGACGCAGCCAGCGGACAACCCGGTGACCAGAAGAGGCTGCGTGGCGAGTTTTCGGCCTCACCCGTCGTGGCGGACGGCAAGATTTATCTGAGTAATCAGGATGGCGAAACATTCGTGCTCTCGGCAAAGGCGCCTCACGACTTGATCGCCACCAATGCGCTCGACGACGGCTGCATGGCTTCGCCGGCCATCTACGACAACTGCCTGTATCTCCGCACGAAAACCCATCTCTATAAGATCCATCGGCCATGATCCTTGCCGGTGAACGACACAGCACATCGGCGATGGCAGATGGGTGTTGAGTGACTGGCCGGCGGCAGCCGTCTCCTGTCCTACCGAATTGAGTCGGTTGACGACATCGGTGCCGAGGCCAGCCGGGGTCGGGCTTCGGTAGCCACCATGTAGGGCCGCTTGTATTCCGGCATGTAGCCCTTCGCTCCACGCACCGATACCTGCTGCCCCACGAGCGGGGCAAGATTCACACCGGGAGATGGCGTGACAAAAGCCACGACGTTGTTGTTGCCATCGACGATCGCCCATCGTGGGGCGTCGGGCCGCCGTGAGACCACCGTTGCCAGCCGGCCGGTTGTCTCCATCTGTTCGGGAGGCGTCCATGTCGGTTGTCCATCGGCCGGCACACCACCGGGGAACACGCCAGGGCGA
Source organism: Candidatus Kuenenia sp. (assembly GCA_038144795.1). Lineage (GTDB taxonomy): Bacteria > Planctomycetota > Planctomycetia > Pirellulales > UBA1268 > CACORA01. The sequence continues at coordinate 11,277 of JAYQOK010000051.1, read as the reverse complement.
ATCGGTCGGGAGCCAATCTCCGACAGGCTCGACCACATGCCCCCCAACCGCAGCGGCGAGGTGTCGCCGCCAGCGCCGGCAATCAAAGCTCGTTGGCGAGCCTGGATCGACTCAAACCTGGCCAGCCGTGCATCCATGGCCTCAGCTCGTAGCCGTTCGTCCTGAGTTGTCGTTCGCTGGGCAGCCGACCGCAGCCGTTCCCGCAAGGGTGCCAGGTTCCACGATTCACTCGGCCCCGACACCGCCAGCGACAAGGCGAGGTCGAGATCGGTGAGTTCGTCGCCGGAAGAGGCCACAGCCCCACTCACAGCCACGGGAGATGCAGGAGCGGTGGGATCGAGCACACTGGTGCCCAGCGGCAGCCATCCAGAGAAGAGCCGTTTGGCAATCGGCAGCGGACCGAGGGGCTGGGGGGCTGGGGGATCGACGATGGCCGCACCGCCGAGAGCTGGCTCGTCGGGTTGCTCACCAGCCGTTTGAATCACCTCGGCCAACGCATCGCCCACATCACGTAGAGCCGCCCGCGCGTTGGCGGCCGCGGAAGCGGTCTCAGCTTCGGCGCTCAGGTTTTCCGGTCGAGGAGGCACGAGGTCTGGTGGCAGCGCGATATCGGTCGCCCGCACCCAGCGATACTCGCCGGCAGGAGGCTCGATCTGTGCCCACAGGCCGGCATGCCGACCCTCCGAGATCCGCACCGTGTGGAGCACCCGGACACGCTCGCCTGCCTCGAGCCGCACTTGGGCAACATGCCGCAGGTCGTTGAGCTGTGATCCCACTCGAGACACTGCACCGTCGGTAACGACCACGCCCATGAAACTCTGCCTCAGATCACTGGCCGATTCCGAGACATGGTCATTGTCAGTCTGGCCATCGAGCACTGCCTCGTCATCGACATCCGCAGCCCGGAGCCAACTGAAGCTACCCGAGACTGGCCGCACAGCACAGTAACCAGCCGGATCGACGACCCACACTTCGAGTGTGTCGCCATGCAGCAGTCGCTCGGTCGGATAGAAGTCGTCGCTGGGGCCCGCACGAAGATAGGTGTAGCTGGCCGTGATGCGCACGCTGAGCGGAAAGCGGTCGGCTAGATCATCAGCGCTGACTGCTGCAGAACAAACCCCGCAGGCCACGAGCAGAAAAAACAATCGCTGTTGCGTCAGCATCGGAAAGCATCCCGGCGATCCCTTAAAAAACGTCGGGAGATTGAAGATCACCGGCAGTGGCGTCAAGGCTGGCTGGCTGGCTGGGGAGAGCGAGTCTGCGCGACGGGCTGAAGCCTGTCCTTTTTTCGCGCAAAGGCCTGGAGGGGCCCCCTTCCGGCCGGAGGTCGGCAGGTCCGCTCGGGCCATGGATGGCCGAGCAGACCTAAAAAGAGACGCGTAGACGAGGCTTGGGCTTCCTCGTCTACGCGTCCGGTGCGGGCCAGGGCAGCAGCCCAACATGTCGTCTTGTAGACCACCATTCGCTGATCCTCAAGCCGCGAATTTTCTTACCCGACCGTAGCTCCCCGCCCCGCAAAAAGAGGCAAAACAGGATAACTCTTATGGGGGGATTGTCGTGCGGAACCGGCAGTCGGGGCAGGCTGCGTCAAGATGACCGTCACTCATGCATGCTGGTGCCAGCATGGAGTGCCTGCGAACGCTGCGACGCCGCCGATCAGCCGGCTAATTCCATCGTTCCGTGGGCCGCTCGAGCACTTCTCGCATCACGATGATCTGCCGGATCGTCGCCGGGTTGCAGAGCATCGCCGCCAACGACGCATGGGATGTCTTCGTGTGCGGCGATGCCGCGATCCCTTTTTCATCGAGCATCAGCGGCACCTCATGAGCGAGGTCGTGGGCAAATGCTTCATCGACATGCCGCGCGACATCGGTGTCGCTGGCTGGTGGTCGTGGCCGATGGACCACCACCGGAGCAGGCAGCGGTGGCGACAGGGCCGGCGGCTCAGCATTCCGAGGCGGCTTGACGGATCCTCGCTGCCGCCGCGGCACCCCGCGTCGCCGTTGCGGGCGCTCGGGCGGGCGGTCAGGCGACGGTTGCCGCTGCTCAGAAGCGGGTGAGCGGCCACTCCGCAGACCAGCTAGAAAGTCTTCGATCTCTTGTTCGAGGCGAGCCCGATCACGAGGCGGCTTCTCGATCGGCACCCCCGGGTCAAGGTTCTCGTCGCGAACATCTTTGAGCAGTTCCGTGGGCGGTGGGCGACGCGGAGGCGACGATGCTGGCTGTGGCTGCCGACCGCCGCCGACGGGTCGGGGCCGTTCTCCTCGATTCGCAGGCCGCCGGAAGATGGCAAACACCTGCGAGAGAATCCAGAACCCGACGAAGAGCGCCGGGAGAAGCCCCTCCAGCCAATCGAGTCCGGCGGCAAATACGACACACAGCATGACGGCAAGCCGTAGTGAAGCGGCTCAGGAGGTTGAGGGCTGGTTAGGTGCTAGCCGCCGCGGTGGGCAACTGCCCCGTCGCGATCGTCTGTCGCATATTGGTATCCGCCTGCAGGTTGCGAAGCTTGTAGTAGTCAAAGATACCGAGCTGCCCCGTGGTGAGCGAATCGGCCACGGCCTTGGGCACCTCCGCTTCAGCGTCGACCAAGGCTGCCCGGCTCTCCTCGATGCTGGCGATCATCTCCTGCTCCTTGGCAACCGCCATCGCCCGCCGCCCCTCTGCATTCGCGCGGGCCACGCGGGTATCGGCCTCCGCCTGATCGGCCTGCAGGCGGGCGCCGATATTGGCCCCCACGTCGATGTCGGCGATGTCAATCGAGACGATCTCGAAGGCTGTGTTGGAATCGAGCCGTCGGGCGAGCACCGTTTTCGAGATCACGTCAGGGTTCTCGAGCACGTTGGTATGCCGCTCAGCCGAGCCAATGGCTGATACGATTCCTTCACCGACCCGGGCGATGATCGTCTCTTCAGTGGCCCCGCCGATCAATTGATTGAGATTTGTGCGAACGGTCACGCGGGCCCGCACCTTGAGCTGGATGCCGTCTTTGGCCACCGCATCGAGCGAGTCGCGGCCGCTCTTCTTGCCGGGGCAGTCGATCACCTTCGGATAGACGCTCGTCTGCACCGCCTCGCGAACATTACGGCCGGCCAGATCGATGGCGGTCGCCAGCTTGAAATCAAGTTCGTCGATCTTCGCCTTGTTGGCGGCGATCAACGCCTGCACCACCAGCGGCACACGGCCGCCAGCCAGATAGTGGGCCTCCAGCGCCTGCCGGGTGATCCCCGAGGCGTCACCGAGCCCGGCCTGCACCGCCATGATCTTGCTGCGGACGATCACGGTCGGGCTCACCTTCTTGAAGCTCATCGCCACCAAGTCGAAGAGCCCGATGCCGGCGCTCGACGCATATGACTGCAGCCACAGCCGGAGATAGCGGGCCAGCAGGCCAAAGACTACAAGCAGGGCGATGATGCCCAGACCCAACAGGATCAACGTCGGCATGACGACACTCCATGGACAGCAAACAACTGATCAGTCCCGCAGCCAGGCGGCTGCGAACCGAAGCCGCGGCATTCTTCTTCAAGAGTTATTCGGGGCGAGCCCGCAGTCAAGCGCGGGGCGGGTCAAACTCTTCGAATTTGAAGGTTTCGAGCACGGACGAGAGGGGCGAGCCGGATTCTCGGCCCTCTGGATGCGAGTCGGGCTGGTGGCCGTCGTGATCGCCTGAAGTGGGTTGAGCCGATTGTGAGGGCTGCACCGCGGCCGCGGGGTCGACCCGGCGGACCACGAGCGACATTCCCTGCACTCCCACCACCTCGATCGCCGTGTCAGAAGCGATCGGCCCGCTCTCACTCATTGCTTCGACCATCAGATCACCGATCTCAACCGTGCCCCAGGGAAGCAGTTCGCCTACCGCACGCCCACAACGGCCGACAAACTCCCGCAACTGCCGCCGCCGCGTCGCATCGGGCAACACGTCGGCGGGATCGGGGGGAGGCGGCAGCACACGGCGGCCGAGCGGTGTCTCGGGGAACCAGCGAAAGGCCAGCGACAAGACCGTGGGCACCGCGAGCACCGTGATTGCCAGCACCGTCATCCCCGCCACGGCGCCAATCTGCATAAAGGCCGCGCCGACCGCTGCGAGAATCGCCGCCACGCTCACAAAGCCGAGGATGCCGCCCGACGGAATGAACACCTCGAGCATCATCACTGCTAGCCCGATGAGGAGCAGCATCGCCACCCAGATCGTCGCGGTCATGATCCGATCCTCCGGCGGCGTGTCATGGTGTCAACGACCGGACCAGAACCCGCCGCCCCCGCACCTCCACCACCCGCACCGGCGTGCCCGGCTCGATCAGCCCGCCGTCCGCGGTGACATCCTGAATCGCGCCGGCCAGCCGCGCCTTGCCCGCCGGCGCCAGCCGCGTGGTGGTCATGCCTTCCACACCAAGCAGTTCATCGAAGTGCTCAGGCTCGAAGGCCTCGTCACTCCCGCTCGGTGGCGGCAGGAGCACGTGCCGCAACACCGGCGTTGCCGGCAGCCACCGCCGCGCCACGACAGCCACGATGCCCACGCCGATCGCGGCTCCGAGCACCCCGAGTAGTGACCACTGCAGCTGACGAATCTGGTAATCGTTGGCCGGCACGATGAAGGTCTGACTGGCCAGCACGAGCGACGCAATCACCAGGAGCCCGCCGCCGAGCCCAAGCACTCCAAACCCCGGCAACACGAAAATCTCAGCAGCGACGCAAAAGACGCCCGCCGCAAAGAGCATCACTTCAAGCCAGCCGGCCGTGCCATGCAGATACTGGCTCCAGAAGTAAATGATGAAGGCCACCATCGCGACAAACCCGCCGAAGCCCAGCCCTGGCGTGTGCAGCTCAATGTAGAGACCCGCACCGCCGATCAAGAGCAGCAGCCACGCCAGGCTCGGGCTGGCTAGGGCGTCGAGGAGTGTATCGCTCCAGCGTGGCTCGGCCAGTGGGATGTCAGCGGTGAGGCCATAGATATCCCGCAGGCCGCCGAAGCTGTCGACCAGATGCGCGACTAGGCCGAGGGGCTCAGCTGCCTGTCCGGAGAGCCTGATCGGCCCCACGCCCACACGGCCGCCCATCTGCCAGGTATCACGATCCTCGCGGGCGGCAAGCTCCTCAGTGCTGAAATACTCCGCGCGGCCTGTGGCCGGCTGCGTGGCCTGCTCGACGCTGATGCCGGGCACGGCCAACGCCACCGGCAGCGACCAGGTGCGGCCCCGCCGTCGGGCAACACCCTCCCGCCAGGCCACGGCCACCGCCTCCGCCTGCCGGTCGCTGAGCACAGCCGCCCCTTCGCCGCCCAGCACCGCGTCGGGGTGCATGACAAGTTCGTCGCAGGCCATTGCCACCAGCGCCGCGTCGGAGCGAGCCTCTCGGGGCACATAGGCCACCGTATGCACCGCGGCCGGATCGAGATCGGCCAGCCAGTTGGCCAGCACGAGACTCTGTTCCGGCAATCCGCCAGGGCTGTCAATCCGCAGGCACAGCAGCGTGGCCCCGGCGGCCAACGCCTCGCCGAGCCGCGCCTTCGTGCGGGTGACCGAATCGGCGGTGACGGGGCCGTTCATCACGACCACGGCCGGTCGCCAGCCACCGGCAGCGGCGGGATCAATCTGCAGTGTCTCTTCGTCGATGCCGAGCCCACGGGCCACGTCTGCTGGCGTGGCTCCAAGGCGGGCCACGAAGCCGATTTCGCGACCCCGACGGCCCGTTAGCTCCAGGGGCACAGGGGCCACATCCTCGGTCTCGAGTACAGCGACACCTTCCCGCAGCCGCGGCAGGTCGGTCGCCTCCACATACTGCTCGCCATCGTCAGTCGAGGCCCGCACGACTCGCGCGGCCGGGTCGAGCAGGGCCACGGCAATGGGCGCCGGCACGGTCTTCCGCCGCAACGCGATCTCACGGTACGCCGCCCGCATCGCGTCGTCGACGAGGGGCTCATTGACATTGGCCGGCCCGAGCACCGCGTCGGCAGCCATCACGATCTCTTCACAGGCCAGCGCCACCAACACGGCATGCCCCTCCACACCCTTCGGGAGAAAGGCGACCGTCTTGACGCCGGCCATCCGGCTGTCGGTGAGAAACCTTGCCAGATCGAGGGAACGACCGAAGTCGCTTCCTACGCGGCCGTCATCATCGGGGGCGTCAAAGCGGAGCACGAGCACGCCACGTGATGCCGGATCGGCCTTCAGCTGGTCAAGGTGGCGGAGGATCGCTGCCTCAAGTTGGGTGTCCCGAGTGCCGGTGATCGGCAGCTGCAGGGCGAGCATGACGGCAGGGGGCCGCCCATCGGCGGCGATCACAGCCAGCGGCAACCAAACTGTCAGGCCCGCCACAAGGACGGTTGGCCATGCCCGGCAGCCCACTCGCCGCACGTGCATCAGCGTTTCGCTCCGTTGACCGCAGCCTGCCTGTGATTTCACGTCTAGAATTCTAAAACACCACCCTCCTGAGTCAAAAAACGAGCTTTCGGAGGGCCCGTTATACTGTTTGCATGACATCCAACGCCCCGCCTCCGACGCGCTCCTCGCTCACGACCGAGTTGATCGAACTGGTCGCCACCAAGGCCCTCAAACGCGGCACCTTCACGCTCGCCTCGGGAAAGACCGCCTCGTATTACCTCGACGCCAAGCAGGTGGTGCTGGATGCGCACGGCTCAATGCTTGTCGGCAGGGCGATTCTCGAGCGGCTGAAAGCCCTCGGCAGCCTGCCATATGCCGTGGGCGGGATGTCGATCGGCGCCGATCCGGTCACCAGTGCCGTGGTAACGATGGCCGGTGTGGCCGGCCTGCCGCTCAAGGGCTTCATGGTCCGCAAGGAGGCCAAGGGGCATGGGATGCAGCGGTTTGTCGAGGGGCCGGTCGAGCCGGGCCAGCGGGTGGTGATCGTGGAAGATGTGATCACGACCGGCGGCTCTTCGCTGGTGGCCATCGACCGGGTTCAGGAATTCGGGCTCATCGTGGAACGGGTGGTGACGGTGATCGCTCGCGTTGCCGGTGCCGCTGAGGCCCTCACCGGTCAGGGCATTCCGCTGGAATCGCTCGTCACGATTCAAGACCTAGGCCTTTCGCCGGAGTAGGATTGCCTCCATGAAGGGGCTTGTTCGGATCGGCGTGGCGGGTCTGCTGGCGACCGCGGTGTCGGTGGCCGGGGCGGCCGGCCCTTCCGACGACAGGATTGCGGAACTGATCCGACAGCTGGGCGATCCTCAGTATGGTCGCCGCGAACGGGCCGCCGCCGAACTCGACAGTCTCGGCGCCGCCGCCATCGACCAGCTCCTTGCCGCCGCCGAGCTTAACGACGACCTCGAGGTCGCCCTGCGGGCAAGCTGGCTGGTCGAATCGATTCCGGTCGACGATCCCGGGGATGCCCCGGAGGCCCGCAGGCTGCTGCAGGGCTACAAGACGAAGCCGCTGGCTGACCGAGTGGAGACGATGCACTGGCTGCTCCGGCTCGGTGAAGACAGCGGCATCGCCCCGCTCGCCCGCATCGCCCGCCTCGATCGTGATGCCGCCGCCTCCCGGGTGGCGGCAGCCCTGCTGGCCCGCGAGTGGACGCCGGGCGATCCCTACTGGCCCGGCATCGCCGAGCGGATGGCGATGCCCCTTGGCAGCAGCCAGCGGCCAACAGCCCGTCTCCTCGCCAGCCTCGTCGCCTTCACGCAGGCCGACTCGATGGACGGACGGCACGTTGCGTTCAAGGAGGTTCGTGATGTTGTCAAACGGCTCGACAGCAGCCGTCTAACCAACGGCACTACGAGCGATCTCAATACCGAGGATGATGACAGTTCCGCCGCCATCACGAGAGATCTTGGTCGTACAACGCAACGCATCTTCGAGCGTTGCCTCGTGCTGATGCTCATCGAGGTGGACGATGTGCCGGCGGCCCGCCAGATCATCAGCGCTGTATTCAAGGAAGTTCTTGGCCGAGAGAACGGGGGTGATGACGAGACACTCCAGACTGCCTCCACGATCGCCGACACGCTGGTCTGGGCTGCCGCTCATGGGCTACCAGAAGTCGTCGATGAACTACCCGTGATCGAGAACGAGGAGGTCCTCACGCATTTCATCGTGCAGTATGCCAAGGCGATCTGCGAACGTACCCGTGGCAACGACGCCGCTGCAGAGCGGGTGGCGCGCGATGTTTTTGAAGATGAGAACATGAGTTTTGTCGATCGGCTCCGCTCAGGCATTCTCCTCCAAAAATGGGGGGCGGGTGATTGGGCGTCCCGCGAATACACGGCGATCGTTGACACCAACGAGGCTCCTGCCCAGCAACAGGTGCTCGCCTCGGTCATGTATGCCGAGTTTCTCCATGACCGTGGCCGCGATGGTGAGGCAGCCGGTGTACTCAACGGGCTCGTCGGGGATGACGCCGGACCACGTGGACCGGCGTTGCAGCAACTTGGTCGTGATCCCGCTCAGACTAAGGCTCGGGCCAACTATTTTCGCGCCTGTTCCGCAGCCGCAGCCGGGGACATCGTGGCGGAGCGTCGGGCCTTGGAGGAATCCGCCAGCGGCGCCTCTCCCGATGTCGATGCCCTGATCGCCCTCTACAACCTTCCCGACAACACCCCCGAGCAGCGGCAGTCTGCCCGCGATCGTATTCGCCAAGCACTCGTACGGATGGAAGAAGAAATTCGTCAGGTGCCTGACGACCCCAACACCTACAACGAATACGCTTGGCTCGTATCGAACACTGAGGGGGATGTCGCCAAAGCGGTCCGCTATTCCCTCCTATCGCTGCGGGACTCGTTCGACAACTCCAGCTACCTCGACACCCTCGCGCATTGTCAGGCTGCCGCGGGCAACCTCCCAGCCGCGATTCGCACACAGCGTCTGGCGATGCGACACGAGCCCCACAATCGGATCATTCGGCTCAATCTCGAGGGCTTTGAGAGGCGGGCTGCAGCTGATCGTGTCGAGGTGACGCCATGACATCCACCCATACCGTGCGTGTCGGTGGAGAGGTGTTCGCCGTGCAAACAGGTGGGGCTGGCGTCCCGCTCCTTCTCCTGCATGCCTTTCCCCTTGACCATGGCATGTGGGAGGCCCAAGCGCCGCTCGCTGAGTCGGTACGGATGATCGTCCCCGATCAACGCGGCTTCGGCCGCACGCCCGGTGACCCACCGATTGCCAGTATCGCGGGCATGGCCGATGACGCCGTCGCGGTACTTGATGCGTTGCATGTGACCGAGCCGGCTTTCGTCTGTGGTGTCTCGATGGGGGGCTATGTCGCCCAGCATGTTGCTGCCCGGTATCCCGAGCGTGTCCGCGGGCTCGTCCTCTGCGACACAAAGTTTGCTGCCGACTCACCAGAAGCGCGGGCCGGTCGTGCAGGCCTGTCTGCCAAGGTTGGCCGCCGCGGCGCGGGGCTTCTGGCTGACACGATGCTCAGCACGCTGCTTGCCCAATCCGATGAGGCTCGTGCACAGCCCCGCCGAACCGCGATCGAGGATTTGCTCCGGCAGACGATTGCCCGGCAGACAGTGGCCACGATTCAGGCGGCACTGGCCGCCATGGGCGATCGTCCCGACATGACCGACACGATGCGCAGACTCGCGATCCCCACGCTGTTGGTTGTGGGAGAAGAAGATACGTTCACTCCACCGGCAATCATGCAACGAATGGAATCGATCCTCCCCGAGGCTCGCTTGTTGATCGTGCCCCGAGCTGGCCACATGGTGCCCTTGGAGGCACCGGAGGTGTTCAACGCGGCGGTGGTGGAATTTCTCCGCGCGGTGGTGACCCACGACGGGGTGACCACTCCCGATCGTTCAAAGGGCGCTGCGGCAGTCGCGACTGCAACTGTGAATAGCGGTCGAGCCACTCTAGGCGTTCGTCGCTGCTGAGGCTCACAATCGCCCGACGTTCGGCAGGATCTCTAGAAGCCACCCAGGCATGCCACAAACGGGCTGCTTCTACGAGATGCTCGTTCTCTGGGTTGGCCAAAGCCCGGGCAAGATCACCGAGTTGACGACGCTCCACGCCATCAAGTTTTGCCAGATCCTTCAATCGCTGTTCGATTTCCAGTTGCTGATCCGTGGAGAGCGATTCCGCCCCAGATCGCCTCGTTGTCTCTGGTGTTTTTCCCGCTGCCAATGCACTCGCCCTGAGCCCCTGAATCGCTTCGTCAAACGTGGTATTGCCTCGAATCGGCTGTTGTAGCATTGGAAATAACCGCGGCAGCGGATAGCCCCGACGATCAACTTCATGCAGAAACTCCACCGTTCCAGCTTCCTGCAACAGATCAAGATAGGCGACAAAGGGCCATTGCGACGACGGCACTCTTCCACCGGGGTCGGTGAGCCTTACGCGTCCGGCTGCCGTCCCAATCAGGAAACCGGAGACGACCGCCACCAGTGCCGCCACCCACGCCTGCGGCGTAGGGCGAGCGGCCAAAGCAGATCGATTGTGTGCCGAGATAGCAACCATCTCGATCGTTGTCGCCGTAGCTGCCGAAGAGAGCGTAGATCGCGGTAACGCGTCGAGCGCAACCCAGATATCGCCAAGGGCCGTGGCCGGATCATCTCGTTCGTCAACTGTCATGCCGATTCACCCCTCTCCACGTAGGGCTGGAGGGCTTCCTTGAGCTGGTCGCGGGCTCGGAAGAGCAGCGATTTCACGGCTGGTACGGTGACTCCCATGATCGCGGCGATCTCGTCGTAGGAGCATTGCTCGAACTTTGCGAGGAGCACGGCCATGCGTTGCCGCTCATTGAGGGTGAGGAGTGCCTGCTGCACGGTGGCTTGGAGTTCGCTGCGATCGGCTATACGGGTTGGCAGCACTCCGCTGGCGGCAATCGCAATCTGTTCCAACCCGATCGCACTCGACGAAGCCGATGCGTGCATCGGCACCCCCCGTTCCCGTCGACGATACGCGCGTTGCCTGAGATCGCTGGCAGCGTTGTTGGCGATCGTATGAACCCAGGTCGTAAACTTTGCCGTTGGCTTGTAGGTGGCCCGAGCTCGGTAGACCCGTAGGAAGACCTCCTGAGCAAGATCCTCGGCGGTGGAATGATCACCGGTGTGGTGGAGGAAAAGCGTCACAAGCCGGTCCTGCCACAGCGCTACGAGTTGCTCGAACGCCTGTGCATCCCCATCCCGCACCCGCAGCATCAGCTCCGTGCAAGGATCGATCGCCATGATGTTGCTGGCTGTCGTCACGAAATCTGCCGCCTGACCGCAAAGGCCCGAGCGCCGCACCTACCCGCCGCCGCCCGCGGCAGCCCCGCTCACCCGGAGGTGTGAGCGGCCCGCCTAAGTCACGAAACCTTGGCATTCGTGACTTAGGCAAGGGC
>JAYQOK010000050.1:6400-21828 GCA_038144795.1 Candidatus Kuenenia sp. | reverse complement strand
GATGGCGATCCCTCTTCATCAAGATGGGAACTGATGCGAGAAACCTTGAGCCCGTCCAAGACTATGGGCCCAGTCCGAACGCCCTTGTGGGTCGTCACCAATGACACCACAGCCGGAGCGCGCCCAGGCCGTTGACGGGCCCGTGCAGCAAAGACAATCGTGCCTTCACGAGCAAGAACGAGATCTAGCCCTCCCTCCCTTGCAGCGCCTTGAGAGATGGTGTTGGTTGCAATAAGTGATGTCAGGCCGTTCGGGCGAAGTAGGTCGTAGATGCGTCGGATGAAGTAGGTGACCAGGTCTACGGCGCCCGCAGGTGCGTAATGGACTCGGACCAGATTTAGAAACTCATCACCAAACTTGCCGCTCAACTTTCGGTTCATGAGATACGGCGGATTCCCCAAGATGCAGTCAAATCCTCCCCGCTGGATGATCTCGGGGAACTCCAGGAACCAGTGGAAGAACCGTTTCTTGGTGGCGACGCCGACGGCTGCGGCCGGAGCCTGGCCCTGCGGCGAGAGGTTGCCTGACCAGTAATCCCGAAACGCTTCGTCGGTGATGAGCTTCTGTTCGTTTTCCGGCGTCCGCGGCAGATAAAACTGGGCGATCGGCATCGACGCGATCTGCTTAAGCACGAATGCCGCCCCGCTCGACATGAACGTGTCGAAGGCGGCCTTCTTGGCGTCGATCTCCGCGGGCACCCGCTCGGGCATCGCCCCAATCGTCTTCCACTTGTCGAGGACGGCGTCGATCTGGCCCTGGCGGTCCTTCGTGAACGCAAACTTCTTCTGATCCCTGCTTTTGCGTTCGCTCTTGTTCCGGGCCCGGATCTTCTTGCCTACCTCCGGATCATCGCCAGGCAACTTCGCAAAAGCCTCATCGGGGACGCCGGCATCGACTTCCTCGCGGCGGACGTAGCCGACGATGGCGTTGCCGCACTTGATCCGGTGGTCGAGGAAGTTGAGCGGCTCGCCGGGATTATGGGCCTCCAGCCAGAGGGCAACTTTGCAGAGCTCCACGGCGAGGGGATTCAGGTCTACGCCGTAGATGCAGGTGCGGATTGTGTCGCGGAGGGCCGTGCGGTAGGCCGTGGGCGACGGCTGCTCCTCGCCGGTGCGGACGATGGCGAGTTCCGTGGCGATCCTGCGGGCGGCGGCGAGTAGGATATGGCCCGAGCCGCAGGCGATATCGGCCACGCGGAGGTCGAGCAGCTTGGCTTCGCGTTCAGCCTCGGGGGCGGTGAGGCGGTCGGCGATGAGATGGTCGAGCGAGTGCTTGATGAGCGGCTGGACGAGGTCGTCGGGCGTGTAGTGGGAGCCGGTGGCGCTGCGTTCGTCGCCCCGCTTGAACGAAAACGCGGGCGGGGTGGCAGAGACGTTTACCGCGGGCTCGTACTCCAAGAGCCCCTCGTAGACCGAGCCAAACTCCTCGACGTTGAGGGCGGCGTAGTTGACGCGGATGAGTTGCTTGGACGTGGGGTGCTGGTAGAGGCCGAGCGAGCGGAGGCAGGCGAGGAGGGCGTCGTTGGCGAGCTGGCAGTGTTCGAGGTCGCCGAGTGCGTCATCACGAAAAAGGTCGCCGGCGAGGGGCGCGAGGCCGAGTTTGGCACCGGGGCCGCCGGCCTCGAAGAGGCGGAACGTGGAGAGGAGGGCCAGCCAGAGGTCGTTTTGGCGTTTGTCGGCGAGGTAGCACTTTTCGGCGAGGCTGCGGAGCCGGCCGACGGAATAGAAACGAGCGAACGTGTCACGCTGCTTCTGCGTGGCGGAGGCGGGGAACACGAGGCCGCGTTCCTCGATGACCATGAGGAAGAGGAGGCGGTAGATGAGCCGGAGGAGCGACTTGTAGTAGTCGTCGGCGGTGAGGCGGCCGGAGGCGAGCGCGGTACGGAGTGCTTCGTTGTCGGCGTGAGAAATAAACCCGTTGCCGAAGGTGAGGATGGCGTGCTCGACGGCGGCCGACAGGCCCTCGCGGATACGGGCGCCGGAGTCGAGGGAGTCTTGATGGTAGCGCTCAATCAGGCTCTCGGCGGCCGTCTCGGAGGAGAGCGGCAGGCGGGTGGCGTGGATGAGCCGGTAGAGAACAGCAAAATCAGCGAAGAGGCCGTCGGTAAAGATCCGCTCCAGGTCGAACTCGACGAAGCTCTGCTTGATGAGCCGGGAGGAATCGCGGAGGAGGCGGAGCGTGCGGCCATTCGTGACGAGCCCATAGAGCTGCTCATCGAGGTTCAAGAACTCCTGGACGAGGGCGTGGGCCGACATCCGGAGGGTGGCGGTGGCGGGCTTCCGGTCGAGGCCGGCGGGGTCGCGGACACCGACGATGTGGAGGGGCGTGTGGCCGCGGTTGGTGACGCGGTGGGAGATGGCATAGGTCTTGCCGGCAAGTTCGGCGCCGGCCTTCTGGAATTCGAGGTCGTATTTGAGGAGGCCGAGGAGCGGCACGATCCAGAGGTTGCGGGTTTCGGTGGTGCCGATGGCCTCGGGCTTGAGCGTGTCGAGCTTCCGCTGAAAGATCCGCCAGTAGTCCTGGGCGTCGGCCCAGGCGCGGGCGATTTCGTCTTTGACCTTGGTGCCGGAGTCGAGGCCGAAGTCGGCGGGCTTCTGGCCGGGAAGTTCTTCGAGGCGGTCGATGATGTCGGGCGAGAGGATCGCACCTTCGATGCGGATGCTCGGGTAGTTCATGGCCTGCCTCCCGCCGGGGCGACTTCGGGGAGAAGGACGTAGATGCCGAGCAGGTCCATGGGGAGGACCGGGTAGACGACCTGATACCGAGCCTTGTCCATGAGGGCGCTGAACCGCTCATGGGCGGCGACAAGGCGTTTGGATTGCTCCTCGGCGATCGACGTGAACTCGTCATCGAGTCCCTGGAGCTGGTCGAGCTCGGCCGAGAGGAAGCCGGAGCGGGCCTGGGGCGTGAGATCGCTCGAGGCCCGGACAACGGTGAGGAGCGACTTGGCCGCGTCGTGGGTGAGAAAGTCGCGGTCGTCGAGCGTGCCCCGCCAGCCCCAGAGGAGCATTTCCTCGGCGACGATCTGATGCGGATGGGCGGCGCGATCGCGGGCCTGCTCGATGACGTTGCGGCAGCGGAACAGGAGGAGCGTGGTCTTGCGCTGGACGTCGCGGGTGCGGATGACGGCGGCGCGAGCGGCGCGGCGGTCCTGCCGGGCGAGCGTGTTGGCCATCACGATCTGGCAGAGCTGCTCGACGAAACGGTTGTTCCGCCCCACGTAATGAAACCCCTTGGGGGCCGGAGAGACGAAGGAGATGGCGACGGAGTTGCCCGCGGGGAGGATGTTTTGGAGCTGGGGCGGGAAGTTGGCCGTGACAACATGAAAGCCGTCCTCCTTCTTGTCCTTCGTGACCTGGACGCCGAAGAGGTTTTGGAGGACGCCAACCACAAAGTCTTCGACGGCGCGGGGGTCGCCGATGGCCTCGTCCACCGTCTTCAGGTCTTCCTCGATCTCGGCGGCCTGGATGGCGTTTTGGGCGAAGATGCTGCGGGAGGTTTTTTCGCGTTCGGCCGCCTCTTTGATCTTCTCGGTGACGATCCGGTCGGCAGCCTGGGCTTCGTCGCACTCGCTGAAATCAAACTCCGTCTGCTTCGGGCCTTTCTTGACGCCGATCTTGCGGTCGGGGTTGAGCAGGAGCGCCTGTGTGATCGTGTCGATGATCGACTGCGAATCCTCTGGGAACGGCACGTTGATGCCGGTGGCCTTCTTGATCTCGCGGACCTTGCGGAGCAGGACGTCGAGAACGATGCCGTCGATCGGGTTGTCGGCCCCGTAGAGCAGGCAGGCCTTTACTGTTTTTGCGGTCTGGCCGAAGCGATCGACGCGGCCTTCCCGCTGCTCCAGCCGGTTGGGGTTCCAGGGGAGGTCGTAGTGGATGACGCCCGTGAAGAGTTCCTGCAGGTTGATGCCCTCCGAGAGGCAGTCGGTGGCGACGAGCAGGCGTTCCTTGGCGGATTGCATCCCCGCAATGCGTTCCTTGCGGACGTCGTCGGGGTCTTCACTCGTGACGACCTGGATCTCGACCTTCGGGCGCTTCTTGGCAAGAACGGCCTTGAGCTGCTCGCCGAGGTAGTTGGCAGTGGGAATGAACCGGCAGAAGACGACCGGGTTGATGCCCTGGGAGAGCCAGTCGTCCACGAGGTCGGCTAGATTTTTCAGCTTGGCGTCGTGGGCAGGGCCGGTGAGCGATTCGAGTCGCTTGGCGAAGTCGCGGAGCTGCTTTTTCTGGGTGTCGGTCCAGTCGCCGGACTCGACGAGCTGCGTGGGCGTGGTGTCGGCGAGGGCCAGTTCGTCGGTGTCGGCGACTGGGTTTTCTGTAGGTGCAGCCAGGTCGTCGGTGTCGCCCGTGGCAGCGCGGAGCTTGTCGAGCCGCGTGGTGAGCATCGTGGCGCCCGCGGCAGGGCTCGACATCACGCCGCGGAGCAGCGCGAGGGCCGTCCAGTAGTGGGCCCGGATGCGGCGCGGGCCGGCCTTGGGGTCGGCAGCCACGAGCTTGCGGGCAAACCCAAGAATATCGTCGTAGAAGGCGGCGTAGGACGGCGCGAGGGCGTAGGCCACCTCGAAGGCTTCGCGGGTGGGAAACGGCGTGTCTTCGCCGAGCCACTTTTCGACGTCGGCCCGCTTCCGCTGCACGAAGTGCTTGGCGAGCTCGCGCCGCTGGGCCTGGGTAGACGTGGGAAGGTCCAGGGTCTCGAACTCTGGCTTGAGCAGGCCGAGGAGGGAGTGAAACTCTTCTTGTTTTCCGCTGTGCGGCGTGGCCGTGAGCATGACGAGGTTTTGCTCGGGCTTGGCGGCCAGCCGGCTCAACAGGTGATACCGCTGCTGCTGCTTTTCCGAGGCTCCCTCGGGGCGGGCGCAAGCGTGGGCCTCGTCCACGATCACGAGCTCCGGGCACTGCTCGACGAAAACATCGCGGCGGTTGGTGGCTTTGATGTAGTCGATGCTGATGATCTGGTAGGGGTAGTAGTCGTAGACACTCGTGTCGCCTTGGATCTGGCGGTCGAGCCGGGCCTGCGTGCTCGAGCGGATGACCACGGCCTCGATATCGAGCTTGTCGCGGATCTCCTGCTGCCACTGGTCGCAGAGGTGCGGCAGACAGATCACGGCGAACCGTCGGATGCGGCGACGCTCCATAAGCTCGCGAGTGAGGAGCAGGGTCTCGACCGTCTTGCCCACGCCCACGTCGTCGGCTATCAGGAGCCGAACGATCTCCTGCCGCAGCGCCATCACCAGCGGGATGATCTGGTAGGCACGGGGCCGAAACGACAACTTGGCCAGGGCCCGGAAGGGACCGGCACCGTTGCGGAACGCGAGCCGGGCCGACTCGTGGAGCAGCCGGGCTGTGGCGATGTCGCCCAGATCGTCGATGCCGGGGGGCGGAAAGCGGGCGTCGCGGGGCGTGTCGTGCTCGATCCCGAAGGGCAGGTAGATGCCGGTGGTTTCGTCGTCGGCACCGCCGAGCGGTTTCACGACCAAGAGATCCGCATCGTCGGATGGCAACACGACCCAATCGCGGCCGCGGAGGCTGACGAGTTTGCCGGGCTGGAGATGAGCGGCCATGCGGTGTGCGTCCCTGCAGGCAGTTAGCGAACTTTGGAAAAGATGTCGGAACGGGCGGTAATGAAGTCGTCGAGGTCGTCGTCGTAGCGATAGACGAGCACCTCCATTCCCTGGGCCCGGAGTTCGCCACGCTTCTTGGTGTCGTTGGCCTTCACCTCTGGCTTGTCGTGGACGGAGCCGTCGATGAAGAGCCAGGTGTCAGGCTTGTAGAAGAAGTCGGGCTGGCTGTAGACGCCCGGGGTCTGCTTCTGGGCGGAATCGGGGAGTCGCAGGCCGTGGGCGTAGAGATGGTCGAGAAAGGTCCGCTCGAGCGTGGAGTTGGGATCGAGGGCGGGCAGCAGTGTCTGGTAATGGTCGTCGTAGTTCTTGTAGTCAGAGTTGGTCTGAACCTCGACCGTGCAGGCCAGGAGCTTTTCAAGGGCTTCCTTGATCTCAAACCGATCGAGCGTCTTGTGGTCGCGCTGGTTCTGGTAGCTCAGGAGGTCGTCGTAGGAGGCCTTTGCTTTGTAGTCGGGTTCGTCGAAGCGGCAGATCTTCTGGGCCTGCCGAACAATCCGATGCAAGACGCCTGGGTCGTCGGCGAACCGGGAGAGGATGCCGAGGCTGCCCTCTGCCGCTTCGTAGATCAGGATGTTAGGCGATGCCATGTTACCGACCGCCACGACGCCGATCTCGGCCGGTTCGACCTGAAACTCGGCCTCGATCGCCCGCTTGAGGGCATGCTGGAGGGAGATCACGCCCGCGGCCGTTAGCCCGAGCGGCTGGATCGGCTCGATGTAGAGGGCGTCGGCGGTGTTCGACGTCAAGAGCGAGACCAGCCGGTGGGGCTCGGGCTGCTTTGCGGCATCCTTTGGCTGGTCTGGCACCTTGGCCTTCCAGAACCCGTTGACCATGCCGAGCGGGAAGCCGACGTGGGGCGAGGTCCGCCACTTGCGGTTGACGTAGACGAGCCGCGCCGCGGGGAGGTAGCGGAGGTTCAGAAGCTGGTCTTCGCCCGAGCGAGCCACGGCCTTGCGGACGCGGTCGAGGTTTTCGACGGTGAAGAACGTGTCGATCTCGAACCCGCGGGAGACCCGCTCCTCCTCTTCGCAGGAGATCCGATCGATCTCCTCGGCCCGTGACTCCTGCATCTCGATCAGGTCGTGGAGATGATCCTTGTTAGCGTTGTCGGCCAGGCTTACGCCTGAGAATGGGCAGTTTTCGAGGAGCTTCTGTTCGCCCGTGAGGAAGTAGCCGACCTTTGTGCTCACCTTGGCGTCGGTTATCGCGTCTTCCGGCGACTGGAGCACGAGCTGCTCGACCCGGAACTTGCGGCCGTTGTGATAGATGAGATTCAGCGGCCCGAACTCCCGCAGGGCGATTGACCGGGGCCGTGAAATGAAATCCCCCGACGATTGGCCCGACGGGATCCAGATCCGCAGCGGCAGGCGGGTGAAGTTGTAGCCCGGCAGAAACCCCTCGGCGGCCAGATAGCGGTAGGGATAAAACTCGGAGAGGTTTTGCGAGCGGGGCCCAAGCTCGTTGACGAGGAGGTTGAGCTGGCGGGTGGTTTGGTTCTGCTGCCGCACGAGGCGTTTGTATTCGTCGCTCGTCGCCACCATCGTGCCGCTCTCGATCCGGGCGAGCGTCCTAGTGAGTGTGGCTTTGGCCGTCTGATGGAGCTTTCGCCAGCGGCCGAGCGACTCGTCGAGATGGTCGGCCAGTTTCGCGAGCGACGTGTCGATCCAGGTGTCGGTGAACCACGGGGCCTTCTCGCCGAGGTCCGAGGCAAAGTCGGCGATCACGCGGCGAAAGCACGCCTTGATCGCGGCGAACTTCTTTTCGGGAATCTTCAGCCCCTCGCGTACGGCGAAGGCGAGCGGCAGTCCTGGGGCGTCCATGTCGACGAGCGACTTGAGCGTGGCCTGCTTGCCGGAATCGCCGTCCAGGCTCGGCAGGCCAACTTCGGAGACCGCCAGCGCGTTCAAGTGCGTGAGCAGCAGCTCGCGGTTGAAGAGGTCGAGACGCGGGGGCTGAACGGCTCCCGCCACAAGTTCGGCCTGCTCCTGAAAGAAGTGGCGGTCGTGGGCGGAGAAACCCGAGCAATAGGTGAAGACGAGAGCGCCCTGGCCGCTGCGGCCGGCACGGCCCGACCGCTGGGCGTAGCTGGCGGAGTTGGGAGGGGCGTTGCGAAGGTGAACGACCGACAGGCCACCGATGTCGACGCCGAGTTCCATCGTGGGCGAGCAGAACAGGCAGCTGATCGCCTGGGTGCGGATCTTCTCTTCGTCACGCTTCTTCTTCGTCTCCGGATCGAGCCACCAGTCGCACTTGAACCGGTCCTCGCGGTCGAGGCGGTCGTCCTTGTCGAGCTGACCGGTGTGGTCCTCGGCCCGCAGCCGCTTCGTGGTGACAAACTCCCGGCGGTACATGTCGCGGAAGAAAATGTTGGGCGGCAACGTGGCGGTCTTGTAGCTCCGCCGTTTGATTACGTCGTTCTTCACCGCCTCGCCGTCGCCCAGCTTCCAGATCAGCCGGTCGATCTTCAGGCGGTAGACGGGCGTCTTGCCGCCGCCATCGGCCTTGGCCTCGTCTTCCTGCAGGTATCCGGCATCCACCAGCTTGCGGCACAGGCCAAGGATGAAGTCGCGGTAGTGGTCGCCCTGCACGACCGATGAGTCGAGGCCCGCGTCGGTGACGAACTTCTTGATGTACTTTCCGAGGCTGCTCGTGGGGCCAAGGCTTGCCGAGGCGAGATTGGAGCGGCGGTCAAGTGGCTCGTAGCGGAGGACGCGGGGGTTGGAGAGCCGCTCGCTTTCATCGAGCGACCAGGGGGCACGGAGCTGCTCGCGAAACTCCTTTTCCGCCTGCCGCATCTTGTCGTATTCGAGGAAGTTGGCGCTGTGGATCGCGTACTCAAGGCGGAAGTAGTCGAGAATGGTGGCAAGAAAGTCGCCCCGCGTCTCCGGCGACAGGCTGCGGAGGACGGGCGTAGCCTCCCAGTAGTCGGCTGTGGCTGCCACTTCCGGGAGGTCGGCGTATTCGATTTCCAAGAGCCCGCACTGCTCGAGGTTGGGCAGCACGATCCGCCAGCTCCGCTCCAGGTCGGCGAGCGCCCGGTAGACGATGAGCCGCTGAAAGGTCTCCTCGAACCGGCGGCGGACGGGGGCGAGCTCCGGTTCGCGTTCCTGGTTGGCGAAGTGGGTGAAGGGCAGTCCCAAGGCCTTGAAGACAGCCGGCCCGAGATCGGCGAACGTAAGCCGGTTGTTTGGAGCAGCCTCTAAAGCCTTCCTGATCGCCGACCGCAGGTGAATGACCTGCACGAAGTCGTTGAAATGGCCGGCCTGGAGTGCGGCGTCCTGCCGGTTGTCGGTGAAGGAAAGCAGTTTCTGGTCGGCGAGCGAGTATCCCGCCTGGCGGAGGCGGTCGAGGATCGAGAACGCTGTGATGGTCGTGGAGGTGCTGCGGCCCTCACTGCCGAGCGTGGCGAGCTTCGTCGATTCGCGAGTCTTGGTGTCGAAGAACGTGCCGCTGGTGGGGTCGAAGAGGAGCGGGGCTGGCATGAACCAGCCTTCGTATTCCAGCGGCGTCGTCTCGGAGCAGTTGCCCTCGGCGTCAAAGAAGAGCCGCTTGGGAAGGCGGGGGGCAATCTCCTTGGTGACAACACGGCCCGCTTTCGTGAACCGAAACCACGAGTCCGGCAGTTCGTCGAGATCGGTGTCGGGATTCCAGACGTCGTCACCGACGATCAAGTAGCCGTCGGTCGTCTCCTCATCCTCGACGTACTCCGTCAGTTCCCGCGGCGCGAGCCGGGAGCCTGAGCGGCTGACGCAGATGAAGGCCTTGCCGCTCCCGCGACTGAACACGTTGGGGAAAATCGGCTTGCTTTCCGAATCCTTCTTATAGATGCCCGGCTCCAACGTGATGAATCGATCGGGGCCGCGATCGAGCGTGGTGTAGACGGAGCCCGTCTGCGAGATGAACTGATGGAGCCGGTAGGGCAGCACCGTGTCGCGGCTGCCGCGCTTCTGAATCGCCTCGTTCACTGTGCTGATCCAGAGGAGCACGCCCATGAGCGCGGCGAGACAGTCTTCCTGCGACTGGCTCGAATCCTCAGACAAAAGCTGGGCAAGCACGCCGACTGGGCGGGGCTTGCGGCGATGCAGTTCGCCGGCGGAGTCGTCGAGGGCAGCCCGTGACTCGAGCCACAACGCGACCGGATGGCCGCGGAGGGCATCGAGGTCGGTCGACGGCTTCACGCCCGCCGTGATCGCGTCGGCGAGTTTTTGCTTGGTGGGAAGACCCGCGGACGTGTCGAGCGAAGGTGCGAGCGTCTCGCCGACCACCTGTGCAGGCTCAAACGGTTTGCCAAACAGCGTCGAGGCGACTTCGGCGACCTTCTTGCGGCGGTCGTCGGCCGTGCCGCCCGAGACCATCGTGGCGGATGTGCCAATGCAGACCACGTCGTGACGGCACTGGGCTCGGATGCGGCGAATCAGCATCGCCACGTCGGCACCCTGCCGACCGCGGTAGGTGTGCAACTCGTCAAACACGAGGTAGCGGAGGTTCTGGTAGATCGCGTCGCGGATCGACCGCTCCTGCAAGCGGGTGAGGAGCAGCTCCAGCATCATGTAGTTGGTGAGCAGGATCTGGGGCGGGCTCTGCCGCATCTGCTCGCGTGGGCCCTCCTCCTCTTGGCCCGTGTACTGGCCGTAGGAGATGGGGAAGTCGTAGCCCTTGGCCCGCTTGAAGTTGTCGGCGTAGCGGGTGAATTCCTCGGTCTGGCTGTTGATGAGGGCGTTCAGCGGGTAGACGACGACCGCCACGACACCCTTGCTGCCCGGATTGGCGAGCAGGTGGCTGAAGATCGTGCCGATGTAGGTGAGCGACTTGCCGGAGCCCGTGCCCGACGTGACGACAAAGTCCTTGCCGGCAGCGCCGAGTTGGATCGCGTCGAGCTGGTGTTGCCAGAGGGAGTAGCCGGTAAAAACGTCTCCGACGTCGCGGTGAAGCACCCCGTTACCCGCCAGATCGGCTACCTTGCCGGCCGACTTGAACGCCGGATTGAACTGCAGCAGTGGCTCGGGCCAGAGCTTTCCCTTGGCAAGTTCGTCGTGGACCACCTGCTGGATTTCCGCGTCGTCGATGCGGATGAACGAGCGGATGTATCGGGAGTAATCGTCGATGATGCGGCGGTGGACTTCGAAGACGTTCATGTGGGTGTTCTGGTTTGCGCTTCCTTGCTTATCGTCGGGGAAGTTTGTGTAGTTTTCCGTGACTATCGCCGCTTTCGGGGCTGGGACCGGCGATAGCTTTGCACCCATGTGCCATTCTTCTTGCGATAAGACCGCACCGGAAGAGGGCGATACGAAGATCCCGTGGGCCGTGGTGAGTACGGCGCCGTGAGTGGCTGGTACGGCGTAAATCCCCCTAACGGTGCTTTAAACGCGTTCGAGCACTTAGGACAGAGAATCATTTTGTCGCGATAGCTTTCATCGACCGCGATTCGCAGATTACAGCGAGGGCAGAAGCATTGCATCCAATCAGTGGGGTTGCCGATGCTGCTCCTTTCTTCTGAAGTTCTGTGCTGCAAATGAACGTGACTCGAGCAAATTGCGCACTGCACCCTCGTGTGCTCGGCGTTTCCCACAAAAGCAGTGCGACAAGAGCAACGCGGGCATTGAAAAACCGTCCAGAGCCCGATTGCAAATGCCGTAGCTCCGTGTTCTGTGGTCGTCGCTGCTGGATAGGCCGGTGGCTCGTCGGAGTTGCAGTTGTCCGATACGGTTGCCTCCTCCACATTGCAAAGCACCTGTGCAGGCTCGGGCCATTCATCGACTATGGCGCGAACGGCTGCCTCATCGGACTCGGTGGCCTGCGGGGCGGAGGTCGTCTGCCGAGGAAGAGATTGAAGGAACATCAGCTGATGTTCGCCCTGGTGTGAGTGCTCTAAGTTGCTGTTGAGAGTGGTTTGAAAAACCTTGCCGCAGCGACAGCAAAGCGCCATCGCTCCTGGGGCGTCGTGCGATGCCACCACCTTTGTTTGGCAGTGCGGGCAGATGCACGGGCACGCTTGCTCGGCAGAAATCGTCACAGAGTGTGGGCCGGTCACCACAAAACGATGACCGCACTTGCACTTACCCGTCCTGCCGATAGCTTTGGCCGTGAGGGAGTACACCGCCTTACAGGCGGGGCATTCGACGGGGAAACGAAGGTCTTGCGTTGTCACTGCCACAGTCTTCAAGCAAAAACGGACGCTGTGCTTACCCGTGTGACCGCGGCATAAGCCGGTGATGTTGCGACGCCGAAGAGGTCACGAAACGGCGAGGCTTAGGCTATTGCTTGCTAGGGACAACCTTGGTCCGGGAAGGGTTGCACCCCGTCGGTCGGGTGGGCAGTATAGCCAATATTCCCCCTTGAATCCTGTGCTCAGGGGCCTTGAAGTACGTTCGGTGCCCGCTTCTAAAAAATGGTCGTGTTTGCGGATGGGAGTGGGCAACTGGCCCAGTCGTTGAAAGGAGAGTGTGCGGCGGGTGACTCGAGAAATCGAGTGCTGCGATCGAATCGCTCAAGTTGCTGCGTCGTTGCGTTCTGTTGGGCCGGATGCCCGTAGTGCGCCCTGCGTTCCCATGTTTTGTCCGTCTGCTGATTGGATCAGAGTTGCCCGACAGAGACCCTAATTCGCCGATGACGAAATTCACGAGACCGCGACCTGCCCTGAGGGGGACGAGGGGCTTCGCTGTCGATGCAGGCTCAAGGGTGCCTGTGATCCTCGCAGTGGAAGAAACAGCCTCAGAGTTGCCAACAAGCCCACCCCGCAATATCTTCCGGATTTCCCTCTCCAAGGGGGATTCATTTACGTCAGGCTCTGGACGCCCAAAGCAAAACCATGCCCGATAACGCACGGGCCCCTGGGCCACTTCTCGAAGCCTTGCAGAAACTGCGGCTTCGGCTCTTGGATCTGACAGGCCGAAATCGGCTCATCAATTTCAAGCACACTGCCGGTAAGTCGCTGCAATTTGTCCATTCGGACATAGAAGCCACATTCAGTGCACTGGTGGGAAGCGGCAGCCAAGTACAGATTCTGCCGCTCCCAGAGCCGGCCCAGAGCGATTTAACAGAAATCAACGGTCGCATCGTGAGGCCCGAGCCTCGCGAGTTTGCCCGTAGCCGCAGGATCGACTGCGATTACGACCTTCAGGCAAACCCGCCGGCCAGCGGTGGTGCGGCCGGGCGCGGCGGGCGCCTACATACACTCTTTTATCCTGATGATCTTGGTCGTCACGGCAGAAAGCTTGATCGCGATGCCCGGCTCGCGATCGAAGAGACTGGCGCGAACATGCTCCATCTCGTCGTGGGGTTTCTCGAATTCCCAGATGTGCCGAATAGCGATCGACGGTATCTCGCGCCGCTGCTCTGCATTCCGGTATCTCTGCATCGAGGTAGTGAGGTTCCATTTCCGAAGTTCTACCTCTCTGCGACCGGTGAAGAGATCCTCGAAAACCTGTCTTTGCGTGAAAAGCGGGTGAGAGATCACGGCTTTCATATTCCTGAGTATGACCCGGAGTCCGACGAGACAGCTGGTCAGTTTCTGAAGCGCGTTGCAATAGCCGTCGAGAAGATGCCGCAGTGGCGTGTCCGGTCCATGATGTCGCTGGCGCTGCTTTCGTTCGCAAACATGCTGCTTGTAAGGGAACTCGAGCCTGATACCTGGCCAACGGACGCTGCCCTTGAGGACCATCCGCTGGTGCAGCAACTGTTCTCCGGCGATGCCGAAGCGGACGGCAGTGAGTATGCGACGGAGTATCCAATCGACGAACATCCGCGGCGGCACTTACCACTGATTTACGATGCAGACAGTTCCCAGCACAGCGCCCTTATCGATGTGCTCGATGGGCAAAACCGGGTCATTGAGGGGCCGCCGGGGACTGGAAAGTCTCAGACCATCACGAATCTGATCGCCGCCGCAATCAGCGAAGGCAAGAAGGTGCTGTTTGTCGCGGAGAAGTTAGCCGCTCTCGAGGTAGTGAAGTCGAGGCTCAGCCAGGCCGGTCTCGGTGGGTTCGTGTTGGAACTGCACAGCACAAAGGCGAACAAAAAGGAGCTCCTCGAGCACATTCGGGCCCGGCAGGAATTTACAGCCGAACGAGTGCACGAATTGAAAAATGCACTTGAGCAAGCGGAGCAGAGGCACGCAGAACTGCGGGCTTACGCCGATGCGATGAATGCTGTGATCGGCAACGCACTTGGGCTCACGGTTCACCAAGTGCTCTGGCGAGCTGAGAGACATCGCGTGAAGTTGGGCGACGAAGCTGTCCTAGTTCAGCAGCTCGATTATTCCGCCGCTCCGCGGATCACAAACGCTGGGCTCGACGAGGCAGTCTCGCAGTTGCACCAGTTGGCGCAGCACTACGCTCAAATCGGGGAATACGGCCCGTCCCATCCGTTCTGGGGATTTTTCCCTGCCGAGCTACAGCCGGAGGATGACTTCGCCATCCAACGGGTGTTTCGCGAGTACGTCGAAAAGTTTGCGGCGTTCGAAGAGGCTACGACGAAACTAGCTGAGCTTTTTGGGGGTAATCGGATCAATGTCTCGGTGAATGCAGCTGAGCGGATCCTCGGGATCTTGGAGCAGGTTGCACCTGCATCGGCGGGAGCGTTTCCGGCTGAGTGCCTTCCGCTGCTATTCACTGCTGATGATCCAGATGGCGAGGCGAGTGGACGCATCCTGGCCGAACTAGAGCGACGCATTACGGACCTTAGGGGCATGGAGACGCGAGCAGCCACATGCCTTCGCCGCAGCGATGCGCCATTAGCGGAGATCGTAGCTCAGGCGGAAGCTCTCATTCCAGAGGTCAAGCGGCTTGGGATCGATGGTCGCACTACAAATGAACTCGCCAAGTTCTCTCAGGCTCTCGAGGCTGCGGGCGTTCGTCTTCGGCAGGCTCTGAACGTATTCTCAGGCTCAGCTGATCTTGTGGGAATGGAGTTTTCTGCCAAGCAAGAGCAGGTTGAGCAACTCAGTCGAATGGCAGCGCTGGCGTCTGAAGCGACCCAACAGATCCTTGACTATCGGCACGATGGCTTAGGGCTGCCGGATGCGGCCAAGCGGCTCCAAGCACTTATCGGCGAGCGTGATCGGATTGCCTCTGAGCGAACACGACTCGAAAGCATCTTCTATCTCGATGATCAGCCTGATGAAGCGGAGGTCGTGTCAGCGATACAAGTGCTTCGCGAGGGCGATTCGTGGTTTCGGATTTTTCAGCCCCGGTGGCGTAGGGCGATTCACGTTCACCGTCGGCTTGCAAAAGATAAACGCCGGCTTTCGGCGTCTGAGAGGCTGGCAGAGCTCGAGTCGTTGGTGCGGTGCAGTCGCGATAGCGACAAGTGGGCGGCTGACCCGGCCTTGCCATCGCTGTCGGGGCCACATTTAGCTGCCGCGCAAACGCCGCTCGAGCGGCTGTTGGAGACTGCTCGTTGGGTCGCTTTGGTGAAGAAAGTCGTCTATGAGACAGGCATACCGGCTGCGGTCCTCGACCCACTGAAGACCAGCCGACAGGCCCTTCTAGGGTTAGCGCAGCGCCAATCATCACTGGATCATGCTCTCGCGGAGATTCAGCGTACGGCGGGTCAGCTGGGGGCCGTTCTTTCAAAGAGCCAATTTTTCAAGGACGGCGAGGATAAAGTTCCGACATTAGACAACTTGTGCGTTGCAGCAGACCGCGCGGCATCCATCTGCAGGGCGGTCGCCACTTTTCTGCAGGTGCACTGCAACGACTCAGTTGCCGCAGCGGCTGGGCTCGAAGCAGTGGTCGCGGGGCCGCACCCGCCCGGCGGTGGAGAGGAAAATAAGTAGGGAGGGAAGTAAAAACACAAGGAGAAGCGG
>JAYQOK010000050.1:0-6390 GCA_038144795.1 Candidatus Kuenenia sp. | reverse complement strand
AAGAAATTGCGTCGCATGCTTCTTCCCAAGCATTGCTGCAGGGAATGTTTCGTGGGGCCGACACTCAAACCGGGCCACTCTTGGCAGCTCACGCGTACGGGCGCAAAGTGAAAGATGCCGGCGTCCCGCAGTTGATCGAGCGGCTACTGCTGTCTGCCCATAGCGGGAGCCAGCATGCAGCTCTTACCCAGCGTATTAGCGCGATAAAGACCGGTTGGGAAGAATGGCGCGCTTTTGCGGAGCGAATGGCGGCCTTTGGGGACTTCAAGCCGGAGCAATGGGTCGAAGGCACTGGTGCCACGACAACGGAATATGCTCGCAGCATGAGGGCCAAGGCATCGCGTGCGTCTGAAAACCTGTCGCAGCTTCTTGCGTGGTCGCAGTATGTCAGTGTTAGAAAGCGTGCTGAGTCAATCGGGTTGGATGGATTTATTGAGGCTCTGGAGAAAGGGAGACTTTCCGCGGACAAATGCGTTACCGCATTCAGCTACCGTTTCTACGCCAGTATCGCCAAGTCAATCTTTCAGGCGTCTCCCACGCTTCGTCAGTTCAGTGGCGAGCGACATAATGCCATAAGGGCCGAGTACGCGAGGCTCGACAAGCAGGTCGTAAGTATGCGAGGCCGTCACGTCGCAAACGAATGCTTAAGGCTTGCCGACCCCCCGCGCGGACAGTCGGGAACCCGTGTTAGCGAAAAGACAGAGATGCGGCTGCTGGAGCACCTTATGGCTCAACAGCGACCGCGGGTCCCAGTACGGCAAATTCTGCGCAGGTCGGGGGCTGCAATTCAGGAGTTGATGCCATGCTTCATGATGGGGCCTCAGGCCGTCGCGCAGTTTTTGGAACCAGGGTATCTTTCGTTTGACATCATCGTGATGGACGAGGCATCGCAGTTGCGGCCCGAGCAGGCCGTGAGTGCCATTGCTCGAGGGAGTCAGTTGGTGGTGGTCGGTGATCCAAAGCAGTTGCCACCGACCTCGTTTTTCTCTCGCGGCTCGGGCGACGACGATGATGCTCTTGCTCAAGTAGCCGTTGCAGACGCTGAGAGCATTCTGGACATCTGCATCAGCCAGTTCCGTCCAGTCAGAACGCTGAGATGGCACTATCGCTCGCGGCACCAGTCCCTAATAGCCTTTTCGAATCAGCGGTTCTACAGGGGAAATCTCATTGTGTTTCCGTCTCCGTACGAGAACGGCGCAGCGCTCGGGGTGAGTTTTCACCACATAGCAGATGCCGTCTACGACAATCAGATGAATATCGTTGAGGCGCAGCGTGTTGTTGATGCCGCTGTTGATCACATCCTAAATCGGACTGGTGATTCACTTGGAATCGTGACGCTGAACATCAAACAGCGGGACCTCGTAGCCGAGTTGCTCGATGAGCGGCTCAGGTCTTTGCCCGAAGCCCATGAGTTTCGCGAGCACTGGGCTCGAGAGGGCATGGGCCTGTTCGTCAAGAATCTTGAGAATGTTCAGGGCGATGAGCGTGATTGCATCCTCATCTCGACGACTTTTGGGCGAGCCCAGGGGGCGGCAGTCGTGCGTCAGAACTTTGGACCAATCAGTCGCGACGGCGGCTGGCGGCGTCTCAATGTTCTTTTCACGCGGGCCCGGAAAGCTGTGGCTGTCTACAGCTCCATGCAGCCGGAGGACATCGTTTCCGATAACGGTACGCCTGAAGGAACGCGAGCGTTGCGGAGTTACTTGGAGTTTGCCCGGGACGGCATCATTCGCAACGAGACGGAAACGGAACTTCCACCGGAAAGTGATTTCGAAATTGCCGTGATCGATGTGTTGCGCAGCAAAGGGTACGAAGTCACTCCGCAGCTCGGAGTAGCCGGGTTTCGCATTGATATAGCAGTGAAGCATCCGCGGGCTAGATCTTCCTATCTGGCTGCCATCGAGTGCGATGGCGCAACGTACCATTCAGGGGTGTCGGTGCGAGACCGTGATCGCATTCGGCAAGAGATTCTCGAGAGCCTCGGCTGGCAAGGACGGATTTGGCGTATTTGGTCCACGGATTGGTTTCGAAACCCACGCATCGAGGCGGAGAAGCTTTTCAGTTTTCTCGATCAACTTGCAAAGGGTGCGCTCCCGAATGAAGGACCTGCCTCAGTAAAGGAACATCGAAAGAGCAAGAGCGCGTCAAACACAGCAAGCGAGGTCGTAGCGGCGCTAGCGGATGCACAGACACGTACGGCTGACGGTGGGCTTCTCCTCGATGAAGATGAGTCAGATTTGGCGATCGACGTTTGGGATGTGGTGACGTTTCACTGTTCCGCTGATCCTCAGAAATCGATGCGCGTCACGATCACGGAGGGCAGGACCGACTGGGCCAAGGGCCTGATTGGCCGAGATCATGAAATAGCCTCTGCGCTTCTTGGGGCCACCGTTGGCGAGGAAGTTGTGGTGCGACGTCCGGGGAAAGAACCCGAGACGCTCGTCGTTGATGAGATCTGCCGTCCGGAGTGATGTGTTACAATCACATGGCTCACTGAAGAACGCGGCCTGCGTATTGCCGATTGAGTGTGTGGAAGTGGCGACGGTCCATGATCGCATGGTAAAGACAATCACAGGTAGGACCGGTATGAAGGCATCACAAGTGGGCCAAAGACCCGCTAGTGCTTGTTGTGCGTTACTCAGTTGGCGTCATGGCTGGGTCTTCCTCCGAGCCGCCCGCGACTCTTCGCTCCACGTGTAGGGCGGGCGGGTCGGCTTCCGACCCTCACGGGCGGCGGCGGCGGCCTCGTCGCGGTTGGCAAAGTCGTACGCCCGAACGACGGTGTTGCGGCTGACGTTCAGTTCTCGAGCCAGTCGGTCGAAGCTCTCACCGGCCTTCCGGCGGCGGTCAATCTCCTCCGCCATCTTCTGATACTTCGGCACAAACGGCTGGTCCGATCGGCGCGGTGTGCGGCGACGGCCATCGCCACGGCCCGGCGGCCGCTTCCCGGTGCGGTGTAGGTGAAGCGCATCGCGTACGACCTCCTTTCCCACACCCAACGCCCGCGAGATCAGATCCACGCCCGACCCGGCCTCAGTCATCTCGACGATCTGCGGCAGCATGACCTCGTATTTCGGGGGCTTTCGCAGTGGGACGCTGACTTCAATGGCAGAGAATCCTGCCTCGCTGGGCATGATCCAACGGTCACCATGCAGGAACTCCCAAAGTCCGTCCGTTGGATCATCCGGTCCCGAGCCCTTGCCGCGATCAAGTGCGGCAAGGGCGGCGACTCCGTCAATCGTGAACCGCGCGATCATCTGCGGCCGTCTCTGGCCCTCGACATACCGCGACTCGATCACGACATCACCAATCAGATTTCTGAGCGTTCCGGCTGCAGCACCGACGTCAGCCTGCAGCAGTTCGCGCAGCCGTCCAAGGGCGGCCATCACATCCGGTTCCCTCACTCTCGTGACCGAAGGTCGCTTGGCGGCCCGCTGGAGCGACTTCAGGTGCTCGCGCTTCTCGGCGAGCTTCCGACCCATTTCCTCGGCCTTCGTGATCACCGCATCGAGGTGCGTGCTATCGGCACGCTCGAGTCGCTCGGTCAGCCGTTTCAGTTGCCGGTCTTCCCTCGCGATCTCGTCTTCAAGCTTCTTCGTCGATGGCAGTGGCCTCCGGACGATTTCGGCAAGTCGCGCGTTTACATCGGCCGTGAGGTCCGTGATGAAGGAGGCCGTGAATATGTTGGCCATGACTGCCCCTAGCACTGCATCGTCGATGATCTTTGCCGACTTGTAGCCACGGTTCGTACATCCATTGATGCCGTGAACGGCGTTGTGGCAGCAGAAACTCTGATACTTTCCGCAGGAGCGACCGAGGATCATCGGGTCACCGCAGCCGCCGCACAGCGGCCGCACAAGAACCTTCGGATACACCTCGGCACGATGCGCCTTCGTGCGCCGGCTCCGAGCCGACCGCCCAAAGGACTGCGCGGCAAGATGGAGCTTCGCCCGAACGGCCGCTGACAGTTCGTCCGACAGGATGCGCAGGTGAGGCGACTCGCGCACGAGCCACTTGTCCTGCGGCAGCTTCACGTACCGCACCTTGCCTGTCTGCCGATTTCGCTCCTGCCGCGTGGTGCGAAACACTTCACGGCCGATGAGCCGCTCACGAGCGTAGAGTTTGCGGATTCCGCTATCAGCCCACTTCTGCCGGCCCCCGACTTTGTGCTCGTTGAAGAGACGGGCGACGTCGATCGGGCTTTTGCCCTCGTAGGCGATAAGCTCTGCGCCGCGAACGATCCAGGCCGCTGCGTCCGGGTCGATCTCCACTCGCTTCTCGATCGTGCCCTTATGGGTTATGACGGGGCTGCCGTCGGGGTTCATCACGGGCACCATTCGATACCCGATGCCGGGAGGCTGGATGTTGTCGCCACGCCGAAACGCATCGTCCATTCCGCGATTCACCTTGCACGCAAGCTGGGCCACAAAGGCCTCGTGCATCGACCCCGCGATGGGCAGGATGAGCGATGCTTGAGGACTGCTGCTGTCAAACCCGTCGGTAGCGCCGATGACGCGTACGCCCGTCTCTGCGGCTATTTCGGCCAGCCGCATCGACTCGATTGCCTTGCGGCTCATCCGTGAGAGGTCGTCGATCAGGAACCAGCTCACGCCAGAAGCTTCTCGTTGTTCGACGAGGCTCTTGGCAAGCGTGTATCCGCGGCGACAGGCGAGTGTTCCACTGACTGCGGCATCGGCCAGAACGTATGGCCATGGCACGAAGACACCATCCCGTTGCGCGCGATGAAGGATGTTGATGAGCTGCTGATCAAGAGATCGTGGATTCGAGTTTTCGTCACTGAATCGCAGATACGCCACCCCGAGCCCAGTCCACATGCACTGGGTATCTGTGGGCCGGAAGGCCTCGACGGATTGTCCACGGAACCGCTTTTCAAAGTCATCGGCGAACGCTGTAATCACATCTGTGGTGACCGTCGGCACGGCCGAGGTGCCCACGAGTTCCGGCCAGAGCCGGGCCTGAGTCTCGAGATAGGTG
The DNA here is from genome assembly GCA_038144795.1 of Candidatus Kuenenia sp. GTDB lineage: Bacteria > Planctomycetota > Planctomycetia > Pirellulales > UBA1268 > CACORA01. The sequence goes on along the minus strand of JAYQOK010000050.1, from coordinate 1,395 downwards.
CGAGCCAGATCGAGCAGCCCTTCTCGGACGGGCATGCCGAAATCGTTATTCCGCGCTCGCCCACGGCGGGACACGGGCGTATCGTTGCTGGAACCAGAGACTTGAGGAACGGAGGAATTGGGGAAATCACTGCCGGCGGGACCGGCGTCATCATTGGAACGAAGCATGGGAAAAACCTCGGAGGCGATGAATTGCCTCCGGGTTGGAGCAGGGGGGCGGGCTCGGGCCTGCCCCCATCAGCTACCTCCGCGGTTAAGCCGAGATGCCGATCGCGCCCGCACCGCATCCCCGTCGAACCAGATCTGGAACGGGAAGGGGTACGGGCAGAGACCGGTGGATTTCTCGGGCGTTTTGCGAAGGTGCTGGCTCGTCAATGAACGCACGTCGCGGGTCGCCCCGACGTTTGGGAAAGCCTTGGAAACAAGGCTTATCGTTACCTGCCGACGGTCGGCAGTGCCTTCGGGAAACGACCCGTAATTGGGTAGTGGAATTGGGTAGTACCCAATTCCGCGTTTTTCGAGGGTACGAGCATGGCACGCAAAAAGGCGGGTACGGTCCCCGGTCTCCAGCACCACAAGGGGACGGGGCAGGGGAAGGTTCACCTTTCGGGTCGGGATTTTTATTGCGGCAAATGGGGTACGCCCGCCTGCAAAGCAGCCTATGACCGGCTGATTGCCGAATGGCTCCACAATGGCCGCAGGCTGCCTGAGCAAGCCTGTGCGACCGGTGCCACGTCCACTCCGGCCGACGTGAGGACTCCGTCTGGATCTCTGGTTGCGGCGGTGCAGCTGGACCCGTTCGGTAATCACGGCGGAGACGGCTACAGAGCACATGTCCCAGATGGTGAGACTGGCATGCGAGTCTGCCAGATCGCTGCCCGGTACGTGAGCCACTGCGAGATCTACTGTCGGGACATGAGCGGCCAAAAGACGTCGACCTTCGCGGGTCACGACGGCTCATGAATCCTCGTAGATCGTGACGGCTTCGCGGCGAACGGTCGGCTCGAGACGTGGGTCCAGTCGTGAGCAGAAGTCGACTCTACGGCCGAGGATTCCTGCCAGTTCGTCGCCATACCCGAAGAAGCGAAATCCGATGCCGCGCGTAGCCTCGGGCTTGAAATCGGCAAGGACGTCGATGTCGCTGCGAGCCGGATCGAAGTCATCGCGGAGCACGGAACCGAAAACGCTCAGGCGAACGATGCCCCGGTCGCGGCAGAAAGCTACCACGCGGTCACGATCGAACTGGATTGGCAGTTTCTTGACGTCGGTAACCATTTAGCCGGCACCTCAGGCTGCGATCAAGCTGGTAGCTGCCCGTGCGGAACAGCGAAGCAGGGTCGGGTATGCCACGGCGAGGCTCACCGTGGCATACCTCGATGGATTTTACCGCCAGGGC
>JAYQOK010000049.1:19514-21936 GCA_038144795.1 Candidatus Kuenenia sp. | reverse complement strand
CATGAGGGCTCGGCGCGTGGCCCACTTCCGGTAGCCAAACATGAACCTCAGGTTCAGCCAGGAAAACAACAGACGCGTGACCAAACCCCAGAGATCCGACCTGTGTTCATACTCGATGTGTTCGCGGATTTCAGTGACACCTGCCGAAATCGGAACGAATGAATGCGTGTGTTCCCACTTCTTTGCCGGGCCGGCCACCTGAATGTCAGTGAATCCGGTGTCTGACACGTTGCGGTGCACCGCGGTCCAACGAAGAGGCAGCGGGCCGACCCAGAGCGTGAATTTCGACACCGAACCCTCAGCCATCGGCTCGATGGCGTGCAGTTGCACAATCGTAGGAGGAGGTGTGAGGCGCCTGAGTGCACTGGTATCGCGATGGAAGTCCCGCACGACTGTTAGTGGTGCGGTGACGGTGAAAGAGTAGTCGAAGATCGGCATCGCTCGGCAGTCTCTCTTCATATGGAGGAAGAAGGTTCACACCCCAGGATCACTCGCAGGAACGCCCCCGAAACACGATCGTCAGAGGTTCCGTCGGGGCTGTCTGCGGAAGCGGAACCAGGATAAAGGTATCAGTGATGACGGGATTCCACTCACCGCCTTCCAGAATTTCTCCGGGCAACAGCCGCTGCCGCAAAAAGTGCACGATCGGACGTCCACCACGCTGTGAGCCGTTGGTGCTTACCGGGGTAAACGAACGAGATCCGTCACGCGGCACGATCGTCAGGGTGAAGACACCGTCCTGTTCGATGAATGCCTGGTCAAACTGGAGGCGGCCAGGGGCCAGCCGAGCCTCCCAGGCAGGATCGCCATAAAAAGCCATGGAATCGCGATCGTGAAGGAGTCCACGCACGTCACGCGGGCTGCCGCCGTGCTCGAGTCTGTGGACAAGCGCATGACCATTGGCGTGGAAGGCTTCGCTGAGTGTCATTCGGCCGGGCTGCTCGACGAAGTAATCGAGCAGACCCCAGCCGGCATAGCCATACCAGGTGGGGACGGTATATCCGGCCATCTGCCGAACTCCAGCGGCGTTGAGGAAGGCCAAGGCGAGGGCGTCGGGGCCGTCAATGTGTCCGGCCAGACAATTCCCGACCGGTAACCAGACCTTCGGGTTGTCCGAGGCGATCGGAATGGTGCGGCCAGCACTGTCCACGCCCCAGAGCCTGCCACCGCCGGACCGAAACAGTCCGTTTCTGTAGGCGTAGCCAATCTCCCACCCGCGTTCGGTCGCGTGACCGCTTGTCACGAAAAGATCTGTGACACCGTCGGAAAGCCGGGCGGCGAGGGCGGCTGTCGTATCATTGGGCCCCTCGACTTCCACCGCATCACCACCAGCCAACTTGCGTACCATCCGATTGCGCACCACCTCCGACTACCACTCTCCGGCGATGACCCGATCCATGGCCAATTCAGTGCCCGACGTCACCTGGCGCACGATCAACGGCTCGTCGGTTGTGGCGATGGCCAGCGCGTTGGCCGCATCAAAGCCCGTCAGGATACCCCACTGGGTGTCCGTGTAGGGATCATCGTCAAGCCGCCGCGTGAGTTGATGAACCTCCGAGACAAATGCGCGGCTGGCCTCCTCAGGGCGAGCCACGAAACACGTGTAACGGGGAAACCTTCCGATGAGGGTCGGCAATGATTCTGCCGGGGACCGCTTCCACGTCGTGACAAAGGGGCCACGGGCGTGGTGCTTCGTTTTCAGGGCAGTGACGACGTCTTCCCATCCCGGGCTCGCACATGTTTGCTCCGAGACAACGATCGCATAGCCGGGTGGACCGGCAACGAGGACGACCCCACTGGTGCCACAGACCACAAGAACGGTGATCGCCAAGATGTTCGTGGGGCCCGACATGCTTCGAGGGTTTCGAATATCAGACCTCCTTTCGTCCCTTTTTGCGCGGGCCAGACGAGGGATTAATCCAGCGGCCCAGAAAGTATAGGGGCCGCCAAGAAGCCTATTTTTAAAGGGATGATTCAGTAGATGTGGCATGTCGGGGCCTGAGGAACGATACTCATGAAGTCAAACCGCTTCCGCAAATGACACGCCGGAAGCGACCTTCCCTTTCTGGAGTTCAGTCATGCTGCTTCGCCACCACGCTCGGTGCCTGACGGGTATTATCACAGCCGGAATTCTCACGGTCACGGCAACCAGTGCGACTTCCTCAGGCTTCGTGGTGGCAGCAGAAACCGCGACTTCATCACCGGCGGCAGGGCATCGCTCGCTCTTCAACGGCACAGATCTTCAGGGCTGGCGGGGCATGGGTACCGAAAACCCATACAAGCTCGCCGCCGAGACGGCTGAGGAACGTGCCGCATTCTTCGCAAAAAACCAGCCCGGAATCGAGGAACATTGGAAAGTCGTCGACGCTGTCCTCGTAAATGACGGGCAGGGTCCCGACCTGACGACGATCGATGATTTCGG
>JAYQOK010000049.1:14368-19504 GCA_038144795.1 Candidatus Kuenenia sp. | reverse complement strand
ACATTGAGTTGTGGGTCGACTACAAGACGGTGCCAAAGGCCGACAGTGGCATCTACCTTCGGGCCACGCCCCAGGTGCAAATCTGGGATTCGACCGAAACTGCAAAATTTAAGATTGGTGCCGACAAGGGCTCCGGGGGCCTGTGGAACAACAGCCCCAACACGCCGGGAAAGGATCCCCTCGTGCTGGCTGACAAGCCGTTTGGTGAGTGGAACCGCTTCCGCATCATGCAGGTCGGAGCCCGCACGACGGTCTGGCTCAACGACAAACTCGTTGTGGACAACGCGATCATGGAGAACTACTGGGATCGTAAGAAACCGCTCCTGCGCCGCGGGCCGGTTCAACTGCAGACCCATGGCGGCGAGATTTCCTGGAGAGACATCAACGTACGCGAGATCGCAGCGGACGAGGCAAATGCTTGGCTGCGGAACCATGCGAACGACGGCTTTGAGCCGATCTTCAACGGCAGCGACCTCACTGGCTGGTCAGGAGCTGTGGAGAATTACGAGGTGGTCGATGGTGCGATCCGGTGCAAGCCGGGCAAAGGAGGCACACTCCACACGGAAAAGGAATACGGCGACTTTGTAGCCCGGCTTGAATTCCGGCTACCGCCAGGAGGCAACAATGGGCTGGCAATTCGCTATCCGGGCACCGGTGACACAGCCTACGTCGGCATGTGTGAGTTGCAGGTGCTCGACTCAGAGCATCCCAAGTACGCTAAACTCGACGCGCGGCAATACCATGGATCGGTCTACGGTATGGCTGCTGCCGAACGCGGTTACCTTCGGTCAACCGGTGAATGGAACTTTCAAGAGGTAACAGTTCGTGGGAGCACCATTCGCGTCGAACTCAATGGGTCGGTGATCCTCGATACCGACGTCGCGACGATAAAGGACTTCATGGGCGGCAAGCCGCACCCGGGCATGAACCACACGCACGGGTTCTTCGGATTCGCTGGTCATGGCGATCCGGTTGAGTTTCGCAACGTCAGCTTGAAGCGACTCGACTGAGCCGCCGACGCGTCGAAAACGCTGAAGTCTGCGTCGGCGCATCCGGCAGATAGCGTCATGTGTCGACGATGGGTGGGCCCTCGGCAGGATCATGAGTTCTTTGTCGGAAGTGTTTCGCGATCTTCGCCGTCACCGGGCCGGGGATCGACGGCATGAAACGATCGTCGAAGCGTGCCACCGGAGTGATTTCCCCCATCGTGCCGGTCACGAACATTTCGTCAGCGGTTGGAAGCTCATCGGCTGGCACATCCCGTACGTTGGCTGTGACGTTGATCTCGTGGCAGATCTCGAGAACGACTGATCGCGTGATCCCTTCGGGGCAGGCCCGCGTGGTAGACGTGATCACCTGCCCGTCGCGCACCAGGAACAGGTGCGTGGAACTTGTTTCGGCCAGCATGCCAGCAGTGTCGAGGAGGACGGCATCGTCCGCACCTGCTGCATTGGCCTCAAGTTTGGCAAGAATGCTGGTGAGTTGATTGCAACTGTGAATGTGCTGGTCAAGGATGTCGGCATATGGACGGCGCTGTGACGAGGTCACCAGATGAATCCCGTTCGCATTATCGAACACCGGTGGCTTGTGCTCGGCCAGAATAAAAAAGGAGCAGCCTGACTGATTCACACGCGGATCAAGTCCACTCGTATACTTCACACCCCGCGATACGGTCAGTCGCACATGCACACCGTCGTACATCGCGTTGGCAACGAGCGTTCGGCGAAGTTCCTCGATCAGCCTCTCATCCGTGGGAAAGTCGCGGTAGGCGAGCATCCGGCCGCTCTTACGAAGCCTGGCCAAGTGGTCATCCAGCCGGAAAATCCTCCCCCTGTACAGCCGCAATCCCTCCCACACGGCATCCCCATTTTGGACACTCGAATCAAAGGGCGACACAGCCGCCTCGTTTCGGTGGACGAGATGACCATTGATATTGACGATCAACCCGTCATTGGCAGGATTTCTGGGCTGCAGCATGATCGAAGCCGCTCGTAGAGGGCGACCGCCTCCTGGAGAAAGGGGACATCGGGTTTTGGAAGTGGGGGCTCCTCGAGCGCCGCTGGCTCGAAGCCGGTCGACTGCCACGTCCCCGCATACCAGTGGGGAGCCCAGACGCCATCCTGGGGATGCGGTCCGGGAGCCCAGCGGAGCATGGCTGGATTCCAATCAATCTGAAATCCCGCACAGAGGCGCTGCAGCGCAGCGACTGGTGATCGGCGGAGGTCGGCGGCATCGATGACGACGGGAACCGTGGCCCGGACCTCCCGCAGGGAATCGAACAGCCGCACCTGAAACGGCAGGCCTGTCTCAGCCAAGGTCATGGCGGGAAACACTTTCAGGTAACTGCTGATCACCCGGGCTGGATGACGGATGAGAAAGGCATGCTCAAGCCGATCGAGCCATGATCCAAGCATCTCCTCGCGCATGTGCTGAGCCATGTGCTTTTGGTACCACAGTGGACAGTCGTGGGGTGCGGCCTCGATGGACATTCTTCGTGCCACTTCCCGCCAATCAGACGATTGACTTGCAAGCACCGCCTGCCGTCCTGGGTGGTCGAGTCCAGTCGCCGTCAGATAGGCGGCATAGAACGGCTCGTCACTCACCACACAGTCGGGGCGGGCGGAAAAACTCCGCATTAAGGCGGTGGAAAGATTGCGGGGGCCGGACCAGACGGCGAGCCTTTTCATGGACATTTCTTGAGTTGATTCGTTGCGACCTCGATTCGGAAACGATACCATTCTGTGGCAGTGAAGGGCCGAACGATCCTTGGGATTTTTTGGGAGGTAGGAATCATGCCGTCTCGCACCGCCTCACGCCGCAGTGCCCTAAAGACAATGTCGTTCGCCTCCGCGGGGGTGTTCACAGGTCTGGCGGCCCGGCCGTCACTGGCAGCCAACGACAAGTTGCAGATTGCCTGCATCGGCACCGCCAATCGTGCGGGCGCGAATATTGACGGAGTCGCCGGACAGGCGATCGTGGCATTGTGCGACATCGACGATATCTACCTCGACCGCCTCACGAAGCCGCAGGGGCAAACTGGCAACTCCAAGCCGGCGCGATTCCCAGACGTCCGGATCTACCACGACTACCGCGAAATGATCGATCGGGACGTCGGCAAGATCGATGCCGTTGTGGTGAGCACAGCCGACCACCATCATGTCCCCGCCGCCATCCGTGCGGTTCGCAACAAGATGCACGTCTACTGTGAGAAACCACTCTCCCACACGGTACACGAGGCGCGACTGATCACCGAAGAAGCCGCCGCGGCAGGCGTAGCAACCCAGTTGGGAACCCAAATCCATGCCGGTGACAATTACCGGCGGGTCGTCGAAATGATTCGCTCCGGAGCCATCGGCAATGTGCACGAGGTCCATGTCTGGGTCGGCAAGGGTTGGGGCGGCGGTGATCGGCCGGCCGGGAGTGAGGAACCTCCCAAGACGCTCCATTGGGATCTCTGGCTCGGCCCGGCCCCTGTGCGACCGTTTGTGGCAGGCCGCTACCATCCCGCCCAATGGCGACGTTGGTGGGACTTCGGCAATGGCACCCTGGGCGACATGGGCTGTCATTACATGGACCTGCCATTTTGGGCGCTCGACCTAAAGTACCCCACCGCCTGCGAAGCGGAGGGACCACCGGTTCACCCTGAAACCTGTCCGCTGGGTTTGACCGTCCGGTACGATTTTCCCGCCCGTGGCGATAGGCCTGCAGTCAGGCTGACCTGGTATGACGGATCGATGACACCGAAGAAGGTGATGGGAGAGAATGTCCCGGGCAGCGGCGTGATGTTTGTCGGCAGCGAGGGGAAACTTTTTGCCGACTACGGCTCCTTCCGGCTTTTTCCCGAGGAAAAATTTGCGGGCTTCACGCCGCCTCCACAATCGATCCCGAAGTCAATCGGACATTACGCAGAATGGATCAAGGCCTGTCGTGAGGGGACCCCCACGACCTGTAATTTCGGTTATTCGGGTCCGCTCTCAGAGGCAGTGCTTCTGGGAAATGTCGCCTACCGGTCTGGGAGACGGATCGACTGGAACGGCCCAGCGATGAAGGTCACCAATGCGTCCGATGCCGACGCCTTGGTGCGAAAGGCTTACCGCTCGGGCTGGGATGTGTCGTAAGCGGCGCGGCAGGATCATGCCCTAGGTGACTGTTCGCATCGCCCGCCTCTGCAGCCATGGCTGCAGAAGGACAGTGCCCACGACCATGATCGTGCCGCTACACGAAGATAGCATCCGCCGCTCGACTTCCAATCCGTTGGACGCACGACCACTCAACACCCATTCGCCGACACCAGGGCCAAGCCTATCATCTTGGCGGATAGTCTCCTGAGCTCAGCATCATCCCTGCCGCGGCCCTCGTGACCATTTGAGTACGCATGCTCCTCGCCGACCTCCCGGTTGCTGCTGTTTTGACCAAGGCCGTGGCTGCCTCACGCGCGGGGGCCGCTGTGGTCACCGCCCCGCCAGGGTCTGGCAAGACGATGCTCGTGCCGGCGGCGGTGCTCGACGATCTGCCGGCCGACCAAAGCGTTGTGTTGCTGCAGCCTCGCCGGCTGGCGGCACGGTCGGTTGCCCACCAGATCGCCCGCCTGCGGGGCTGCCACCTCGGCGGCGAGGTTGGCTATCAGGTGCGGTTTGACTCCCGCACGAGCCGCACGACCCGCCTCGTCGTCGAGACCACCGGCATCATGCTCCGCAGGCTGCTCACCGACATCGGTCTCGATGGGATTGGTGCCGTCGTGCTCGATGAATTTCATGAGCGGGCGGTCGAGATGGATCTGGTGCTCGGCCTGCTCGTGCGGCTTCGGCAGACCGTGAGGCCCGACCTACGTGTGATCGTGATGAGCGCCACGCTGGCGGCCGAGCCAGTGGCGAGGCTGCTCGGCCGCGAGGCCAGCCCGTGCCCGGTGGTCGCAGCCGACGGCCGACTTCATCCGGTGGAGCTTCGCTATCAGAAGCGGGGCGACCAGCGGCCGTTGCCCGAGCGGGTGGTCGCCGCCGTGCCCGAAGCCCTCAAGGCCACCGACGGCCACCTGCTCGTCTTCCTGCCCGGTGTGGGCGAAATCATTCAGTGCGAGCGGATGCTCGCCGAGATGGCCGGCCGGCAGGGGCATGCGCTGTTCACGCTCTTTGGTGA
>JAYQOK010000049.1:0-14358 GCA_038144795.1 Candidatus Kuenenia sp. | reverse complement strand
GAGCAGCAGGATCGCGTGCTCGACGATGTCGGCCGCCGCAAGATCATCCTCTCGACGAACGTGGCTGAAACCTCGCTCACGATTCCTGGCATCACCGCGGTGATCGATTCGGGGCTCGTACGGCAGATGCGGGTGGCGGCGGCCACGGGCCTGCCACGGCTGGAATTGATCCCCATCTCGCAGGCCTCGGCCGAGCAGCGGGCGGGCAGGGCAGGGCGGACGAGCCCAGGCTGCTGCTGGCGGCTCTGGGATGAGGCCGCTCACCATGCCCGGCCGGCGGCCGACACGCCTGAGGTGCTGCGAGGCGATCTTGCCGGACCGCTCCTCCAGTTACTCGTACTTGGCGAACAGGACGTGTTTCCCTGGCTCGATGAGCCGCCTGCTGAGGCCGTGACGCAGGCAGTCACATTGCTCGAACGGCTCGGGGCGATCGAAGTCACCCGTGACAGAGAGCCTGCAGCTCCGGCCGTGACTCCTCTCGGCCGTGAACTTGCGCGACTGCCGGCTCATCCCCGACTCGCACGGTTGCTTCTCGCGGGCGCCCGCCATGGCGTACTCCGCGAGGCATCGATTGCTGCGGCGATGCTCTCCGAGCGGGATCCCTTCCGGGCTGGCCAGCATGCCGGCCGCTGGCCACGGGATCGCATGACCGTCCGCACGCGGAGCGACGTCGTCGATCGTGTAATCGCGATCCAGTCTTTTCATGCCGGCGCGCCGGTCTCAGACGCAGATCTCGAACTCCACCCCGGCGGCGCACGGACGGTGCTACAGGCAGCCGAGCAACTCTACCGCCTTGTCGAAGCCGACCTCAGGCCGCGGGCTGCCGACCCAGCGAAGGCGCTCATGCAGTCGCTGTGGGAAGCGTTTCCTGACCGGCTGGCGAAGCTGCGGCCGGGAAGCAGAGACCGCGCGACGATGGTGGGCGGGCGTGGCCTCCGCCTTGACGGCGGATCGCGGGTGCGGCAGGAGCCATTTGTGCTGGCGATTGATCTGGCAGACGACCGTGGCGAGGTAAGGGTGCGGCAGGCTTCGGCAATCGATATGGCCTGGCTTGATGAGGAACCGCTCACATCCACGAATCTCGCCACCTCCAACCTGCAGACAGTTGATGAAATAGTGTTTTCGCCGTCCCGCCACCAGGTGGAGGCCCGTCGTCGCACCTACTGGGACGACCTGCTCTTGGAAGAGACGCCGATCGCCATCACCGACCGAACAACAGCGGCGGCCGTGCTGGCCCGCGAGGCGGCAGCGCAGTTCGATCGCATCGCGCCGCAGCCGGAATCGGCGGCGGGTACGTTTTGCGGCCGCGTCAGCTGGCTGGCCACCGCGATGCCGGACCTCGGGCTTCCCGCGGTCGACACGGCCACGCTCGCGGCCATGCTGCCGAAGGGGTGCATGGGGCTCACATCGCTTGACGAGGTCAAAGCCGCCGACTGGCTATCGCGGCTACACGCCACCGTCGGCTACGACCGTCTCGCCGACATCGACCGGCTGGCCCCGGCCGAGATCGTCCTGCCGAATGGAAAGCGACATGCGATTCGTTATGAGCCCGGGAAGGAGCCGGTCGTGGCCGTCCGCATCCAGGAACTCTTTGGCATCGCCGAAACGCCACGGATCGCCGGCGGCCGCGTGCCAGTGCTGCTGCATCTGCTCGGGCCCAACCAACGACCGCAACAGGTGACCAGCGACCTGGCCAGCTTCTGGAAAAACACCTATCCAGAAGTGAAAAAGGAACTGCGGCGGCGGTATCCCAAACACGCCTGGCCAGACGATCCGTTGGCCGCGAAGGCATCCCGATCAGGCCTCAAACGCGACGCTCACTGATCGTGGGGATTCCGGTCCGGCTGGTCGTACCGGTCAGGCAGGAGGCTAAAGATCCGGTTGTGGTTTGGCGGCGAGTCTGCCGATCCCACAATGCCGGTACCCTTTCCTGATGGAGCCAGAAACTCTCATGGACCGCTTTGCACCCCTGTTCGCGATCGTTGTTGCCCTCGCCCTCCCGTCCGTGATCCGTGCTGAAGCCCCGACGCCCGCCGCAGCTCCGAATCCAGCCGTCGAAGCTGCTGCGGAAGCTGCCGCCGACACCGCACCGCAGGCTGCGGTACAGCAGCGAGCCGCTCGTCCCGTCCAGCGGACCAGCCGTTCCGTTCAGCCGACCCGCCGCGGCCCAGTCGCGAAATTGATTGAGCTCGAGCGGCGGAAGAACGAGTGGCTGCGGGAAACGTTCCGCAATAATTGAGCCACCCGCACGAGTTGCCTCCAGCTGCCGGGCCGACAAGGGTAGGATGCTCGTCGAGGATCTCGACATGAATCCAACAGCGGCCCGGTGGCTGGAAGGGCTTCGCGACTTCGTTGCCCGCTATCGCAACAGCCGCCCCGTCCTCGCTGCGACCACTCCCGAACAGCGTGGCCAGTGGCCGATTCTGGCAACTCACCTCGCCACGTGGATCGATGGCGAGGCTGCGACGTTGCCCGTCACGCATGCGATCCCGGTGACGACGTCGGACATCGGCGTCGCCGTGATCGAGCAGTTCCTCACCCGCCCCGAGCCGCTGATCGCAAGCCTCGCCCCTCGGATTGTCCCAATTCGGGAGATCGAATACCGGCTCTACACGAAGGATCATTCCGATCCTGATCGAGCGTTCCATCTGAATCACTGGAGCTGGATCAAGTCGCCCGTGCCGCAGCAACGCCACTCTGAATTTCATGCCTGGCCGATTCAAGCCGGCGAGGCCTATTGGCTTCACCGCACCGGCACGAGCGGCCCCGGCGAAGCTGAGTCTCGCCACGCGCACCTCTGGAAGTGGACCGGCTCCCATGCCGTGCTCCTGAAACCGTTCATTCAAGAACGCGTCGAAGCACTGTGAAGCCACATCACTTGACGGCCCAGCCGGCACGGCGAGTGAATCGGAGCCCGTTGCGACACCATTCGATATTCGGTAATTTCTCAGCAGCCAATCGCATGGAAACCTTCATGACGCCCCGCATTCTCGTCACCACCACTTCCTTTCAAGATACGCCCGGCGACCACCATGCGAAGCTCGCCGCCACCGGCTGGGAAATCATCACCGCCCGTGGCCCGCTAGGCGAGGCCGATACGCTCGCCCTGGTAGGCGAGATTGATGGCTATATCTGCGGCGACGATGCCATCACTGGGGCGGTGCTGGAAAAAGCCCGGCCACGGCTCAAGGTGCTCTCTAAATATGGCATCGGCGTCGACAAGATCGACGTCAAGAGCTGCACAGAGTTTGGGATTCCGCTGCTCTTCACACCGGGCGTGAACCATACGACCGTTGCGGAGCATGCCTTCCTACTGCTGTTGGCGATCGAAAAGAATCTGCTCTTTCACACCGACTCGACCCGCGGCGGCGGCTGGAGGCGGCAGACCGGCCACGAGTTGCTCGGGAAGACGATCGGGGTCGTCGGTATGGGGCGGATCGGCAAGGAAGTGGCGATTCGCGCGAAAGCATTTGGCATGCACCCGATCGGCTACGATGTCTACTGGGACGAGGCCTTCGCCACCGAACACGGCATCCCCCGCGCAGCCTCGCTCGATGAACTGTTTGGTCAGGCCGACTACATATCACTTCACACCAACCTCACACCCGAGACCCACGACCTCGTGTGCGCCAAGACGATCGCCACGATGAAGCCGGGCGTCATCATCCTCAACTGCGCTCGTGGCGAAATCGTCAACACGGCCGACATCGCTGCCGCCCTAAAGGCGGGCCGCGTACGGGGCTATGGCACCGATGTGCTCGACGAGGAGCCGCCCCGGGCGGACCATCCGTTGCTCCACCTTCCCAACTGCATCGTCACCCCCCACATCGGCTCCCGCACCCACGAGAGCGTGCAACGTCAGGCGATGGCTGCGGTCACCAACTTGATCAATACCATGCACGGCGAAAAACCCCTCGCCCAGGTGAATCCCGAGGTGCCGGTTAGAAAGGTAATTTGAATCAACGCCATGGGGTGCTGACCGCCGGAAGCTCAACAAGCGTTGGAATTATGAACTATGGCTGAAACCTTTTTTGTCGTCCCCATCGATGCCCACGAAGCAGTCGTCAAGGCTGCGTACACAAAGCGGGGCTTCGACACCGCAGAGGCCGATCACGCGGCGCAGCTTGCCACGGCTGCCACGAGGCATGGCATCCGTACGCACAATGCCATCAAGGCGCTGCATCTCGACGAACTCTTCGGCTCGAAGGCCGGGGGCTGCACGCCGGGGGCGGTGATCAAGAAGCTCCCCAGCCGCTTCAAAGCCGCCGAGGTGTGGGATGCACAGAAGAAGCTCGGGCAGGCCGTGGCCTGGGAGGCGATTGATACCTGCATGCGGCTCGCCGACACCTACGGCACAGGCACGGTGTCGATCGACAATGCGTTTCACTATCTCTGGGGCGGCGGCTATGTGATGGAAGCCGCCAAGAAGGGTTACATCGCCTATACCAACTGCACGGCGTCGCTGGCCGAGGTGGTGCCCTTCAAGGGTAAGTTTCCCACGCTTGGCACCAATCCACATTCGTGGGGATTCCCGACGACCGCGGCCGTCGGCTTTACCATCGTGATCGACTGGGCGACGAGCGTGATCGCGATGGGACGGGTACAGCAGTTCAAGCGCGAGGGCAAAGCCCTGCCACCGAATGCCGCGGTTGACAAGGATGGTAACCCGACGACCGACGCCGAACAGGCCGTGTCACTCCTGCCGTTTGGCGACCACAAGGGCTACGGCCTGTCGCTCATCAACGAGATCGTGGCGGGATTCATCGGCGGCTCGCTGCCGACGATCCGCAGCCGAGCGGCCGTGCCGGGGGAGAAGCAAAACTGTGCGTTCTTTTTCCAGGTGATCCATCCCGACGCGATCTCGGGCGGCGTGTTTGCCAAGGACCGCTCGCAGGCTGAAAACGTGAAGGCCGTGCTGGCCGATATTCTCGGCCATGGCAATGAGAAGTGCATGCTGCCTGGACAACTGGAGGCCGCAGCGGCCGCACGCAGCGAACAGGCCGGCGGGCTGCTCTTCTCGAAGGCCGAGGTCGAGGCCCTCAACGAAATCGCGCATGAGGCCGAAATCACGCCATTCGAATTTTCAAACCTCCCCATTGCCCAGTAGGACGCGTATGTCCCTTCCCATAAAGCCCCGCGACGCCTGCACCTTCGACCAGATTTCACTCGGCGAGATCATGCTCCGTCTCGACCCGGGCGAGGGTCGCATCCGCACGGCCCGTCACTTCAATGCCTGGGAAGGGGGCGGCGAATACAACGTGGCCCGCGGCCTGCGGAAGTGCTTTGGCCTGAAGACCGCGGTCGTCACAGCCTTCGTTGACAATGAAGTTGGCCACCTGATTGAAGACTTCATCATGCAGGGGGGCGTGGCCACCGACTTTATCCAGTGGCAAGCCGACGACGGCATTGGCCGCTCCGTTCGCAACGGTCTCAATTTCACGGAACGGGGCTTCGGCATCCGCGGGGCGGTGGGCGTGCCCGACCGGGGCAACACGGCAGCCAGCCAACTCAAGCCGGGCGACATTGACTGGGACCACATCTTCGGTACGGTCGGGGTCAGGTGGTTTCACACCGGCGGGATCTTCGCCGCGCTCTCTGAGACGACCGCTGCGGTCACGATCGAAGCCGTCAAGGCGGCCAAGAAGCATGGCACGATCGTTTCCTACGACCTCAACTACCGGCCGAGCCTCTGGAAGAGCATCGGCGGCCAGGCGAAGGCCCGCGAGGTCAACCGTGAGATCGCCAACTATGTCGACGTGATGATCGGCAACGAGGAAGACTTCACCGCCAGCCTCGGGTTTGAGGTAGAGGGGGTCGATCATGCGATCAGCACGATCGAGACCGATGCCTTCCGGAAGATGATCGAGAAGGCCGTGCAGGAATATCCCAACTTCAAAGTGGCGGCCACGACGCTCCGCCGCGTCATCACAGCGACGAAGAACGACTGGAGCGCCATCTGCTGGCACGACGGAAAATTTTATGACAGCCGCCAGTATCCCAAGCTTGAGATTCTCGACCGCGTCGGTGGCGGCGACAGCTTCGCCAGCGGTCTGGCCTTCGGGTTCCTGGAATTCAACTGTCCGCAGCATGCGGTCGACTACGGCGCCGCCCACGGCGCCCTAGCGAGTACGACTCCCGGCGACACCTCGATGGCGAGCCGCAATGAGGTCGAAAAATGTATCGCTGGCGGCGGTGCGAGAGTGGTCCGTTAGCCCTACACTCGGCGCGCGATCACGGCACGGGCGCGACCAGCAATGCGACAGAAGATTACAACGCACGGCGGAGCATCGCCGGTCGGTAGTTGGCGGCGAATGTCCTCCACGTCAATCGCCAGCCGGCGACACTTAATCTCATAGTGATGAGCCGGTTTCTGCCGCAGATACCGTTTGAGATCCTTGATGGCGGGCGGCAGGACGGCGTCAACGGCGAAGGGCGTGGCCAGGCTTGTTCCCGGCGGTTGGTCGGCGGTGAGGTATTCTTCATCGGCATCAAGCCGTCGCAAACCATGCTGCTTGGCAAACTGGGTGAGCAGTCCAGCCCGTACGACCGCAGGATCAGGGTCGCAAAGGACGTCGCCGATGCTGCCGACGATGCCGCAGCAGTTGGCCAAAGGCTTCCCGGCAAGGCTCTCTCCGGTCGCGAGATTTGTTGCCCGAGCTGGCTCGGGACCGGCCAGTTCCCCAAACCAGACCGTCGCCTCACGGCATTCGCCCCCCAGGCTCACGAGTTCGATCTCACAGCCGGGAAACTTACCGGGGAAGTCGCTTGCGGGCCCAACCTTGATTGCCCCACCACGAGCTGTTGCAACCAACCGTTGCATCCAGTCGAGTCCCGGCTGGTAGTGCTCGAGCCAGCGGGCCGGCCGGTCGTTGCCAGAGCGACGATCGGGGTCGACGTGCACGACTCGCCCCGTCCAGTCCTCGGCGGTGACGTCACCACACCGAGCGTTGAAAGACTCGGTACGACCGAGCACCTCCGCGTTCCATGCTGCCCGGAGCGTCATGGCCGGCGAACGATCGACGGCTGTCACATGCCCATGGTGTGACAACGCCGCCGCGTCACTGCCGATGCCGCAGCAGAGATCGACCACAGCGTCACAGGCGGCAAACCGGGCCGCCTTGTGCAGGGCCACCTCCCAAGCGGTCGCCTGTTCGAGCCCCGTCCGCGTGAGCCAGAGACGATCAGCTTGGGGCAGCCGGCCGATCGCCCGTTGCCGTGCCTCCTGAAGGGCGAGTGCCGCCCGCACGATGTCATCAGGAAATCGTGCCCGCAGTGTTTTTTGATGCGCACGTTCAGCCGGTGAACAGGCTGCAACAGCAGTGAGCACCTCGGGCATGGCACGCAACAATTGAAGAATTTCGCTTTCGTGAGACATGAGTATGACACCGAACTCTCCATGAGAACGCCGGAATCAGTATGATAACGCAAGTCGTTTTACAAGAGTTTTCCTGTGTGAGGGCATTGGCATGGCTTTCTTGCGTGTTGCGTGCATGGCCGTTGCAGTAGTAGTTCCTGTCGACGTGGTCGGCCAGACGAGGAGCGTCGTAGATCTCGTCGATGGCCCGATCGAAGTGAAGGAGGTGGCCGCAGGGTTCACGTTTACTGAGGGGCCGGCATCTGACAGGAATGGAGATGTCTTTTTTACTGATATCCCACAGGAAAAGATTCACGTCTGGCGAGCGGCAACGGGAAGAATCGAACTGTGGCTCGAGAAGACCGACAAGATCAACGGACTCTTCTTCCGGCCGGACGGCGGACTTGTTGGCTGCCAGATGGGCTCGGGACGCCGGCTCGTCGTGATCGATCCGGTGTCGAAGGCGATCACACCACTCGCTGAGCGGATCGACGGAAAGCGGTTCAACGCTCCAAACGACCTCGTCATCGACGCGCAGGGCGGCGTGTGGTTCACTGACCCTGCCTATGGCCGCACGGCGGAAGAGAAGGAACTCGATGAGGAGGCGGTCTATTGGATTTCGCCCGATGGCAGATCTGTGCGGAGGGTGGCGGGCGGGTTTCGGCGCCCCAATGGCATCGCCTTGTCGCCTGATGAGAAGATGCTTTACGTCGCGGATCGTGATGCCGACATCACCGTTGCCTTTCCGATTGAGGGCCCTGGCCGCCTCGGTCCGCGACGACAGTTTGTTGCTACCGGCTCTGACGGTTTTGCGGTCGATGAGCAGGGCAATCTCTACACGACTCCCAAGGCCGCGTGTCTCCGCGTCTTCTCGCCGGCGGGGGAAAGCCTTGGGGAAATACCGTTGCCAGTGCCGGGGGCCAATGTGACGTTTGGAGGGCCTCACCACCGCACGCTCTTCATCACCGCTCGTGACAGGGTCTTCACCCTACCAATGAAGGTTGCTGGGGGCCAATGATGTCCACAGGAAAGGGTTTTTCATGAGCCGTCGGAGTTTCATCGTCGTCATCGTGTTCGTGCTGGTGAGTTTGTCTGACGCCCACGCCGGGAATGGTCCTGCCCGAACCGAGCAGTGGTCGGGCCAAGAGCGTCAGATCTTGGGCTGGCGAGTACTCATCAGCCAACGCCTTCTTGATAAACATGCCGCGGCGACGGAGCGAGCACTCGCGTTGCTCACGTCCCAGCTCACGGAAATCGTCCGCGTGGTGCCGTCCACCGCGGTTGCGAAACTCAAGGATGTGCCTCTCTACCTGTCTCCGGCCTACGACGGCTTTGGCGCCAAGGCAGAATATCACCCGGCTGCCGGCTGGCTACGGGAGCACGGCCGAGATCCAGCTATGGAAAAGGCGGTGGAGTTCACAAACGTCCTCATCTTTGAGCAGGAGACTCGCCGAATGCCAAACTTCACTCTCCATGAGTTAGCCCATGCCTATCACGATCGGGAACTCGCCCAGGGCTTCGGCAACTCGGAGGTGATCGCCGCCTTCGAGCGGGCTCAGGCAGCGGGCACGTACGACCGCGTCGAGCGGCAGGATGCCGAGGGTCGACGAACGACCGATCGGGCCTACGCACTCACCAATCCCCAAGAATACTTTGCGGAGACAACCGAGGCCTATTTCTCGAAAAACGACTTTTTCCCGTTCTGTCGGGCAGAACTTGAAGCACACGATCCCCACGCCTGCCGCATGCTGCAGCGCATGTGGGGTTGTGCCGTGAGTGATCCTCGATAACTCTAAACGATTCTCGGTGGCACTCAGGCTTGGGCTTCCAACAGGGCTCGGGCTGCAGTGGCGATGCTCGCGCGGTGTTCAATCGCAACCGCATCGAGGAGCGGCAGCAGCGGCCCCGTCGAGGCGATCCCCGCACCGGCTACCGCCTCGTGCAGCACGCGGATCGGGCTGATCGCATTTCGGAGATCTTCCAGGGGTTTGAATACGGCCCGAATTCGTTCCGCCTCGGTCCAATCCGCACGGTGGATCGCCGCCAGCATCGCCTGCGATAACGTCGGTGCCACACATCCACAGCCGGTCGTGAAGCCACCGAGGCCGAAATCCCGCAGGTGTACGATTGCCGGCTGTTCGCCGATGCCACTGATGATCATCGCCGGGTCAACCATGCCAATGAGGTCTGCCAGATAGCGGTCGTGTGACGGATCGTCGCGAACGGTCGCGTACTTGATCGCACTGATGAGTCCATCCTCCCACAGTCGGGCTACATCCATCGGCTCGATGTAGCCATCGTGCTTGATGTAGAGTAGCGCCGGCACACCGGCCAGCTCCACAAACTTACGGATACCAGTCGCGATCCCAGCACTCGTCGTGATTCCCTGTTGAGGCAGGATCATCACGGTCTGGAAACGGTGTCGACGAATTATCTTGGCATGTTCGAGAAGAAGGCCGTAGGTGGGCCCTGCCGACGGTACGATAAGCGTCGAGGATCGGGCTGTCTCGGCGAGAAAGACCAGCAGTGGCTCATATTCCTCGAGCGGCAAGTGATAAACGTTGGCGTTGCCGCCGTAGAGCAGGAGCGACACACCACCCGCCTCAATGTGACGAATTATTTTTTCATTCGCCAGCGTGTCTATCATTCCTTCAGACGAACGCGCCAGTGGCGGTACGGCCATGACTGAGCGTTGAAGGTGGGCTGCCGTGAGCGTGGGGGATGCGTCCATGGCACGTAGTCTCCGGGGAAGATGATCGCTTGTCAGTTAGAAAATATCGGGCTCGGGCGTCGGTCCGCCGCGCTCAAGAAACCGAAAGTCGCAGCCATGATCGGCCTGCGTCGTTTGGTCGAGGAACAGCCTGCCATAGCCGCGGGAGTAACGGGCCGAGGGTGGACTCCAGCCGTCGAGTCGACGGGCAACTTCAGCTTCGTCCACGAGCAGATCGATGCGACGAGCCTCGACGTCGAGCCTGATGCTGTCACCTGTCTGCACAACCGCCAGCGGACCGCCCAGCGCCGCCTCGGGCGCGACGTGGAGCACGCACGTCCCATAACTTGTACCGCTCATCCGCGCGTCGGAGATGCGTACCATGTCGCGAACGCCCTGCTCGAGCAAGGGTTTCGGAATCGGGAGCATGCCCCACTCCGGCATCCCCGGTGCTCCGATCGGACCGGCATTGCGAAGCACAAGAATGTCGTCTGCTCTGATTCCTTCTGCAGGATCGTCAATTCGGATCTTCATGTCGGGATAGGAATCGAACACGATGGCACGACCGGTGTGTTGAAGAAGGCGTGCCTCGGCTGCTGTTGGCTTGATCACGCATCCGCCGGGAGCGAGAGAGCCCCGAAGCACGAATGTACCACCTGCGCGTGAAAGGGGGCTGTCAAACGGCCGGATCACCCGCTCGTCGATCACCTCCGCATCCGCAATGTTTTCACCGAGTGTCTTCCCGCTCACTGTCAGGCAATCAAGCGAAAGTAGGCTTCGCAGCCGTGAGAGCAGGGCCGGCACGCCGCCGGCGTCGTAAAAGTCTTCCATCAGGAACTCACCAGCCGGCCGCAGATTGGCGATCACGGGCGTCGTTCGTGAAATCGCGTCGAAACGCTCAAGCGGCAGTGAGACGCCCGCCCGGCCGGCCAGAGCCAGCAGATGAATGATGGCGTTGGTCGAGCCCGCCAGCGCCATATCGGCGACGATCGCATTGTCAAAGGCTGTCGCCGTGAGAATCTTCGTGGGCCGTAAATCTTCCCAGACCATATCGACGATCCGCCGCCCGCAGGCGGCCGCCATTCGGGAGTGAGCTGAGTGAACCGCGGGAATCGCAGCCGCGCCAGGAAGTGTCATGCCCAGTGTCTCGGCAATGGCGGCCATGGTCGACGCCGTGCCCATTGTCATGCAAGTCCCTGCTGATCGCGCGATACCTTCCTCGAGGTGTCGCCACACGCAGGCATCGAGGCAGCCGGCCTGGCGTTCAGCCCAATACTTCCAAACGTCAGTCCCACTCCCCAATCGTTCAGTTCGAAATCGACCCGCAAGCATGGGCCCGGCAGGCAGAAAGATGGCGGGGAGATCTGCTGAAATTGCCCCCATCATCAATCCGGGTACCGTTTTGTCACAGCCCCCCATGAGCACCGCACCGTCGACCGGATGGCTGCGGAGCACTTCCTCAGTCTCCAGGGCCAACAGGTTACGATACAGCATCGCCGTCGGCTTCATGAACATTTCAGAGAGCGAAAGCACTGGGATCTCGACCGGAAATCCGCCTGCCTGCCACACACCTCGCTTGACCTCCTGCACCCGCTGGGGGAAGTGGGTGTGGCACTGGTTGAAGTCGTTCCAGGCGTTCAAAATCGCAATGACCGGCCGGCCTTCGGCCTCCTCGGCTGAGTAGCCCATCTGCCGCAGGCGGCTGCGGTGGCCGAAACTTCGAAGGTCATCGGGCGCGAACCAACGCTGTGACCGCAGGTCGCCGATGGAGTTGCGACGGTACTCGGGGGCGGCTGCCATGCTCGATCTCCGGTACGTCATGGTTTCATCCAAATGCCCGGGATTGTACGCTGACGACGGTCTTTCACAAGGATCCTGATAAACCATGACGCCACTGGTCATCCTCATTGCCGCGCTCGTGATCGTGATCGGCGGCGTGCTTGTCTTTCGGCTTCATCCCTTCGTGATCCTGATCACGGCGGCGTTTGCTGTGGCATTGACGACACCGGCCGATCTCGGGTGGCCTTCCGCCGGCCGGCGCGTGGCAGAGGGCTTTGGAAAGACGGCGCTCGACATCGGAATCGTCATCGCAATGGCATCGATCCTGGGCACATGCCTGTCAGCTGCCGGAGGCGCGCGACGCATCGTCGTGGCGATTCAACGTCTTGTGGGAGAGCGCCGGACACCCCTGGCGCTTTTGCTCGCCGGCTTTGTCCTGGGCATCCCGATGTTTGCCGAAACAGTCTTTTACCTGCTCATGCCCTTGGCTCGCGCCGTCTGGGAGAGAACCGGTCGTGGCTATCTCCTCGGCATTCTGGCGATTGTCGGTGGTGCCACGATGACGCATTCCCTCGTTCCTCCGACGCCGGGTCCCTTGTTTGTGGCCGATGCTCTCTCTGTCGACATGGCTACGATGATCCTGATTGGGCTCATCGTGGGGCTCGTCGCCGCCTTCACCGGTTTTTTCTATGCGTGGTGGGCCGATCAACGCTGGCCACTCACTCCCCACGCCACCGAGGACACCTCCGCTCGTGAGACCGTGACGGTTGATGCACAGGCGCCCGTGGAACATCCGCTCTCGCTATGGGCGGCCCTGCTGCCAATTCTGCTGCCGGTGATCCTGATCAGTCTCGAGTCAGCATCTCGCTCCGCACCACACCTGTTCGCCAGCAGCCTCATTCCTGTGGTTCAATGCATTGGTGATAAAAACATCGCGCTTGCAACGGGTGCGCTGCTCTCAATGCTCGTGCTGGCACGGACTGGCGCCGGCCTACCGAAAGTTCGTTCCACCGTTGCCACGGCGATCACCGAGGCCGGTGGCATCGTTCTCGTGATCGCGGCTGGTGGAGCCCTCGGGGCGACGCTTCGGCAAGCCGGGTTGTCACAACTGGCAGTAGGGCTTGGCAGCGGTTCCGGACTCATGCTGATTCCAATCGCGTGGCTCGTCACAGCCATCATCCGCGTTGCCCAGGGATCCGCGACCGTGGCAATGATTACAGCAGCAGGTGTCATGGCGCCGATTGCGCTTGAGGGAAGCCCACCCTTTCACCCTGTCTACATCGCTGCCGCGATTGGCTGTGGATCCAAAATGGGGATGTGGATGAATGACAGCGGCTTCTGGGTGATCTCCCGAATGAGCGGCATGTCGGAGATGCAAACGCTCCGCACGGCTTCGGTGATGGTGGCCATCGAGGGCACGGCTGGTCTCCTGGCAACTCTGTGCCTCGCTATCGTGTGGCCGATGGCATGAAAATGCCGCCGGAAGTCCCTTCTCGGACAGATTCCGCCACACTTCTCATAACAATAGTATGATACTGTTTCGACGCGGCGGCGATTCCCTCGGCCACACGGGTCGATTCGCGACGCCTGACGTGTACCGCTCCGAAGGGTTTCCCGGACAGAGGTGTTTACTCATGGCTGCACTTTCATCGCTCGCCCCAACTCGAATCGTTCCACGCACGCTGTGTCTCCTCACGATTCTCATCGCGGCTGCTGGTCACAAGCAGAAGGTGAATGCCGACGAACCGTTTCGGTTTCAGCCCGGAGATACGGTCGCCATCCTGGGAAACGGTCTCGCTGACAGGATGCAGCACGCCCCCTGGGTTGAAGCCGTCTTACAGCATCATCTTCGCGGCATGAACATCCGCTTTCGTAATATGAGCTTCTCCGGCGACACGGTCGGCAAGCGGCCGCGTAATCATGGCTTCACGAATGACGAGGAGTACTTGAAGCATGTTGCGCCCGACGTCGTCTTTCTGATGTACGGTTACAACGAGTCTTTTGGAGGTCCGACGGCCGCCGACGCGTACTGCAAGGAATTGGTGGCCCTCGTCTCACGGTATCGACAGCTTCGCAAGAATGCTGGCATCGATGCGCGGTTCGTACTCTTCAGCCCGATCGCCTATGAGAACCTGGGGGATCGCAAGCTGCCTGATGGCACCCAACTCAACGCCAACCTCGCCGCTTTTACCGAAGCTACCCGCCGAGCCGCAGACGAGAGTGGTGCGACATTTGTCGACCTCTACAGTCCGACATTTCAACAATATGCCCTGCGCAGTGACCCGCTGACGCTCAACGGGATTCACCTCAACGCTTCCGGCTACAGGGAACTCGCCGACATCATGTCGCAGGCATTGGTCGGCAAGCCGGCACCTTCACAGCCTGAGGTGTCGAATCTGTATGCCGCCGTCGCAGATAAGAATTGGCATTGGCACAATCGGTATCGTGCGACTGACGGCAATGACATCTGGGGCTCTCGTTCAACGCTGACGTTCGTCGACGGGCAGAGTAACGC
>JAYQOK010000048.1:17819-22077 GCA_038144795.1 Candidatus Kuenenia sp. | reverse complement strand
GTCTATAATCTGAGAATGAAGAGATTTACGCCGGTGATCATCGTGGTTGCCTTGCTCGGCCTGCTTGTGGCGTCTGAGGCCTTCGGCTGCCCGAATTGCAAGGATGGCTTTTCGACGTCCGATCCCGATGCGGTCAACGTGGCCCGCGGCTACTTCTACAGCATCCTCCTCATGCTCGCGATGCCCTTCACGCTCGCAGGCACGTTCGGCGCCTATGTGTGGCGAGAGATGCGGAAGCAGCAGCGGAGCCAGGCGCAGGACCAGCCGGCACCGTGAACCACCCTCCCAGAAACTATCTGGCACGGAACGAGCAGCGGCGGATCTTTTGGCGTTTCATGCCGCCGGCAGTTGCCTTCATCCTGATCGCCTCATGGGTGGAGCAGACCTGGTTTCGCCAGCCGGCCCCGCCCGCACCGCCACAGATCGATACCCGGCTGGTCGACCCGCTCGCCGATGCGGCTGTACCCGATGCGGTACTCATCAAACAGGAGCCCGAGCGATTTGTCGTGGAAGATGAGTCCCATCTGACCGCGACACCGGCAGCCCTCGACCGGGTTCGTGACGACACCGTCTTCCGTGAGGCCGACCGTGATGCCTGGTTTCAGATATGGAAGAGCCTCCGTGACCATGGGCCGCCGCCGGCGAAGGCAGCCAGTCGTGTGAGTTTTTCAGAACTCTTTGGCCAGCCGCGGAGCTTTCGTGGTCGCCCGGTCGGCCTTGCCGGCACGCTCCATCGGCTGGAGCGGGTGAAGGCTCCGAACAATGACTATGGCATCGACGGCTATTGGCAGGGCTGGCTGGAACCCGAAGGAGGCCCTGCGTCGCCGATCGTCGTCTATTTCCTGGAGATTCCCGACGGCATGCCGTCGGGGCTCATCATCTCCGAGCAGGTCGATGTCACAGGCTATTTTTTTAAGCGGTGGGCGTACGCGGCCAAGGACACCGTTCGCCTGGCGCCGCTGGTGATGGCGGCCGCGCCGCGGTGGGTGCCGCGGCCCCCGGCTCGTCCGGCCATCGATTATGTGGCGGCCCTCGCGACCGGTACGATCCTGATCGTGATGCTCGTGACGCTGGTTGGCATCTGGCTGGCCCGTCGGGGCATGCCGCCGCCGGCGGTAGCATCTGCCGACCTCGAGCAGGTGTTGGCAGGGGAAGAAATCATTTCCACCTCGGAAGCCCTGCAACGACTGGCCAACGACGAGAAATCCCGAGAGTCTGAACCCTGAGGATTGAAACCATGAGCGCTGGAATGATGATCCGCCGAATCGTGCCGTCCACGCGAACACGGACAGTGATCGGCCTCCTCCTGTTGCTCGTTCCCGCTGGTTCGGCCATGGCGATCGCGGCTGAGTCAGAGACGTCGGTTCATTCAGTGGCGGCCTATCTCACCGAATGGGAACTCGATCGAAGCCGATGGACCCCGCTGGAGGCGGCCGGGCCGTGGGATGCCGCCCAGCAGTCGCTGGTGCTGAAACTCATGGCGCGGCTCGGTCGTGTGCCGGCCGACACGCTGGCTGCCTGGCAGGCAGCCGCGACTGCTGTGTCGCAGGCGCTCCCGACTGCGGCAGCCGATGCCTTCGTGAGAATTGAGGGTCGCGGCGTGTTCATCGCGCCGCAGCGGCTCGCTCCCGAAGAGGCGGCTATTGCCGGGCGAGCCCATCTTGATATGGTGCGGGTGGCGACGGCCGACGGTCGCCTTGTCGACGTGATCCTTGAGTCGGCGCCGCTGGCCTGGCCGCGGTGGACTGCGATCGACGAGCCGGTGGCTGTGGTCGGGCTGCCGCTTACCACGGGCCCGGGGCCGGTGCCGGAGGCCGACGGGCAGACCTGGCCAAGCGAACCCCATGCCCTGCTTCTGCTGGGATCGCGGCTCTCGTGGTATCCCGCCACCACGCTCCTCGGCAGCCTTGGCATGGACTATGCCACCTTCGATACCGTGGCCGACGGTCGCCCATTGGTTGCCGGCGACACGGAGGCGTTTTACGGAATGCTTGCGGCTGCCGGCCGTGCAGAGCCGGGGGTGATTGCCGCCACCACTGGAACCACTGACATCATTCCCCTCATCGATCCGGCCGAAAAGTGGTTTGCAACGCATCGCGGCGATCCGGTCACGATCGAAGGCATCGCCCGTCGGGCCACCCGCATTGCGATCGATGATCCTGCGCGGCGGCAGCAGGTGGGGGCCGATCACTACTGGGAACTCTACGTCTTTGTCCCTACGCCTTTGATCCGAGTAAACGACACGCTCCAAGATGACTTTCCGATCGTCTGCTGCGTGCGATCGCTGCCGGCCGACATGCCGACTGGCGATCGCATCAGCGAACAGGTGAAGGTGTCGGGCTTTGCGCTCAAGCGCTACGCGTATCCTCTGCAGCGGATGCGGGTCGTTTCGCCGCAGGGAGACGAGGAGACCGGCGGCGGTCGTCGAGAAACGCCGCTCCTCATCGGCCTGGGCGCCCGGTGGACGCCCGCCCCATCGCCCCGTCAGATCTCCAACGACATCGGCTGGGTGCTGGCCGGCATCGCCGCCGTCGTCGGCCTGCTACTCGGGGCCGCCGCTTGGGCAGCGAGTCGGTCCGCCCGCCGGCAGGAGCAGGAAGCCCGCGAACGTCTCCCCGACCAGATCGACCTCCACGACTGACGAGGGTAGGCTCGGGGGTCGGCGAACGCTCGACGAGCGTTGGGTGTATCCTCGCCCGGCGAGAATCTGAAAGACCGCGAAGCGGCGACTTTTGCCGCCCCCGAGCCGGCAATACACGTTTGCTGAATGCGGTTGAAGAGAGGCGAGGGCCCTGAATGCCGGTGGGGAATGGCGGGCCTTGCCGCGGAAGAATCGTGTGCGAAAACGTGGTCTTTCACAATCCTCATTCCACGCCTTGACCTGCGGGAGACCTATCCATGCGACGCGCGAAGATTTCGATCATTGGAGCCGGCAATGTTGGCGCTACCACGGCCCATTGGTGTGCCGCGGCCGAGCTTGGTGACGTCGTGCTGCTCGACATCCCGGCCACCGAAGGCATGCCGGCCGGCAAGGCCCTCGACCTCTTCCAGGCATCACCGATCGTCGGCTTTGATTCCCGACTTGTCGGCACCACCGATTGGGCCGACACCGCCGACAGCGACGTCGTGGTGGTGACCGCCGGTATCGCTCGCAAGCCGGGCATGAGCCGCGATGACCTCCTCTCCACTAATGCCAAGATCGTCGGCGATGTGGCCGCCCAGATTCGCGACTCGAGCCCCGAAGCGATCGTGATCGTCGTGTCCAATCCGCTCGACGCGATGGTGCAGCGGATGTTTCAGGTCACGGGCTTCCCGGCGCATCGCGTTGTGGGCCAGGCTGGCATCCTCGACACGGCCCGCTACCGCGCCTTCCTCGCCATGGAGTTGGGTGTCAGCGTCGAGGACATCTCGGCGATGCTGCTCGGTGGCCATGGTGACACGATGGTGCCGATCCCCAGCTGCACCAGCGTGGGGGGCATTCCGGTCACGCAGCTCATCGGCAAGGATCGGCTCGACGCGATCGTCGATCGGGCCCGCCATGGTGGCGCGGAGATCGTCGGCCTCCTCAAGACCGGCAGTGCCTACTACGCACCAGCCGCCGCCTCCGCCCAGATGGTCGAAGCGGTCGTCCGCGACAAGAAGCGAGTTGTGCCCTGTGCCGCCTACTGCGACAAGGAATATGGGGTGGGTGGCTACTTCGTCGGCGTGCCGGTGATCCTCGGCAGCGGCGGCGTGGAGAAGGTGATCCAACTCGACCTGCTGCCCGACGAGCGGGCTGGGCTCGACAAGAGCATCACCGCCGTAAAAGACCTCGTAGCCGCCATGAACCGCCTGACGGGCCACACTGCCTGATAAGAAACCCGCCGGGGGCGATGAAAGCCTCAGCTTCGGGGCGAGGATACGCCAATTTGCTTCGACTTCCATTGGCCGGGCCCCATCAACTCACCGCGCCCCTGTGAGGTGTGCAAGCGACCACTCTGCTACCCGAAAGGTGGAGGCTCGTGGGTCGGCGAACGCTCGACGAGCCTTGGGCGTATCCTCGCCCGACGAGAAGACTTTTGCCGCCCCCGAGCCGGCGGTTCACGTATCTGGGTCGTGATCATGTGTGCTAGGAACTGTCAGGCAGTTTCCTAGTTTGCCTGGATTTTGTAGTCGGCAGGCAAGTGGGCGTGGAGGTGAAAAAGGCGGTGGTGGCTGGCGTTGGTCTGGTTTAAACATATCCGAGCCCCCGCCACGCCGGGGCCTGGGGGGGGGCGGG
>JAYQOK010000048.1:0-17809 GCA_038144795.1 Candidatus Kuenenia sp. | reverse complement strand
TGGGGGCGGGCGTTGCCGCGGGGCGGGGGGGCGCGTTACAAACCGCGATCCGCACGGGGGGGGCGTCCGGTGTGGTCGCCCGTTCGCCAGCGCCAGAGACCGACCGATGAGCCGTCGATTCCCGAAGCGAGTTGCCACCGTACGTCGTCGTCATGCCACGCCCATGCCGGCGCGGCAGGTGCTTTCCGGGGCCGCCGCTGATTGGCTCGAGGGCGATCAGCTGCTTTCGCCCCAGGGCTTCGAGCCGGGGTATGAGTACCCGCTTCTCGTCTGGCTGCCCGATCCCGACTGCCGCGACACGTTCAACCTCGGTCGTGTCATGACGCGGCTCAGCCTGCGGAATTACGTCGCCGTGGAGCCGGCGGCCGACGGCGATCAGCACGACATCGATTCGCTCGAGCGATCGGTCTGGCGGGCGATCGATCGGGTCTGTGATCGCGTGGCGATCCATCCCGATCGGATTTTCCTGCTCGGCACCGGGGGCGGGGGCTGCGCTGCCTTCCGGATGGCCTGTCGCCACCCGCAGGCCTTTGGCGGCGTGGTGTCGCTAGGGGGCGGGTTTCCGCTCGATGAAGGGCTGTTTGCCCGGCTTCATGAGATCCGCCGCCTACCGATGCTGTTGTGCTGCCGCGGCAGCGATGCATCGGCCGCCGTCCGCCACACTGACCGCACGCTGCGGCTCTTTCACGCCGCCGGCGCGACGCTGGCGATGCGGATCTATACCGGCCGCCACCAACTTTCCCAGTCGATTCTCGGCGACGTTAACCGCTGGCTCATGGATGAGATCTGCGGTACGTCGGTGTCGATGCGACCCGCCTGTACGCGGTGATCATATCGGCTCCCGTCCGGGCAAGGATGCCAGGAGGTTTTCACCATGTCGTTTGCCAGCCAGCCCCATGGCGAGCCGTCGGAGGCGGCCCCCGCTCCCGCCGGAGCCTTTCTCCTGCGACCGATGATTCAGGAGATCGTCAACCTCACCGCCACTACAATCCCCGAGCATGCGGCGGCTGATGCGCCGCTGATCCTTGTCGATGTCGATCGTGGCCACACCGTCGACGCCGATGCCGGCGCCGTTCGTCGCATCCTCGGCACGCTGATTCGCGATGCTGTCGCCGCTGCCGCCGGGCCGCTGGCCCCCAGCGACGCCCCCATGCTTCGGGAAGTGGTGATCACAAGCGTCCACACTGACGACTCGATCGAGATTGAGATCGCTGATTCCAGTGCCTCCTCGGGCGATGCGATCGGCATGGCGATCGCGGCGGCCGAGTCGATGACCGATCGGCTGGGAGGATCGCTGCGGGTCTATCGCTGCCCTGAAGGAGGTAAGGCGGTGACGGTATCCCTGCCGCGGCGGCGGGTGGCGGCAGGCACGCTCCGTCGCGCCGCCTGACTTGTTTTCACTCGGCCGATTGTTCGCTTGTCGATAGGAAGTGGACCGCATGAATGCACAGTTTCCCCCGGCGGTGAATTCCCGGGCGGCGGTCGCGCCGTCGCAGGTGATCGCGCTCGGCCTGGTGGCGGTCTCGATTGGCTGGGCGGTGTGGCTGCTGCAAGACCGTCCCAATCACGAGGAGGTGGAACTGCTTTCCGGCAGCAAGCTGCCGTCGTCAGAGTTGGCGATCATGGAGGCCGCCTTCGACCGGGCGCAGCTCACCGACTATCGATCCGAGGATGGCCGCGTGTGGGTGCCGCGGGCGCGGCAGAGCGCCTACATGCGGGCGCTGGTCGATGCCGAGGCGCTGCCCCGCGAGTTTGGCGGCAGCCTGCGCCGAGTCCTCGAAAGCAACAGCCCCTGGCAGAGCAAGTCCGTGCAGGAGGAGATGCTCCGCGTGGCCACGCAAGAGGAGCTGTCGCTGGTGATCTGCTCGATGCCCGGCATCGAACGAGCGGCTGTGCTCTATGACGTCGATGAGGCCGCTGGCTCAGGCAGCCTGCGGGCCAGCCCCGTGAAGACGGCCAGCGTGAGCGTCCGCACGCAGCCGGATACTGACCTCGACCCCGCCCGCATTGAGGCGATTCGCGTGCTCGTGGCGGCATCGATCGCCGGTCTGGCGGCCGATCGCGTGGCGGTGACCGATCTGCGCAACGGCCGCGTGCATGCCGGCCCTTTGGACAACACGGCCGATCTCACCGACGTCGATCCGCGGCTGGCGCGACGGGCAGCCCATGAGCGGCACCTGCGGGCCAAAGTGGAGCGGTCAATCGCCTTCGTGAAAGGGGCGACGGTCGATGTCACTGTCGAATTTGAATCGGCAATGCAGCCACAGGATGCCACGGCCATACCGGCCCCTGTCGCGGAGGCCACGCCTCCGCAGCCTGCCGCCGCTGCCAACGCGCCGGCCGAGGTGGCCCCGCCGTCGGTGCCCACTTCAGAGTCACCGCGGTCTGATGTGTTGGCCATGGTGCGCGTGGCCATCGCCGTGCCGGAGACCTTCCTCACCGAGGCTGCCGCTGATGCCGATGCTGTCGCCGAAAAACTCGACCAGATTCGCCACAACGTGCTCCCCTTGCTCCCCGCGACGAGCCGGCCCGACGGCCAGAGTGTCGTGGTCACCACGTTTTCCGCACCCGCCTCGTATCCGTCGGCGATTCGGCCGGCCACTGCCGCCGCGGCGGTATCGATGCCTGCGGCCGAGAGCCCTGAGCCCGCCGCTGCGGCGGCTGCAGAGTCGACCTCAACCAGTCAGGCTCGCTTCGAGGCGGCGGTCGGAACATTCATCACTGCGATGAGCAGTCGCCTCGACGGCACGACGGAGATCAAACGCCAAGAGTGGCTGGCCGGCATGAGCGTGGTGGTTGGCCTTGTCGCCAGCTGGCTCTGGTGGTCTGGCGGTCGTCGCCGACAGGCCAGCTATCCAGTGATCGATTGGGCGCATCACGGCTCGCTGCCTCCCGGCTCGCGTGGTGGCGGGCTCGACCCCCGACCTGTCCGGAGCTCTCCCGGGAGCGAGCCACTGGAGCGAGTGGCGGCATGAGGCTGCGACATGTCTGGCGGCCGGTGCCGGTGCTGGCGATCCCGCTGGTGGCCGTGGTGCTGGCAGCCATGGTGCCGACACGAGCCGCGTGGGCCGAGCCTGCGTCGCGGGAATTCCCGGTTGTGCCACTCCAGGCGAAGGCCGTTGAAGGGGTCCCTAATGACCGTCTTCGCCAGCCGGTCGCGTTATTTGATTGGCGAACGGCTTTGTTGCTGGCCGTCGTCACGGCAGGCCTTGTGGCGGTGCGGCGGTTTGCCATGCCGCGGACGGCGATGCTTCCGCCAGATGTATTCGAGGTGCTCGGTACGAGTTCCCTCGGCGGCCCGCATCCGGTGCGTGTGGTGCGGTTTGGTCCGAAGACCTTGCTCGTGAGCGTGTCGTCGGGTGGCTGCCAGACCCTTTCTGAAATCACTGATCCAGAGGCGACCGAATGCATCGCCCGAGCCTGCCGCGGGCAGCATCCCCCGCTGCGGCCGGCCGCTCACACCGTGTCGGCAGCGGGCCTCCTCATGGCCCTCGCCCTGCTCTCGGCCAGCCCGGTCTGGGCAGATGACACGCCGGCGGCGGCGAATGAGCCGGCCGTGGTGGCGGTCGAGCCGGCGGCCGCGGCCACCGTCACAGCCGATCTCGCGCCGATTGTGTCCTCAGCAGCTGCAACGGGAACTGGCTCCGACGTTGAGGCGGTGGGCGGGCTGGTCCGTTCGCTCGTTGGCAGCCGGTCGCTTGATGCCACGCTCTCGGCGGCGTTGATGTTTGGCGTGGTCAGTCTCGCCCCGGCCGTGCTCCTCATGACCACCTGCTTCGTACGGATGTCGGTGGTGTTGTCGCTCGTGCGGCAGGGGCTCGGCACAGCCCAGTTGCCATCCAACCAGATCGTCACGTCACTGGCACTCTTTCTCTCGGCGATGGTGATGTGGCCGGTGTGGATGACCGCCTATCGCGTTGGCGTCGAGCCTTATCAGGCCGGTGAGATCACGCTCTCGCAGGCCTATGAACAGGGCTCGTTGCCGATCCGCCGGTGGATGGCCAACCAGATCGAACAGGCCGGCAATCGCGACACGATGCTGCTCTTTCTCGAACGGCATCCGGAGGCTCCCCGCCAGCCGGCCACCTACGACGAGGTACCGCTGGAGACGCTGCTCCCCGCGTTTCTGGGGAGCGAGTTGGAGACCGCCTTCACGATCGGCTTCCGAATGCTGCTTCCATTCCTCGTGCTCGACGTGCTCGTGGCGACGCTCGTCGTCTCGACGGGGCTGGTGATGCTGCCCCCCACGCTCGTGTCGCTGCCCCTCAAACTGCTCGTGTTCGTGATGGCCGATGGCTGGTCGCTCGTGGTGAAGTCGCTCCTGGACAGCGTGTGGTGAATCGATGCAACCCGATCTTATTGAAGTGGTGCGGCAGGCCCTGCTGACTGGGCTGGTGGTGCTTGCGCCGGCGCTGCTGGTCGGCTTTGCCGTGGCTACCTGCATGGGCCTCGTGCAGGCGGCCACTGGCATTCACGAGCCACTCATCGGCCTCGTGCCGCGGCTGGTGGCGATGGCGGTGGTGCTGCTCTTCACGTTGCCCTGGATGCTCGAGCGACTGGTCGACCTTATGCGGGCGACGGTGGCTCTTCCATAGCGGTGAGCAAACCTCCAAATATCCTGAAACCGAGATGGACGCTTCCACCACATTGCCGACCACGGCTGGGCTCACGGTTGCGGCCGGGGTGGGCTGCCGCATGCTTGCTGCCATGGCAGTAGCTACGCTGCCGGCCTTTCCTGGTGTCACGATCCGCACCCGCTTTGCGGTCGCGGTGGCTCTTGCCGCAGCCGTCCTGCCAGCGGCGGTCACTTCGCATTCGGTTGCCATCGGCCCCTGGCCACTGGTCGTCGCTGGAGAGGCCATCGTCGGCGGTGTCATCGGCATGGCAATCGCGCTCGTGGTGGCCGCCTCCGGCTGGGCCGGCACGGTGCTGGGCAGTGTGTCGGGCCTATCGTGGGCCGACGACTTCGATCCGGGGAGTGGTGAGGCGAGTACCGGCATCGGCCGTCTGGCCTGGTGGGTGGGGGTGGCTGCGTTTCTGGCAGCAGGAGGCCAGTTCGTCATCGTCACCGGCCTGCTCGACAGCTTTGTGATTCTGCCGGTCGGCACCGTGCTCAATGGCGATGGCGGCTTCGACAGGCTGCTGCCGGTGGTCACCGCCGCGCCTGCTCTGGCCCTGCGGATCGCTCTCGCCCTCGCACTGCCGGCGGTCACAGCGGTGGTCGCGTTTCATCTGGCGAGCACGATCTGCCTGCGGGCAGTGCCTTTTTCGCCAGGGGCCGGCTTGCTGCAGGGGCTCGCGGCCGTGGTGCTGCTCGTGGCCCTGTGGTCGGGGCTCGATGCCTGGGTCGGTACCAGCAGCCTGCTGATGCGTGAGGCACTGCAACACGTTTTCAAGTAAGACAGACTCTAGCCTGTCACAAAGAAACCACTCAGCCCCCCATGTCGGATCAATCACAACGAACGATTCCCGCTACACCCCGCCGCCGCGAGGCGGCGCGGCAGCAGGGGATGACGCCCCTTTCAACGCTTCCGGCCTGGATCGCAGCTGTCGTCACGGCGGTGGCGCTGGGGCCGGCATGGGCGGCGGCCACGCTGCCGGCGGCCGGTGAGATGCTCAAAGAGACAATCCTCTCCGGAGGCCGCGGCATGGAACTCGACCTGCCAACGGTTGTTCCGGCGCGGCTCATGATGCCCACCCTGGCGGTCGTGCTGGCCAGTGGCGGCGTGGGGCTGGTGG
Source organism: Candidatus Kuenenia sp. (assembly GCA_038144795.1). Classification (GTDB taxonomy): domain Bacteria; phylum Planctomycetota; class Planctomycetia; order Pirellulales; family UBA1268; genus CACORA01. Next base: position 12,070 of record JAYQOK010000048.1, on the reverse strand, counting down.
TGCGGGTGCTGCTCGATGGCATCGCCTGGCGGCCGGCCCGCATCCTGCCGGCAGCCCAGCGCATCAATCCCCTTGCCGGCCTTGCCCGCATCGTGTCACTGGGTACGGCCGGGGCAGTGGTCGCCAACTCGCTCGCGCTGGCGGCGATCGTCACCGCGGCATGCTACGCCCTCGCCCCGCTTGTGATCGATCGGCAGCCGGCGGGGCAGGGGCTTGCGGCTGCCGCTGATCCGCTGCCGCTTCTTGCCCGCGGGCAACGGGCTACGTTTGGGCTGGCGGCCGGGGCAGCGGTCGTGGTGGCGGTGCAGTGGGCTGCCGCACGGTGGCGGTTTGAGCGGCGGATTCGCATGACGCCGCAGGAGTTTCAGGACGAGGCCCGCAGCCTGCAGGCCGACCCGAAGGTGAAGCTCATGCGGGAGCAGACGCGGCGCCGGATTGCGGCGGCATCGTCTCCGGCACCTGATAGCCGTAGCGATCGATAAAGGGCCGCCAGCGTTGCTCGATCGCGGCCACTATTCGCGGGTCGTGGCGGTAGGTGTTGGTCTTGTAGTCTTTCATCCCGCGGGCCTGCTCCTCGAAGCGGTCGCGAACGCGGCTGAAGTCACCGAGATTCAGCCGCTCGTAGGCCTCCTGCATCCGCCCCACCGGATCGGCCACAAGATCCTCGTAGCGAATCTCGTGGAGTCGCTCTGCACCGAGCGAGGAGCGGTCGCGCTCGAAGGAGGCATACATCTCGTCGAAGGAGGCAAACACGTATTCCTCGAGTGTGTCGCCCGGATCCACCTGCAAGGCCTGCACATGATGGAGCGACTGCCAGAGCCGCAGCGTCGACGGGAAGACCACAAACGGATCGCGAACGACATGAAGAAACTTCGCGCCGGGAAACATCTCCGCGAGAACCCCCATCCGGGCCGTGTGCGGTGGGCTCTTGAGCACCGGCTGCCGCGGATCGCGAACGGCCAGCATCCGGAGGAACTCGTGCAGCGACTCCCGCCAACGGGCGAGCTGCTCCGGTGGTAGTTGTGACACGTCGAGCGCCTCGGGGGCGGCAGGCGACGTGACCGGAAAGGCCATCCGGCGGTAGGGCGATGGGGCTCCCATGTTGACGAGGGCAAACTCGTCTTCCTGGGGACGATGCCAGCCGGCCGACACGTTATCCATCGGCCGCTTGTCGGGCATGATCCAGCTCAGGGCAGAGGTGATCAGCCCTTCGGTGAGCAGGAAGTGGCCGGGGGCGAAACATTGGTAGGTGGTGGGGCAGAAGTAGCGGTCGTCGAGCATGAGCATCTCATGCATCAGCGTGGTGCCCGACCGCCAGTGGCCGATGATGAAGAGCGGATCGGTCGGCGTGGCCACCTTGAGTTGCCGGCGGAAGCGGGCCCGGCAGAGGGGCTCGGCCAGCGAGTTGAACCCGGCGGCCGTAGTGATCGTGGCCATCAGCCCCCACCGCGATAGCGACGCCCGGGCCCGGTGTTCGGCCACCAGCGGCAGCCAGACCTCAAGCGGCATGCCATGCCAGAATCGTGGGCTCCACCAGGGATAGGCGTGGTAATCCTTTTTGCTCATGGCCCCAATGCTACCGCAAATGGGATATCGTGACCCACGCGGGCCTCACTTCAGCGGCAGGCTGGGGCGGGCAGCCATCGCGGGTCGCAGCGTTGCCTCGAGGGCGTCGGCGAGCTTGTGGGTGGCGGGGCGGCCCACCGTCCGCAGCTTTTCTTCGCCACCGCTCGTGAGCACGATCACGGTCGGGAAGGCCGTCACGCCCAGATCACGGCAGGTGGCCGCATGGCGATCGGCATCAACCATCACACATACAAATCGGGTGGTCAACTGGATGATGCGGGGATCGGCCAGGGTGCCCTGGGTCATCTCGGCGCTCCAGCGGCACCAGGCGGCTCGGCAGATCACCAGCAGCGGCTTCGACTCGGTGGCCGCTCGCTTGAGCCCGGCGTCGAAGCCGTCGACATATTCGAGTGTGGTCGGCTTGATGGCCGGGGCAGCCGCATCACGGTTGAGCATATCGACCAACAGCGGCGTGTCGCCGCGGAGCAACTGGTCGGTTGTGGCGGCGGCGGGCCGCACGGGCTCGTCATGAATGTCGCAGCCGATCACCAAGCAGCCGCCGATCACGAGGCTGGCCAGCAAGACCGTGCGGAGAGAGGAGGAAGGAGAAGACATTGCCAATGGGTAGTAGGCAGCGACAGCCGACCACGGCAAGGCCGGTTCGTGGGACAATCCCGAAACGGGCAGCGCCGGCTCGGGGGCGGCAAAAGTCGCCGCTTTGCGGTCTTTCAGATTCTCTCCGGGCGAGGAGACGCCCAAGGCTCGTCGAGCGTTCGCCGACCCCCTCGCCTACGTCTCTTAGGTTGCCAAGACCGTCGATGCCTGTGCCGGTAAGGCAGTGCATCCGGGTAGTTCGGGCCGCGGGAGGAAGGGGGCAAGTGGGCGTTGAGCCGCTGCGGCGATCGCCCTACAGTCTGCCCGCCACGGGGAGTTGTCCGCGCGTGAGCCAGTCAACCAATCTGTTTGCTACCCGGCATCGGTCGTCGCCATCCTGCAGGGTGGCAGACGCGGCTGCGGGTCTGCGCAGGAGGCAGACGAGCCGCATGGAAAGTATCTGGCCCGCCGCGATCGTCATACTTGTTTTGGCAACTGGCTGTCGGCTCGTGCCGCGGCGGGATCCGGTGCCCGAGGAGCTTGCCGCTGCCCGCCGCCTTTGCAATCAGGGACTGTGTGCCGCCGACGAGCAGGATCTTGCCCGTGCTGAAACGCTTCTCGAGCGGGCCGTGATCAGTTGTCCGACCGATATCGACGCTCGGCAGCACTATGCCGACGTGCTCTGGAACCGGGGTTCGAAGGTGGAGGCGGTAGCGCAAATCGCCAAGGCGCTGGAACTTGCTCCCGGCGATGTTGGGCTCTGCTTGCAGGGGGGGAAAATGTACATGGAACTCGGTCTCTTTGATGATGCCGACCGACTATCCGATGACGCGGTCCGCAGCGCACCACAGTCTGCCGAGGCCTGGCATCTCCACGGCCAGGTAGCGTTGGCCCGCGGCCGTCCGGCCGACGCCCTTGCCGACTTCCATCGGGCCTTGGCGGTGGCCCCTGACGATCGCAGCGTGCTCCTCGACACGGCCGAGGTCTATCGCCTGCTCGACAAGCCACAACGAGCCTTGGCGACGCTGGCCATTCTCGGCGAAACCTACGGACCCAACCAGGTGCCGGCTGAGGTGTTGGCTCTGGAAGGCCTTGCACAGGAGGCGCTTGGACGCCCCGACGATGCCTTGGCAAGTTATCGCCGGGCCCGTGACAAGGGCGATGCCTCCCCACAGACGGCCGAACGGATCGCCGCCCTCTCTCCGGAAGGTCTCACGACGTCGAGCGTCCGGTGAGCAGATCGAATGCGCCGATCGCCGGCACGAGCAGGGCCACGGTTGCGAAGCCGTATGCCGTAATTGCCACGAGGAGCGCCTGCAGGGAGTTGCCCTGCAGGAAGCCGGTGATACCCACAAACGGCAGGGCGGGCAGAATCGCCGATGCCCTACCAATGGCCGGCGAGGGGGTGCGAGCCGAGAGCGCGGCATAGAGCCCGATCGCCCCACCCACGATCACGGCGAGGAACGGCGCCAGCTGGAGCTCGAAACTCGATCCGAAGGCCACCATGATCCGCATCGCTGTCGCCACACCAATAAACAAGAAGGCCACCGTGCCCAGCGCCACAGCGATCGCCCGCCGTGAGGCAGGGTAGGAAAGGCCGACATGCAGGCCGAGCACGGCCGCAAAGAAGAGCAACGTCGCCATGCCGACTGCCAAGTAGATGGCATTTTCAAGTGAGGCGATGCCGGCGGCAGCCAGCGCCCCGCAGAGCACCAGCGGCAGGACCGCGATCTCGCGGGCCACCACGAGCACACCCACCAGCTTGCCCCAGACAAATTCCTTCGGCTCCAGATCGGTCACGAGCAGTACGTCAAAGGCGCCGCGGTCGCGTTCGGTGGTGATACTCGTCACGGCCAGCGCCGTCACGGCCAGCAGACTCGCCAACGCCATCGGGATCACCGCGATGGCCACCGAGAGTCGATCGGGCTGTGGAGCCCGACCCTCGGCCACGATTCCCGCGACGGCGGCGGCGAAGAGCAGAAACCATGCGATCCGCACAAACACGATCCGCCGACCGTAAGCCTTCGTACAGACCTCCCGCCACAGGATCGGGTTTTCCCACACCATGCGCGACTCACTACGGGGCACCACCGCGGTGGCCGCTTCCGGCTGCTCGCGACGACGGCCGACGGCAACATTCCACCGCCGCACCTGTGAGATGCCGATCAGGTTGGCGATGGCGATCACGCCGGCGGCAGTCACGAGGAACGGAAGGTAGGACTGCGCCCCGGAAGGGCCGAGCGCCGCAAACAGAGCCCGCGGGGGAGAGGCCGCCGCCGCAGCCCCGGCTCCCGACGTGCCCGCGAGGATTTCACCGGCAGCGATCCAGGCGACTAGCGCGAAGGCGGTGATGGCCAGCGTTTGAAACGTAGTCTCCTTCCAGAAGGCGACAGTGGTCGCAATGCTCCCCGCGGCCAACGCCGCCGCCACAGTCACCACAAACACGCGGGCGAGTTGCTGTGGCGTCACGCCACCAAAAAGCCCTGCAAGGGCAAACATCGGCACGGCCGAGAGCACGAGCAGCAGCACCCGGACCAGACTGCCAGCCAGTTTGCCAAATACGAGTTGTGCATCGCTGAGCTGGCTGACGAGGAGGAGTTCAAGCGTGCGGCGGTCCTTCTCGGCGCTCACGGCAATCGCGCTGGTCATGGCGGCCGCCAGCATCGCCAGTGTGAGTTGTAGCGGCGCGAGGATTCGCAGCAGCGTGGCCCCAAACCGCGCGGTGTCGCCAGCAGTCGTGATCGATTGCGTGCCGGTAATCACCAGCCAGCAGGTGGCGATGATGGCCAAGAGTGCGGCGGCGTACACAGCCCGGGCAATGGCCAGCCCGCGGCTTCGCGGCACCATTCGCACTTCGCGTTCAAAAACCGCTCCAAGCATCAGCGCCAACTCACTGTGAACACGAGCCGCTCACGCCGGCCCGACGCTTGAGGAGGCTACCAAAATTCGGCATCCCACATGCTGCGGAAACGGTGCAGCCCGCCACCTACCGAACGCGGGGGGGAGGCACCGGCTGGCCTTCCGGCATCGCGCGGATCGTAATTCCTCCCGGAGGGCCAACTCGCACGGGCGTGCCTGGATTTCGTTGAGCGCGACGCCGGGCCCGCAGCCGGTCGCTGCGAAGCGGGATGCCGGGATAGGCCTCGATCGGCACTTCTAGACTGGGCAGGCCGACACGGCTGCCATCGCCATAGAAAGTGAACATCTCGATCGCCCGTGCCGACTGGCCCGCAAAGGCGAGTGCGCAGTAGCCAATAAAGGTCGTGAGCACAGGGTAAAAGGCCAGCCACACGGTGCCCCGCACCGTTGCTGAAAGAGGTCGCCGTGTCATGACGATGATCCACATGGAGGAAGCCGGCCACGGTTTCCTATCGAAGAGGATCGGCCGGGCTCGTGCCGGCTAGTCAGCGAATCGGGGTGAGGTGGTGCGGCCGTTGCAACCGGTGCATGTGGGCGCCTGTGGGTTCGGGGCTGCCCATGCCCCTTCGCCGGACGTTCGCTACGGGCATCCTCCCTGCTTCCACTTGCCAGCAACGCAGGCTCTCGGGCAGGGGCAGCCCCTCACGGGCGAGCGACGGTGTTCGCAGGCTGAAGCCTGCGCCACATCTCGAGCAAGCTTCAGCTTACCGGTGTGGTTTAGCGGAGGCGGGTGGTGGAGGGTTGGCCGCGGGCGATTTGGGTGCGGCGGATGTAGGTCTCGGGGTTGGCGACGAAGGCGCTGCGGGTGTCCGGGGAGCTGAAGAGATAGAGTCGCGATTTGTAGGCGGCGGAGTAGGCCCGCTTGCCGGCTACGACGAGGCCTTGTCGGGAGGCGAGCACAGCATCGTCGCCGCTGAAGGCTGGGGCATACCAGTCGGGGTTGGCCATGAAGGCCCGCCGTTCCGCAGCCCCGGCAAACCGATAGGTGTGCCCCTGATGGCCGACGGTGATCTCTGGGTCACCAGGGATCCAAGCATCTTGGGTGACCACGCTGACTGGGCAGTAGCCCTCGAGGCCGAGTTGCTCGACGGGCATCACGTCAGTTGGCTCAACGGTGGCTGCCACAACGGGCGGTTCGACGACGCCGGTCTCAGACGGCAGCTTGGTTGTCGCCTCCATTGCGGCCGGCAGGTCGCCCGGGTTGAGTTCAGTGCGGGCGATCGATGCCACGGCAGCCTCGCGGGACGCTTTGCAAACAGCGGCAACGAAACTCTCTGCGGTGGCAGGGCAATCGAAGTTCACAAGCACGTTTTCCCGCTCATCGATGATACAAGCCGCTGGCACGTTGGATACGCCCATGCGGCGGGTTGTCCATGGATCGTCGGAGACATGAATACGGATTGGCTCAAAGCAGGCTGAGAGGAGTGTGGTGGCCTCAAGGGAGCGGTTCAGGGCCGCCTCGAATCGGCTGCTCGGCTCATTCCAAGACGCGGTAAAGATCATGATCATCTGTCGGCCGCTCGCGGCAGAGGCCGCCTTGGCCGTGGCGATGTCGCGATGCCAGGAGACAGTCGATGACGCAGGGGCATGTGGTGAGGAGGCATCGGCGCGGGCTGGAGCCGGTTGCACGCTCCCGCTGATGACGAGCCACGCGACGAGCATGAGCATGGCTCGCAACTGAAGAAGGAAGGAAGGTTTGGCACGCATCGTTTACTCCTCACATAAAAAGGACTTCAGTGATATCGGTGGTGATGGTCGGAGGAGTTGGAAGAATTCTGCGGCCGGATCCCTGTCTCGCCATTTTTCCTAGCCCGCCGGAACTGTGCGGCCGACAGGCTGGCTAGCGCACGGCAAAAATTGGTGGCAAAGCGGAGAAACCGTCTGGCGCATTCCACAAAATCGCCGCGGCCGGCTTTTTCGTCAAAACTTCCTGCCCTCCCAGAGCCGATGGCAGATTCAGCGTGTCTTTGAACATCCTTCCGGTCCGGTCAATCGAGCCATGAAAGACAGACTTCAAAAACGAGCCCCGGCCCGCCACTGTGTGGCCCGCCTGTGCCTGGCGGTGGGGCTTGCCGTTGCCGCAGCGTCGCACGCCCAGGCCGGTATCCCGTGGCATGAAAACCTGGTGGTCGCCAAGTCGGCTTCGGTAGCGTCACAGCGGCCGCTGCTGGTGATTTTCACGGCGGCTTGGAGTGAGGATTCGGACCGATTCCTCCAGACCACGTTGTCTTCGCCTGAGGCGGTGGGCGTCGTGTGCGCCTGCTTTGAGGCAGTTCGGCTCGATGTCGATATGAACCCCGAACTTGCTCGTAAGTTGCAGGTCACGCACCTCCCCACGGCGTGCGTGATCGATGCCAACGAACAACTTCTCTTTCAGTTTCAATGTTCTGATTCAAGTGCCGACTTCGTGGCCTACGCGGCCCGCGCCGTGCAGCGAGCGGCGGCTGCCAAGCAGGTCACGCGGCCCGTGACGGTGCCCACGCCCGCAACGCCGACTGCCCCGCTGGCGATGAGCCGCGGACCGGTGGGGCCGGCCATCCTTCCAGCCGCCACACCGGTCGCCCCTGCACCATTGCCGACCATCGCCTCTGTACCACAGGCCAGCTATGGCGATGGCGTCTATCCAACCACAACCTTTCCCGCGCCGGTCGTGCCACCTGCGGCAACGATTACCGCCGAGAAGCCAGCGGCCGGCAAGCCGCTTGCAGCCCTGTGGGAATCGACGGCCTCGATCTTCAAGCGATCTGCTTCCGAAAAGCAGCCAGTAGGTGCCGTGGAAGTGCCGACGCCTTCGCCCCTGACTCTGGATCAGCCTCGCATAGCCGCCGCACCACCCCCCACGCTGCCTGCCGTGCCAGCGGCCCCTGCGGCTCCCGCCGGGATGCCGATGGGCATGGAGGGCTATTGCCCCGTCACGCTCATGGAGCAGGGCGCCTGGGTTGCGGGCAACGTGCAGTACGGGGCGCGGCATCGCGGCCGCACCTATCTTTTCGCCGGTCCTACCGAGCAGCAGGCCTTCTTCGCCGCTCCCGATCGCTATGCCCCGGCCCTCTCGGGCGACGACCCAGTGCTGGCCCTCGATACCGGCCGCCGGGTGCCGGGCGATCGCAACTACGGCCTCACCTACGAGTCGCGGGCCTACCTCTTCTCTTCCCCTGAAACCCTCAATGCCTTCACCGTTTCACCGCAGATCTACGCCCGCCGCGTAACTGTGGCGGAAAACGCACCCCGCATCGAATCGGGCACGATTCTTCGATAAGGGTCAGGCGTTTGGTCGGTGGGAGCGGTTTGGGGCGTGCTAGGCGGTGTAGGCTGAGGGGATGGATTACCCGTTGGTCTCGCTCATTGTCGCTGTTGCGGCTACCGCCGGTGCGGTCGCGGGCGGCGTGCTCGTGCGGGGTACCACGGCAGTGCCAGCTGCGGCATGGAGCGTGGTGGCGTGGCTGGCGCTGGCCAGCGAAATGGCAGGGCGGTGGGGCGGTGGGCTTTCCGAGCCAGGCTTGATGGCCAGCATGCGGCTGGTTGTGGTGTCGCTCTCACTTTGTCCGGCGATGGCGCTGTTGGGAGCGAAGCGGCCGCAGCATGGAGTGTGGCAGTTGATCGTTGGTTCGCTGGCGGTCGTGCTTGTGTTGCCGGTGGGGCGCACGCTGGTGATGATGCCGGGCAGCATGCCCCACGTCCATCTTCTGGCCGAATGGTTCATGCTCGCCTTGGCTGCCGTCGGCTGGATGAACTTCATGGCCACCCGGCGTCGTCTTGCGGCTACGCTGATTACTGGGGGCCAACTTGTGCTCATGCGGCCTTTCGTCCCGGGGCTCGCGCTCGACACCCAGATCGCCGGCGTGCTCGGATCGCCTGCGATTGACTGCGGCGGTATTTTCGCCGGGATGCTGGGTACCCTGCTCGCGGTACTGCAAGGCTGGCGTCGCGACGGCCTCCGGCAGGCGGCCGGCCGCTCTCTGCATCCGCTTGCGAGCCTCGTCGACCCACCGTTTTTCGCTCTGCGGGAAACACTCGGCGCCGCTTGGACGCTGCGGATCGCCGAGCGATTTGATCAGATCGCAGTATCTCGCGGCTGGCCCTGCCGGCTATCGTTTGGTGGCCTCATCATCACCGGGCCAGAACGGGATGCCGCGTGGCACCGCGATGCAGCGCGGGCCTTCACAGCCCTGATGCGGCGGTTTGTGACAGTGGCTTGGCTTCGCAGCCACACGAGGAAGTGAACCAGATTGGCGTGGCACGCGTACTAGGGCAACAGGCGGAACAAGGGCAACGAGTCGTCCTGTTAGCCCCCCTGCGGGCAGAAGGTATACTCCAAAGTTGCGTTCTGCCAAGTTTGTGTTTGGTTGACCACGTTGTTGAATTGTTTCTCGATACCCTTTCCTGGAGTCCTCAATGGCCGAAGAGAAGAAGAGCCCTGCCCCCGAGCAAATGCCCGTTCCGGTTGACGAGTCGCACATCGCGGCGACCTACGCCAACTTCTGCCGTGTCACCGGCACCCCTGAGGAGTTGATCGTCGATTTTGGCCTCAACAAGCAGGTGGGCGGCAGTGCCCCGGAGACAATCCAGCTCACGCAGCGGATCATCGTCAATTTTTACACGGCCAAGCGACTGGCCGCGGCGCTCGTCATGGCCGTGCAGCGTCATGAACAGGCCTTCGGTTTGCTCGAGACCGACGTGCAGAAGCGAGTCGTGCCACAGCAGGCGAAGGCCTGACCAACTGGGCATCGCGCCCACCCGCACCAGCCCCGGACCGTGGCTGACCGTCGTCCTTCACCAGTTTCATGAGCACCGTCGATCCCCAATCCGTCGAGGAAGCACGACAGCAGATTCGTGCGCTCGTGGAAGAGATCGAGGCGCTCTCACGATCCGATATGGCCGAGGCGGATTTTTTCCGTGGCCTGCTCGATCGTGTGTTGGAGGCGATGGGAGCCGTGGCCGGGTTGGTGTGGCTGTCTGGCGATCAGGGGCGTGTTGAGCCGGTTTGTCACAGCGGCATGCAGGGTACGGGCCTCACCGATGCTCCTGAGTCGCAGCAGGCCCATGGGCAACTTGTGCAGTCGCTCATGGGCAGCCCGGGCGGACTGCTGGTGCCTCCAAAGGCGTCGCTCGAAGGGCAGGATGGGAAGGTCATCGCCAGCAACCCGACCGATCTCTTGGTGGTCGCGGCGCCGATCAACCGGGCTGGGGCGCGGGCCGGCCTGCTCGAGGTATTTCACCAGCCCAACGAAATGGCGGTGCAGCAGGGGTATCTCAAGTTTCTCGATCAGGTGTCGGGCGTCGCTGGCCGCTACCTCGAGCGGCGCCAACTCCGTACGCTCGATGCCCAGCAGACGACGCTTGCCCAGGTCGATCGGTTCAGTCGTGCCGTTCATGAAACACTCGATCCGGTTGCCACCGCATTCGTCTTGGCAAACGAGGCCCGGCGGATCATCGGCTGTGATCGCGTGAGCGTGCTCATGAAGCGGCATCGGAAACTGAGGCTGGAGGCGGTCAGCGGCCAAGAGTCGATTGAGCGGCGGGCGACGGCCGTGCAGGCAATCGAGGCGTTGGTGAGGGTGGTTGCCCGAGCGGGCGACCCGCTCTGGCACCCAGATGCCTCCAATGAACTGCCTCCGCAAATTGAGGAAGAACTGGAAAACTACATCGATGAGTCACACGCGACGGCGCTGGCGATCATTCCGCTGGAGAGGCCACGGCCCACGGCGGTGGTCAAGCCGGGCGGGGTGGATGCCGTGGCTGTGGCCAAGGCGGAGGCCGCTGCAAAGGAGCAGCCGGAGCCGCTCGGCGCGTTGGTGGCTGAGTGGTTTGCGGCTGGCTCTTTTGACGGTGGTAAGCGGGCGCGGGTCGAATTGGTGGCCGAGCATGGCAAAGTTGCGATTGCCAATGCCCTTGATCACACGAGCCTGCCGTTCTATTCAGTGCTCCATTTTCTTGGAAAGTCGCGCGCTCTTACCACCGCTCGCAATCTGCCGCGAACCGTGCTGGCTGGCCTGTCTGCCGTGGCGGCGATCGTAGCATTGATTTTCATCCCGGCCGACCTTCGGCTGGAAGGGAAGGGCACGCTTGAACCCGTGCACCGGCGCGATGTGTTTGCTGAAATTGATGGCGTTGTGGAGCGGCTTGAGACGAGCCTCGACCACGGGGCCGGCGTGCAGGAAGGACAGTTGCTCGCCCTCCTCCGCAACACCGACCTCGAGGTGGCGATCACCGATGTTCTCGGACGCAAAGCCTCGAGCGAGGAGCAGCTGGTGGCCACCCGACGGGCTATGCTCGAGGAGACGAAGATCACGGCCGATGAGCGGGCCCGTATGGCTGGTCGGGCAGCACAACTCGAACGGGAAATCGAGAGTCTTGCCACGCAGTTGGCTCTCTACGAAACGAAGAAGAAGGATCTCGAGGTTCGCAGCCCGATCGATGGTGTGATCGTGACCTGGCAAGTTCGTGATCGGCTGCTCCTCCGGCCTGTCGAAAAAGGACAGGTTTTAATGCGGGTCGCCGACAAAACAGGGCCCTGGGAGTTGGAGGTGCACATGCCCGACGACCGGCTTGGCTATGTCAACCGCGCCATGGCCAACGCGCTGCAAGCGGGCCAGGAGTTGGAGGTTGACTACATCCTTGCGACTGATCCGGGCACGCGGCATTACGGCACAGTGAAGGAGATCCACGAGCAGGCGGAGGTTCGTGGGGAGCAGGGCAATACGGTCCTCGTGCGGATCACGATTGATCCCACGCGGCACGAGAAAGAGGAGCTCGGCGCTGGGGCGAGCGTGACAGCCCGGATCAACTGTGGCAAGCGGTCCCTTGGATTTGTGTGGTTCCATGACGTGCTGGCCTTCATTCAGTCGCAGGTCTTTTTCCGGATTTGGTAGGAGGCGCATCGCCGCGATGAAGATGAGATGGATGCATGGGAACATTGTTCCAGCGCTGGCTGCATGTGGATTGAGCGTTTTCCAGTGGATCGCTGCCTGGCCGGTGCTATCTGCAGAGC
>JAYQOK010000047.1:10227-22334 GCA_038144795.1 Candidatus Kuenenia sp. | reverse complement strand
GAGTACCTTTTATCTGATGAGCGATGGCCCTTCCATTCGGGACCACCGGATCACTAAGTCCTACTTTCGTATCTGCTCGACGTATGAGTCTCGCAGTCAAGCACCCTTCTACCTTTACGCTCGATGCCTGATTGCCAACCAGGCTGAGGGTACCTTTGAACTCCTCCGTTACTCTTTTGGAGGAGACCGCCCCAGTCAAACTGCCCAACTGACACTGTCCGCTGCCCGGATTCACGGGAATCAGCGTTAGAACTCAAACGAATCCAGGGTGGTATTTCACCGTTGGCTCCACGATGGCTAACGCCACCGCTTCATAGCCTCCCACCTATCCTACACAGAACACGTCCAAGACCAATATCAGCCTACAGTAAAGGTTCACGGGGTCTTTCCGTCACACTGCGGGTACGTGGCATCTTCACCACGGCTACAATTTCACCGGGTCACTGGTTGAGACAGTGCATCAGTCGTTACGCCTTTCATGCAGGTCGGAACTTACCCGACAAGGAACTTCGCTACCTTAGGACCGTCATAGTTACGGCCGCCGTTTACTGGGGCTTCGGTCGCGGGCTTCACCTTGCGGCTAACCCTCTTCCTTAACCTACCAGCACCGGGCAGGCGTCAGACTCTATACATCCTCTTGCGAGTTAGCAGAGTCCTGTGTTTTTGATAAACAGTCGCTGATGCCGATTTACTGTGACCCCCCGCAGCGTGAACCACAGGGGGCACCCCTTATCGCGAACTTACGGGGCCATTTTGCAGAGTTCCTTAACCAGTGTTCTCCCGAGCGCCTAGGACTTCTCGTCCCGCCTACCTGTGTCAGTTTTAGTACGGTCACATGCCTTCAACCCTAGAAGCTTTTCTTGGACGTCCTTCAGATGACTATCGAAACATAAGCGTCTTTGTCCGATGCTTCCGGATGTCGCTGCGGATTTACCTACAGCTACCTTCCACACCGGCGAGGGACATTTCTATCCGTCCCCTCACCCTTCAGACGCCGTCCCTCCATCGGTCCAGCATATGGCGCAGGAATGTTGACCTGCTGTCCATCGTCTACGCCTTTCGGCCTCGACTAAGGTACCGGCTAACCCTGGGCGGATTTCCCTTCCCCAGGAAACCTTAGGCTTTCGGCGAGCAGGATTCTCACCTGCTTTATCGTTACTCATTCCGGCATAATCACCTGTACGCCCCGACATCGTTCCTTACGGTACGACTTGTATCTGACGTACAGCGCTCTCCTACCAACACGCAAGCGTGTTCCACTGCTTCGGTGCAAAACTTACTCCCGTTCATTATCGGCGCAAAGTTGCTCGACCAGTAAGCTGTTACGCACTTTTTAAATGGTGGCTGCTTCTAAGCCAACATCCTGGCTGTCACTGCAACTTCACTTCCTTAGTGACTGAGTTCTGCTTGGGGACCTTAGCAGGTGGTCTGGGTTGTTTCCCTTTTGACCGCGAAGCTTATCCCTCGCGGACTGACTCCCGGAGTAAACACAATGGTATTCGGAGTTTGGTTCGGTGAGGTACCCGGGAAGGGCCCTCATCCAATTCAGTCTCTCTACCCCCACTGTGCAATGGTCCGAGGCTAGCCCTAAAGCTATTTCGGAGAGAACGAGCTATCTCTGCGCTTGATTAGACTTTCACTCCTCCCCACAAGTCATCCCCTCGGTTTTCAACCCAAGTGGGTTCGGTCCTCCACGCGGTTTGACCCGCGGTTCAACCTGCTCATGGGTAGTTCGTGCAGTTTCGCGTCTACCACCAGCGACCAATAGTCGCCCTATTCAGACTCGGTTTCCCTGTGGCTACGGTCCTGAGGACCTTAACCGAGCCGCTGACGGTAACTCGCCGGATCATTATGCAAAAGGCACGCCGTCACGCATTGCGGTTACCCGCCATAGCGCTCCGACCGCTTGTAGGCACATGGTTTCAGGTTCACATTCCTCCCCTAACAGGGGTTCTTCTCATCTTTCGATCGCTCTACTTGTTCACTATCGGTCATCAGAGAGTATTTAGCCTTACGGGATGGTCCCCGTCGATTCAGTCGAGATTCCACGTGGCTCGACCTACTCAGGGTACCCCCTCAATGGAGCAACTCAGCTTTCGCGTACGGGCCTGTCACCCTCTATGGACGACCTTTCCAGATCGTTCCGCTAGCCTGTTGTTTGTAACTCCTCGGGGGCCCTACAACCCCGCGGTGGAAACCACCACGGTTTGGGCTGTTTCCCTTTCGCTCGCCGCTACTCAGGAAATCGATTTTTCTTTCTGTTCCTGCGGTTACTGAGATGTTTCAGTTCGCCGCGTTGGCTGCATACACCTATGGATTCAGTGCATGCCGGTTCGGGAATCCCGGGATCATCACCTGTTTGACGGTTACCCCGGGCTTATCGCAGTCTTCCGCGCCCTTCAAAGCCTTCTGATGCCTAGACATCCCCCATGCGCCCTTTGGAGCTTGACCACCCGAATCGAATGCTCGCGAACGAGCTTCTCTTCAGATGCCTTGCTCCCTCCCGACTCCCCATGAGGGAGACGGGAAGGCAACGATTTTTCTCGCTCTTTCACGCCGCCCTTGTGGGACGGCTGAAAAAATTTGAGCCTTGGGAGAACGCTTCAGGAAGGAGTGCTTGAGACACTCCCGCCATCGACATTCTTTCAAGATGCCAACTACCACGACCAAATTGTCAAGGAACAAAACAAGCCGGTGGCGTATCGCTTTGACGGCACGCCATCAGCTCGTGACCCTGCCAGTCGTTCGCAAGAACGCCTTGGACAGAGGTTCATTTCGAGGGCGACTCACGGAGCCACCGGCGAAACGGGCCTCAACCCATGGCAAAAAGCCGAGAGACTGAGCCTGAGTCACGAGGTCGTCGCGGGAACCGATCGCCGAAAAACAGTCATCGGCCGGACGATCTTGAAAAAATTAACCGACTCCTGCACCGTCGTCAAGCGAGTGAAAAATGATGCGAGAAAAACCCTGTATTCGGGGTGTATAACTCGGAATCATGCACACGTCACTTCGTTACCTCCGTACTCGTCTCAGCGGTTGCCTGACCAGCATGGCCTTTGGCATCCTCTGCACACTTGGCCATCAGTCCTGCGGGCAGTCTCCGCCGGCAAGCGTGCCGGTCGTTGTGGCACGGGTCGAGCGTCAGGAACTGGCCCTTGGGCAATCATTCGTCGGCACCGTTTTTCCTGCTCGCGTGAGCGACGTGGGGAGCGCCGTTGACGTCCGGGTGATGAAGTTCCCGGTTTTGGAGGGGCAGTCCGTGGCGGCGGGCCAGCCGATCACAGAATTGTTGCGTGGCCTGTTGGAGATCGAGAAGGCAGGAGCCATTGCTGAATTTGATCGGCGTCGGCAGGTTCTCGCGGAATTGAGGGCTGGCTCACGGCCTGAGGAGATCGAACAGAGACGGGCGGCGGTGCAGGGGCTTGAAGCCCGCACGGAATACGCCAGAAGCCGCCTCGAGCGGCTACGTCGACTAGCGGAAAGGGGCACCAGTACGGCCGATGAGCTTCTGGATGGAGAAACAGAGTTCCGTCAGGTGGAGGCCGATTTGAAGAGCAGCCAGGCTGCGCTCGAACTGGCCGAAGCCGGGCCTCGCCAAGAACAAATCGCTCAAGCTGCCGCGGCAGTGGCCGTCCAGGAGGCGGATGTCGAACGGATTAACGACCAACTGGCGAAGCACACCATTAGGTCTCCATTCGACGGGTGGATCGTGGAGCGGTTCACGGAAGAGGGGCAGTGGGTGTCACGCGGCGGACTCGTGGCCCGCGTCGCCGAACTCAGCCGGATTGAAGTTGAGGTACAGGTGCCGGAGGTGGCAATCGCTTCGCTCGCAACCGGCATGGACGTGCGGTTGGACTTTGACGCTGCTCGGGACCAAACGTGGATCGGCAAGATTGAGCGGGTTGTTCCTCAGGCCGACCTGTTAAGTCGCAGTTTTCCCGTCAAGGTCATCCTTGAAAACCGGATCGTCAACGGCCAGCCGATGCTAATGGGCGGCATGCTCGCGCGCGCCTGGCTGCCCGTGGGAAAGACCGGTCTCGTGACGGTAGTCCCCAAGGACGCCCTCGTCCTCGGAGGTGGCTCGCCCATCGTCTTCACCGTCGACGTATCTCAGGCTCCCCCGGGAACGGGCGTGGTGCGGCCGATCCCAGTGTCGCTCGGGGCAACGGGGGGTGGTGGCGTTGAGATCACGGGCTCCATCAAATCGGGTGCATTGGTCGTCATCCGAGGCAACGAACGACTCCGCCCCGACATGGCCGTAACGTTTGAGGCCGTGCCATGAACCTCATCGAGGCATGCGTTGCCAATCCGGTCAAGGCTGCGGTGGGAGTTCTTCTCCTGACTCTCTTTGGCTGGCTCGCGTTGGTAACAATGCCAATCCAACTCACGCCGGAAGTGCAGATTCCGACGATGTCGGTGGAGACCCGCTGGTCGGGGGCGAGCCCTCAGGAAATCGAACGGGAGATCGTGCAGCCGCTCGAGGAGCAGCTTCGCAGCGTGGAGGGGCTCGTGAAACTCTCCAGCGAGTCGAGCGATTCGGTGGGCACTGTGGAGTTGGAATTCGCGATCGGCACCAACATGGACCAGGCCCTCGTCAAGGCCAATGCCCGCGTGCAACAGGTCCGCGACTGGCCGATCGATGCAGACCGGCCCGTCATCCGCACAGCCAGCGCCACCAACCGGCCGATCGCTTGGCTGATCCTCGGGCAGGCCCCCCCCGACCGCGACGCCATTGAGCGGGCCAAGACGGATCATCCTGCCCTAGCCGCCGAACTCGATCGCGTGCTCTCCGCCCGCTCCACCGATCTGGCCCTCTACCGGCTACGGCAGTTGGTTGCCGCCCATCCCGAAGTGCGGTCCTTGGCTCCCGCCGAAATCGACATCGAATCGATGCGTCGGATGGCCGAAGATGACATTGAGAGCCGCCTGGAGCGGGTTGATGGTGTGTCCAACGCCGACCTCGTCGGTGGCCGCGCCGACCAGTTGCAGGTGATCGTCGACCCACAGTTGCTTGCCGCCCGCCAACTCACGATCGATGACCTGCGGTCGGCGTTGGCCAATCAGAATGCCGACACCTCCGGGGGGGATTTTTGGGAGGGAAAGCGGCGGTATGTCGTCCGCACTCTCGGTCAGTTTCGCTCTCCAGAGCAGGTTGAAGGGGTCATCATCACCCGACGCGACGGCAAGCCCGTCTATGTCCGCGATGTGGCCCGAGTGCAACTGGGCACTCGCAAGCCCGACGGCGTTGTTCGCCGTTTTGGGGCAAGCAACATTGCCATCCGGGTCACCCGCGAAACCGGCGCTAATGTGCTCGACACGATGGCGCAACTGCGAACGGTGGCCGCCGATATCGATCGCGACATCCTCCGCCGCCAAGGCCTGAGCCTGTCGCTAGTTTATGACGAGACAACCTACATCGATTCGGCCATCGGGCTGGTCCGTGGCAACATAATCTTCGGTGGCCTCCTCACGATCATGACGCTGTTGGCATTCCTCCGCAACGTCCGCTCAACGCTGATCGTGGCCCTGGCCATCCCGATCAGCGTGATCGGCACGTTCTTGATCCTCGGCTTGGCCGGCCGGACGCTCAATGTGATCAGCCTGGCGGGGATGGCGTTTGCAATCGGGATGCTCGTCGACAATGCCGTTGTGGTGCTGGAAAACATCTACACGCGGTGGACCGGTGGTGATGACGCCCGCACGGCTGCAATCCGCGGCGCCGGCGAGGTCTGGGGAGCCGTACTGGCAAGCACACTCACAACGATCGCCGTCTTTCTTCCCGTGCTCTTCGTCCAAGAGGAGGCCGGCCAACTTTTTGGCGACATTGCTCTGGCGATCAGCGCTGCTGTAGGCCTGTCGCTGGTCGTTTCGGTGCTGGTGGTGCCAACGGCAGCGTCGGTGCTGCTGCCACGCCAGCCCCCGTCACCCGGTTGCGAGGCGGCAGATGCAGCCAGTCGGCTCGGCCATGCATTCGCCGGTCGCGTTATTGGGTTCGACCGCTTTCTGCTCGCAAGCCCTGCCCGGCAACTGGCCGTCTCGCTCTCGATCGTAGCCGCAGCGATCGCCGCCACATGGTTTCTCATGCCCAAGGTTGAATACCTCCCGGAGGGCAATCGCAACCTCGTTTTCGGGATTCTCCTCCCTCCGCCCGGCTACAACCTCGACGAACTCCTCCGCATGGGCGACGTGGTTGAAGAGCGTCTCCTTCCCTACTGGAATGTCGACCCCGACACGCCAGAAGCAGAAGCCCTTGATGCACCGATTCTCGGTGACTTCTTCTTCGTGGCCCGAGGCCGTAGTGTGTTTCTCGGTCTCCGTGCCCTGGATCCGCTGGCGGCAAGCAAACTTGTTCCGCTGGTTCGACGAGTGGCGGCCGACCTGCCCGGCACATTCACCGTCGCCAAGCAATCGAGTCTCTTCGAGCAGGGTATCGGCTCCGGGCGGTCGATTGACGTTGAGATAACCGGCCCCGACTTGGAGAAGCTGGTCGGGCTCGGCGTGCGAGTGATGGGCATGCTGCGGGAGGCGACTCCCGGCAGCCAAAACCTGCCGAAGCCGTCGCTTGATCTCTCAAGCCCGGAGGTGCAACTGGTGCCTCGGCTCGAGCAAGCCGCCGACATGCGGCTTGACACGCGCCAACTTGGTTACATGGTCGACTGCCTCGTCGATGGTGGCTATGCCACCGATTACTTTCTCGGCAGTGATCGTATCGACCTCGTGATAAAGGGTGAGGACCGTTTCGTGCAGCGCACTCAGGATCTCCGAAGCCTGCCAGTGGTCACGCCGGGCGGCCAACTTGTGCCGCTGGAGAGCGTGGCGGAGATTCGTGAATACTCAAGCGGCCCGGAGCAGATTCTCCACCGGGAACGAGAGCGTTCGATCACGGTACAGGTTTCGCCTCCGGAGCGGATGCCGCTGGAAGAGGCCCAAGAGCGAATTCAGACGATGGTGGTCAACCCACTGGTGTCGTCTGGAGATCTTGATGGTGGCTATGCAATCACACTCGGCGGCACGGCTGACAAACTCCGAGCCACATGGCGGGCACTGTGGTTTAACCTGGTCCTTGCCGGACTGATCACCTATCTCCTAATGGCAGCGCTCTTTGAGTCGTGGTTTTATCCGGCCGTGATTATCACAGCCGTGCCGCTGGGGGGCGTTGGCGGATTCGTCGGTCTGTCAATGCTCAATGCCATTGGCGGTCCTCTCGGCGTCTTTCAATCGCTCGATGTGCTCACGATGCTCGGGTTTGTCATCCTGATCGGAACCGTCGTCAACAATCCGATCCTCATCGTTGATCGGGCTTTGCAGCTGGTTCGAGGCGAAGGGTGGGAACCCAACGACGCAATTCTTGAAGCCGTTCGCAGTCGCATCCGTCCGATCTTCATGACAACCATGACAACCGTCTTGGGGTTGCTGCCTCTGGTGCTCTTTCCCGGCGCCGGCAGTGAACTCTACCGTGGCTTGGGGGCCGTGCTGCTTGGGGGCCTCTTCGTCGCCACGGCGATCACGCTCATTCTTGTGCCGGCGCTCTTGGGCCTATGCTTTCGATTCGTTCGCCCACGGACGACGGTGCGAGGCGAAACGCGACTTGAATTGCCGCCACTTTCAAGTATCGAAACCCCAGTTCTCCAGATCCGTTAAAATGTTAAAATGTGAAGAGCGATTTCTGGCCCCGGCGAAAGAGATCTCCTGATGCAATACCGACGAATGTCCTTGGAACGCATCCCCTCGCCTCGCGCAGTTCTGCGTAAGCCTGGATTTACGTTGGTGGAACTGCTTGTGGTGATCGCAATTATTGGCGTTCTCATTGGTCTTCTCCTCCCCGCAGTCCAGGCTGCCCGAGAGGCTGGGCGGCGGATGGCCTGCTCCAATAACATGAAACAGGTTGGGCTCGCGGTAGCGCTTTCTGACGACGTCACAAAATCGTTTCCAACAGGGCGACTTACTCGTGATGAGTTTGACGTTTCGTGGGCGTTTCGGATCTTGCCCTTCATGGAAGAACAAGTGATCTACGACGCCCGGAATCCCGACACGACTGTCCCCTGCTGGGATCCCTCCAACTCCACCGCGTTCCGAACTCCAGTGGCAGCCTTTTTTTGTCCCAGTCGCCGGGCTCCTGCTGCAGATCGGAATTTTGACAACAACAACGCTGCACCGGTTGTCGTGGGCGTGGCAGCTGGTGGTGATTTTGCGGCAAACGCGGGCACGTATTTCAACTACGCTCCGTCGTCCAGCGGTGGTATCGATCCCAAACAGGCCGGACCAATTCACACATTCTCAAAGGTTCGCGGTGCCCAAGTGACCGACGGCCTCAGCAAAACCTTTGCCATTGGAGAGCGGCACATCCCACCCGCTGATTCATCCGTGGCTGCCAACATGGTGCACTACCAACAAGGAGATACGGCGATTTTTCCGTCCGATACGCCACATGTGTTGTTTCGCGACACCGCCCGGGGATTGGCCGATGGGGCAAATGATACAAGTAACCGGAAGTTTGGCAGCCGTCATCCCGGGATCACGCAGTTCGTGTTTCTCGATGGGCATGTAGAAGCAATCAGCAATGACACGAGTCTCGACATCTTGCGGTGGTACTCGGCGATTGGTGATGGCAATGACCCAACGGCGCCTGCAGACGGTGCCGATCCGGGGCAGGGTGCCAGCTGAAAGGAGCCGTCATGCCAACTCGACGCTCTCAAACACCTCAACCCGCGAAGCCGTCTTCTGTACGAAATGCCGTTCTCGGAGTCACCGTGGTAGCGATCGCCGTCGCGACATGGCTGATCTTTGGTCGCGGCCCGAATTTCGCCGACGAAGCGGTGTCGCTACAGCGTCGACTCCTGAGTCTCGACGTATCGCCTCAGGAACACAAGGCAATGCTGACGACGCTCATGCGGCATGTTGACAAACTTGACAGCGACGACCAGCGAGAACTCTTGGAAACAGTACGGCAGGAATGGCGGGATATCCAGAGGCAGGATATGGATGCCTATTTTGCTGCTGACGATGCTGATCGACAGTCAGCTCTAGACCGTTCTCTCGATCGTCTCGAATTGATTTCAGAGCTCTACTCCGCCTTCATTCCAGGCGGCATGCGGGTCCGGAAGCCTCGTCCGCGGGGCGATGCAGCCCAAACGCCCAACCGCCGCCCTCCGGCTGTTCGTCCAGACGCTTCGGCTCAGGCTGATCGCCGCAAAGCTCTTGAGAGCTACCTGTCGGCTCTTGAAAAACGGGCCCGCGAGCGTGGCATTGACTTTAATGGTGCCCGCCGGATCCTCCAGCGGGGTTGACCAGCGATTGCTAAACGAGGTTAACGCTAGTCTCGCACTCAAGACATCATTCCGTCTCGCACCGCAGGAATCTTCCGCCATGCCAATGTTCGCCGAGGTCGTCTTGGAATCCCTGCCCTTTGACGGTGGCGTTGTGAGCGTCGTTCGCAATGGCGTGACCCTTGGCACTGTGATCGCCGTCGTCTGCTCGTGGCAGCGAAACCGGTCGATTGTGTGGGCCATCATCGCGGCACTGCTGTCATGGATTTACGTCATCTACTTCGCGATTACTCGACGGTCGGATGAAATTCGCGTTAGACCCTCTCCGCTGCAATCTGACTGAGTACAAATCGCGTCTGGCCCTGCGTCCTTAAAACCGATGCCGGCGGGAAGTCGTGTTGCCGTGCCGATCGACCCAGAGTCATCTTGAAGCCGCTTTCTCGCCGCCCGGGGCATGAACTTGACCGGTGCGTGAAGAAATCACGCTGCGCCAAACTCGCGGGCATCAGTTGCACTGTCGACTCTGCCACAAATACTTCAAGCAGTCGCGTTTGGACCTGCTGCCCAAAGACTTCCAGCAGACGTTCACCTGCAAAGAAGACGCTCTGACTGCTGAGTCCGATTTGCGAATCTGTTTCGCGTCACAGGGTTAGCGAGTGGCTTGCGGAACAGAGCGCCTCGACTCGCGGCGAAAGGTCCTCGGGATAAACTGAGTTTAGGACCGAGACCACAACATCCGCACATGTGGCCCAACGCCCTCGATTTCAAACTCAACAGACTCGACCGTCCAGTTTGCTTTCCTGTAGAAATCAATGGCGGAGACCCTTGCGTTGCACCAGATTGGCCAGGAGGGCTGAACTGCCACTGCCTCGGCAACAGCGTAGTCGAGTAATCGTCGGCCGAGTCCTTGTCTTTGAAAAGCTGCGTCGGTTGCCATGCCTCGTAATTGCCATGCGCTGCTCCCCTCCCATGCAGAGGTATAGAGCGACAGGCAAGAAATAATTTCCCCATCGATTGTCGCCGCGAAATGGAGCGTGCCGGGGTCAGCATCTCCTGAAAAATCGGCAGTCGATGGTGGGAGCCCTGGTCGAAGAACGCGATGGCGAAGCCCGCGAATCGCTGCGACTGGAAGCAGGGAAAACTGGATGCTCATTGGCGATTGATGAATCCGAAATGATGGGAAAGAGTTCGTCACAGGAAGGCAGCGCCTCTCCATGCGTCCTCGCGCATATGGTGTCTACGTGGCGAGAACTTGCAGAAGTTCCATTGGCCAAACTATTCTTCAGACAGTTTCTGGCAACCTTCAATGAATATCGGCCGCAGATGAAAGCTGCCAGTTTTTCACTCGACCGTGTCATGGAGACGCTCAACCAAAGGGCATATATCCCATGACAGCACCTAATCTCGCCCGGTTGGTGATGCTCCTGTTGCTCGCCGTCATGGCCAATGCTGGCGCAATCTGCGCGGCTGCCCAGCCCGGGGACTTCATCTGGACGACCGACCACCTCCAGGTTGGCGTGCGCTGGCAGCCCTTCGTCGGTCGGCCACAAAACAATTCCTTCGATGTCTGCCGGCCAGTGATCACCGAGGACAGCAGTTATGTGCAGTTCTGGATGGCCTGGTCGGCCCTCGAGCCGTTACCGGCCAACACCGACTACGCTCGGACCCCCTCGGCCTACCTGAGAACGATGGAGCAGGCTGTGGATGCCTGCAAGGCCTTGGGGCTAAAGGTCGAGTTTGTCTTCTTCCACTGCCCGGCCTGGGCGTCGGCCTCGGGAGAGGCGGGCGGTTACCGCCCCAAGGACGGCCTGTTCCCCGACTTCGTTGCACGAATCGCTCGACACTTCAAGAACCGCGTCGATGCCTACCAACTTTCCCACGAGGTCAATCTCCAGGGGCTGATGCAGGGAGCTGATGTCGATTTTCTACTCGATGAGATTTTCGTCGCCGGCAGCCGAAAAATTCGTGAAGTCTACGCTGCCGAGCCGGCGCGGCCGGTGCTCATCTCCACATCTGGCATGAGCCCCTGCGAAAACTGCGGGCAAATGGCCGGCCTGTCTGCCAAGGGGGGCCGCGGCGTGAATGAGATGTACGACCGCTTGGTAGCCCGCACTGATTTGATGGCGCTAATTGATGGCCTGAACCTGAACGTCTCCGATCAGAATGACGGCTACGGCAGCATGGACGGCAGCTTCGTGCCCTCGGTCTGGGGAAACTACGATCTCGTCCGACGCAAGCTCGATGCCGCCGGCCTGATGCACAAGGGGGTCCTCGCTGCCGAGTCATGGGTGTCCTGGGATGACGGCCCCAGCGCTGTTGATGTCAACGGTGACGGTCGCACCGATGAGCGGGACGCCTTTGCCAAAACCATCACCATTATGGGACATTGCCTTGAGCGCGGCCTCAACACCATACAACTACCCTGGTCCGACAACTCCAGCGGCTGGGCTATGGGCCTGACCAAGCGGCGAGACTATAACGGTCGACTCGCCGAAATTGACCCGGAGATTGTCATTCCAGCCAGCGACGGAGGCCCCGGTATTGTCACGCAGAAGCTGGCACTCCACGGCAGCGATGACAACTTCGTCATTGCCGAGGCCTCCGGCAACATCTTCACGATCGACGACTACATCAATCCTGCCGATCCAAACCACCTGCACTACTACGCCTGGCGCTGGTTCGCCCAGATCACATCAGGCACCGACGAAGTGATCCGCCATGCAGTCGCCGGCGAGGTCGGCAATGACATCTCCGTCACCGGGCGGGGATTCACCGGAAGCGAACGGTATCGGATCGCCGGCTACAATCGTAGCCGGCCCGCCTTTACGGTACTGCGGGACG
>JAYQOK010000047.1:0-10217 GCA_038144795.1 Candidatus Kuenenia sp. | reverse complement strand
TTTCACCCGCACGCGCAGGGTTGCGGTCCGCCGGATAAAACGGCGCCCGGCACGCCTTTACGGTACTGCTGTACGCCTCTGGTGCCAGCGGGACGAACCCGGCTACCGTGCAGATTCCGAGCACTATTCAGACTGGTCTTCACGCGAATACCGGCTGTCTGGCCCACGATTTTCGCGGTGAGGGTTTCGCCGAGGGTGAGGCCTACCTGGCCCGGATCACAACCAAAAACATCAGTGAACATTCCGGTTCGGACGAAGACAGCCGCCTAACCGAAACGGCTGTGGCCAAAGTGGCGGAGGGTCAACTGGTGGCGACCATCCCGGCAAACAATCGATTTACGATCATCGAGTTCGTGCGGGCAGGTCGACAGTGAAGTTGCGGACCACGCCTGACGGCAGCGGGTCAGATCCGACCTGAGCTTACCGACGGCCCATTAGTCTAATTCATCGAGAGGAGCGACCGCTCATACCACTGCGATTCAGTCAGTGCGCGCCGCTGTTAGTAGCGCGGGCATTTTTCCCAAGGGGAATCTTTTGCCCGGCGCGGCATGCACCGCCAGAGTGTCAAGGCTTTCTAAGAAAGCACAGGTTTTGCTGTCTCACGCAACGACCTTTTGGGTTTATCGCTCCTGAAATGAAGAAAGAAAACCAAATGTGCTACCGATGCGTCCCCAACTTAGTCATCTCCCTCACCGTCGCCCTGCTGGTTCTGTCTGCAGCGGCAGCGGACAGACATGATCTCCTCCCTAATCCGGACAGCAAGCCGGCGGATGTAACCAAGGCTGTCAAAGTCTTCGTCATCATGGGCCAGTCCAACACGCTTGAAATGGGCAACGTCAAGGGCGACAAGGAAGGCACTCTCGATCACGCCGTCAAGTCTGGTGGCCTTTACCCCTTCATGATCGACGATTCTGGCAAATGGACCGTTCGAAATGACGTTCGCAATGTCCATACCCAAGGGAGTGGCGGGCCTAGTGTCAAGGACAAGGTCAAACGCAACGACTGGCTAACTGTCTCCGGCAGCAAAATCGGGATCGAGCAGGGCATCGGTCATCATCTTGGTAACGCGCTTAATGAGCCGGTGCTCATCCTCAAGACTTCGATCGGCAACCGCAGCCTAGGTTGGGACCTGCTCCCGCCCGGGTCACCGTCTTACGAATTCACAGACCCCAGAGATGGCATGACCTATATTTACGCTGGCTACGGCCAGAGCCCCGACCGTTGGCCGAAGGGAGCCAAACCCGAGCCCATCGGCTGGCAGGCCGGATTGCAGTACGACGGCGACGTAGCCCGCGCGAAAGAAGTGCTCAACAAGCTTGGCGACTTTTATCCTGGTGCGACGCAGTACGAAGTCGCCGGCTTTTTCTGGTGGCAGGGCGACAAGGACCGTTACAACCCCGGGCATTCCACGAAGTACGAGCAGAATCTAGTCAACCTGATCAAGACGCTGCGCAACGATTTCAATGCCCGAAACGCAAAGTTCGTCTGCGCCACCCTTGGCCAGACCAACAAGGACAACGCCACCGGGACCGAAAAAGATATCATCGAAGCGCAACTTGCCGTCAGCGATCCGGGCGAGTATCCTGAGTTCAAGGGTAACGTCGCCACCGTCTACACGCATCCACTATCGAAAGGTGGCGCCTCCAACAGTCACTACAACGGTAACGCCGAAACGTACATGAATATCGGCCTCACCATGGGCGACGCAATGGTTAAGTTGCTTCAGGGCGACGAGTAAGTCGGCATAACAGGCGAGTCAACGCAATCGCATTCGCTTAGTCAATACCCGAAAAACCCTCAACCAACACCACGTCTTTGATATACAGTGGCTACCATTCGCTCTGTTTGTCCGGTGCGGAATGTTTTTTTGCTGAGCAACGGCTCCCTGCCATATTGATCAACCACGATTGCCCCCCATGCGTCTCCAGTCACTGAATAAGATTTGTTTTACGATCTGCATCGTCTGCATTGTCGCCGGTGCGGTGCTCTCTCTAGCAATGATTTGGCTTGATTTACTAAACGAGGAGTTCATGTGGAAGTTGTGGCTGACGGTTGGTGTCTTGTTGCTGTCTTCGGCACTAACATTGAGCATTAGCAAGACTCTGGCTTTGAAGCCGAGAGATGGAGACTAAACCAGCCACATATTATATGGTTAATCCCCGCACAACCGCAGATTCTGGGATACTCGACACGTCTGCCCAACGCGTCACTTCTGCCACGCTCTCAAAAGTCGCACTGGCGCTCACGACTTTCGGCCTCGTTATTTCCGCGACCATTGCAGTAATCGTATGCACGGGAGTAATCCAGATCACCCAGAGAACAGTTTTTCTGCTTGCACTAACAAAATTTTGGGTTGTGCCTTTTTCTGAACTTGGCTTTCTCGTTGCATGCGTGTCACTCTACCGACAACGTAGTAGAGTCTCCATTATTGCATTCGTGTTTGGTCTGCTCACAATTGCGCTTTCCTTTGGCTCCTCTAGTTTGATGAATATATTGCGGTTTGCGTAGCGCTGCCCCCATCTTGGTACCGGCCGAGTTGTTGCCACGCGCAACCGGTTGCGAAAGCCCTTGCTCGATGTGGCGGGTGCCGTGTCGGGCTGGGGCGACCTGCTGACCAAGCAGCCGACCTGCCCCCAGGATGAGGTGGCGGCGATGCTGGCGACAGGCACCGATGGCAGGCAGGAGACGGCTCGCAAAAGTGCCCACGCACAGCAGGCTCAAGACGGCTCCGGTTGGCACTCTAGGGCATCTGTGCGGGCTGCTGACCAATCTGAGCCAAGCGATGCTCGCGAGCCCGAAACTGCCACAATCCACGCGGTTTGCGGGGCATCTGTGGCAGAAGAAACGGAAAGGCGCCGGTGGGAGTCGAACCCACGATGGCGGATTTGCAATCCGCTGCCTTAGCCACTTGGCTACGGCGCCACACGATGCACCTCCGACACGCTAGGGGAGGCTAGGCCAACTGGTCAAGACGTACCGGCTAGACCAACTGTTCCGAATGCTCCCGCGGGTGCGGTTGTTCCATCGGGATGTTCCATCGGCGGTTCCCCCGCCGCATCTTCAGTTTTCAGCCCGTCCGAGCCCGCGGCCGCTTTGTAGCGAGGTGCGTAGAAGTCGCTCACCGAACCCGCTATAGTCTCCAACTTTCGCAGTCCCTCTGGGCTGACAGTTTTCATTCACCGCACCGAAACCCCTTCTCGATCGAACAGGAAACGCGGGCATGGCCACGCAGGCGACGTGTGACATCGGACTGATCGGACTGGCCGTGATGGGGGAAAATCTGGCCCTCAACATGGCCAACCATGGCTATTCGATCGCCGTCTTCAACCGCACAACCAGCGTCACCGACGCCTTCACGGCCGGCCGGGGCAACCAGCCGAATGTCGTCGGCTGCCACACCCTCGAAGAGTTCGTGGCCGCCCTCAAGCCGCCGCGGAAGGTGATGATGATGGTGAAGGCGGGCCCGGCCGTCGACCAGCTGATCCAGACGCTCCTGCCGCTCCTCGCTCCCGGCGACGTGATCATCGACGGCGGCAACACGCTCTATTCCGACACCGAGCGGCGGACGAAGGAGGTCGAGGCCGCCGGGCTGCTCTACATCGGCACGGGTGTCTCTGGCGGTGAAGAGGGTGCCCTCAAGGGCCCGAGCCTGATGCCCGGCGGCTCCAAGGCGGCCTGGCCGCTCGTGCAGCCGATCTTTCAGGCGATCGCCGCCAAAGTCGGCCCCCAGGGCGATATCCCCTGCTGCGACTGGGTGGGGCCGCGGGGCGCCGGGCACTATGTGAAGATGGTGCACAACGGCATCGAATATGGCGACATGCAGCTGATCTGCGAGGCCTACTGGCTGCTTAAGCATGGCGCCGGCCTCTCCAACGAAGACCTCGCTGAGGTCTTCGACACCTGGAACAAGGGTGAGCTCGACAGTTACCTGATTGAGATCACCCGCGACATTTTCACGGTGAAGGATCCGGACTCGGGCGACTCCATGGTCGATCGAATCCTCGACAAGGCCGGCGCCAAGGGCACCGGCAAATGGATGAGCCAGTTGGCCCTCGACCTCGGCGTGCCCAGCACGCTGGTCACGGAGGCCGTCTACGCCCGCTGCCTCTCGGCTCTCAAGGACGCCCGCGTGCGGGCGAGCAGCGTGCTCAGCGGCCCCGATCTCAATACCCACGACGATCCTCTCACCTTCATCGATCAGGTGCGGCAGGCGCTCTACGCCTCCAAGATCGCCAGTTATGCCCAGGGCTACGTGCAACTGGCGGCCGCCGCCAAGGAACACGACTGGCCGCTCGACTACGGCGGCATCGCCATGATGTGGCGGGGCGGATGCATCATCCGAGCCCAGTTCCTCGAGCGGATCCACGAGGCCTACCGAGCCCAGCCCGATCTCGAAAACCTAATGCTGGCCCCCTACTTCGCCGATGCGCTCGCCAACGCCCAGAAGGCGTGGCGGCATGTTGTGGCCACCGCCGCCACCATCGGCATCCCCGTGCCGGCCTTCATGGCGGCGTTGTCCTACTACGACGGCTATCGCCACGCCTGCCTGCCGGCCAACCTCCTCCAGGCCCAACGCGACTATTTTGGCGCTCACACCTACGAGCGAAGCGACAAGCCGGGCACATTCCACACCGAGTGGCTCGAACTGCGTCGGCCGGTCGCCACCACCGCTGCGAAAGGCAAGGCATGAACAACGCATTCCTCGACCATCTCTTCAGCCTCGAGGGCCGCACGGCGGTCGTTGTCGGGGGGACCGGCGTGCTTGGCGGCGCCCTCGCCGGAGGGTTAGCCAAAGCCGGCGCCTTCGTGATCGTCGCCGGCCGCGGTGCCGACCGGGGCGAGGCCCGGGTGGAATCGATCCGCAAAGCCGGCGGTGACGGCGCCTTCGTGAGCGTCGACGCGGTCGACCGGCTGAGTGTCCGCGCCCTTCTCGAGGCGGCGATCAACGCCCGCGGCCGGGCCGACATCCTCATCAACTGTGCCGGCGTCAACTCGGCGGTGCCCTATTTCGACATCACCGAAGAAGACTTCGACAAGGTGATCGACACCAATCTCAAAAGTACCCACCTCGGCTGCCAGATCTTTGGCGGCCACATGGCGAGCATGGGAGGTGGCGCGATCCTCAACATTGGCAGCGTCTCGGCCGACAAGCCGCTCTCAAAGGTCTTCGCCTACTCCGCCTCGAAGGCGGCGGTGGTGAACTACACGCAAAACGTCGCCCGCGAACTGGCCCCAAAAAATGTCCGCGTCAATGTGCTCTGCCCCGGCTTCTTCCCGGCCGAGCAAAACCGCAAGATCCTGTCACCTGAGCGGACGGCACTGATCATGGGACAGACGCCGATGAACCGTTTTGGTGAGCCCGAAGAACTCGTCGGCGCAGCGATCCTCCTCTGCGCCCCTGTGGCCGGGAGTTTCATCACCGGCACAAGCGTGTACGTCGACGGCGGGTTCACCGGCATGCGGTTTTGACCCGTGGGAAAGGCTTCAGCCTGTCATGTGTTGACTCGCCGAACCCGGCTTGGGGCTACTCGTGTCCCGTTGCCGGACATTCGCTACGGGCCTCCTGCCCTTCGCTCACTCCCCGCCGGCTACGCTCTCGGCATCCTGTCTTCGCTTGCCGCCAAGGCTGGCTCTCAGGACACGGGCAGCCCCAAGCCTTCGCATTTCAAACACGGGGTGCGGACGACCGCCCGCTGGGTTGGACCACGAGACGTTACACTGGCCTAATCATGCCTCACACCATTGTCATCTTCGGTGCGTCAGGCGACCTCACCAGTCGAAAGCTCGTGCCGGCGCTCTACAGCCTGCGACAGGCCGGTGAACTGCCGGCCGACACGCAGATCGTCGGCTTCTCGCGGACGCCGATGACCGATGATGCCTGTCGCGAGGTGCTCCGCGAGACCACGGCCAAGTATGCCGACGCCTTCGACGAACAGGCTTGGCGAGAGTTTGCCGGAGCGATCCACTACCAGCCTGGGGACATCGGCAAGACCGATGATTTCACAGCGCTCAAGCAGCGGCTGGAAACACTTGAAAGTGGCAGGAAGACAACTCGCATTTACTACCTCGCCACAGCCCCGGAGTTTTATGGGCCCGTCGTCGCTCAGCTCGGAGCGTTGGGCATGGCCGATGAGACCCAGGGGCCGCGGCGGATCGTCGTCGAAAAGCCCTTTGGCACCGACCTCGCCTCGGCCCGTCTGCTCAACACCGAACTGCATGCCGTGTTTGCCGAGAGTCAGATCTATCGCATCGACCACTACCTCGGCAAAGAGTCGGTACAAAACATGCTGGCGTTGCGGTTTGCCAACACGATTTTCGAGCCGGTCTGGAACCGCCGCTACATCGACCATGTGCAGATCACAGTGGCCGAGGAGGTGCCGGTGGGCCGCCGCGGGGCCTACTACGACACCTCCGGCGTGCTTCGCGACATGTTTCAAAATCACCTGCTGCAGTTGCTGATGGTCACCGCGATGGAGGCGCCGGTTCGGTTCAATGCCGATGCGGTTCGCAACGAGAAAGTGAAGGTGCTCGACGCGGTGCGGCCGCTCGACTTGGCGCATGCGGCGGCGGCGGGAGTCCGCGGCCAATACGATGGCTACCGCGATGAGCCAGGTGTGCCTCCGACGAGCCAGACGGCGACGTTCGGCGCGATCAAGTTGGAGATCGATTCCTGGCGGTGGCAGGGTGTGCCGTTTTATCTGCGAAGCGGCAAGGCGATGAGCTGCCGGACCACGCAGATCGTGATCGCCTTTCGCCAGCCGCCGCTGGAACTCTTCGGCGGCGACCACCACGGCCAGCGGGAGGCGAATCGGCTGGTCGTGCAGATCCAGCCGGCCGAGGGGATCCAGCTTCACTTCCACACGAAGGTGCCAGGCGAGGGGATGCGGCTGCGGCTCACCGATCTGGAGTTCAGTTATTCCCGTGAGTTTGCCGGGCGGCTACCCGAGGCCTACGAGCCGCTCCTGCTCGATGTGATGACGGGGGATGCCAGCCTCTTTGCCCGGTCCGACGAAGTTGAAAAGTCTTGGGAGATCATCGACCCCTTCGTGCGGGCCTGGGGGTCGCCCGACATGCCGCCGATCCCCACCTACGAGCGCGGCTTCTGGGGCCCGATGGCATCGGTCGAATGGATGGAGGCGCAGGGACGCACATGGTTCGACCAGTGTCCGGTGCTCACCTGAGGCCGCTGGTGATCGGCGGGGTGCAACTCGCCTCCCCAGTCGTGCAGGCGGCGCTCTCCGGCTACAGCGACCTGCCGATGCGGGTGCTGGCGCGGCGGTTTGGTGCATCGTATGCAATCTGCGAGGTGCTGCTCGACACGTTCGTCGCCGTGATGGGCACGAATCGCAAGAATCTTGCCCGTGTGGCGGTGAGCGACGAAGAGCATCCCGTCGGTGGCCAGCTGATGGGGGCCAATCCCGACGACTTCGCACCGGCGGCCCAGCGGCTCGTCGCCGCCGGCTTCGACGTGATCGACATCAACTTCGGCTGCCCCGTCAAAAAGGTACTCGGCCGCTACCGCGGAGGATTCCTCCTTTCCGCGCCAGAGACGGCCCTGGAGATCGTGGCCCGAGTGCGGGATGCCCTGCCAGCCCGCGTGCCGGTGACGCTCAAGATGCGGCGTGGCATCGACGACTCGGCCGTGAGCGCCGATAAATTCTGGGCTATTTTTGAAGGAGCCTTTGCCCGTGGCGTGGCGGCGATCACGGTGCATGGCCGCAGCGTGCAGCAGCGGTATGTCGGCCCGAGCGACTGGGCCTTTCTCACCGAGGTCAAGCGGGCGGCCGGAGAGCGAACTGTGATCGGCTCGGGGGACCTCTTCTCGGCCGAAGCCTGCGCCGCGATGCTCGCCGAGACCGGCGTCGACGGTGTGAGCATCGCCCGTGGGGCGATCGGCAATCCGTGGATCTTCCAGCAGACGCTTGCATTACTTGCCGGTGAGCCCGTGCCGCCCCCCCCCACCCTGCACGCGCAACGGGATGTGCTCCGGGAGCATTTTCAACTCGCCGAAGACCTGCACGGCGAGCAGCTTGCCGGCCGCACGATGCGAAAGTTTGCAATCAAATACGCCCGGCTCCATCCGGAGTATCTGGCCGTGCGAGATGCCTTCGTGGCGGTGAAGGTCAACGCCGACTGGCAGGGCGTGCTCGACCGCTTCTACGCGGTCGATGCCCCGGGCCGTGATCCATCCGCCGATATCGACGAGACGGCGGAGTGTGAATAGCCGCGCAGACACTCGCTCGCCCACGCAGTCTCGACTCCCTTCTCGATCCACTGTGCGACCGCCCAAGCGGCGGCCTCGTGGACGATGGGCTCAGGATCCCGCAGCGCTCGTTCAAGCGCATAAGCCGCCGCGGGGTCAGGCCGATTGCCGAGCGCAATCGCCGCCGAGCGGGCCAGGCCGACTCGTTTGGCCCGCAGTACAGGCGAGCCCTGAAACCGCTGCCGAAAGCCGGCGTCGTCGAGTGCGAGTATCTCGGCCAGCGAGAGCGTTGTCTCACCAGCCCGCGGCTGAAATGCGGGCTCATGCGACACCGGGGCATGCCGGTTCCATGGGCAGACATCCTGGCAGATATCACAGCCAAACACCCACTCCCCCATCCCGGGCCGCAGCTCGTCGGGCACGGGCCCGCGGTCCTCGATCGTGAGGCTGCTGATGCACTTCCGCGCATCGAGCACTCGTGGCGCGGGCAGCGCACCGGTCGGGCAGGCATCGAGGCAGGCGGTGCAGGTGCCGCAGTGATCGACCTTGATCGACTCGTCGGCAGGAAGCGCGAGATCGGTCAGCAGCCCGGTGAGAAAGAAAAAACTGCCTGCGGCGGGATGAATGAGCATCGTATTTTTCCCAAACCAGCCCAGACCGGCGAGCCAGCCGAAGTCGCGCTCTGCCAGCGGCGCTGAATCGACGACTCCTCGAGCCGCAGAGCCGGGGGCCTGCCGCTGGAGCCAGGCGGAAAGCTCGTTGACGCGACCGCGCAGCAGATCGTGATAGTCGTCGCCCCAGGCATACCGCGACACCTTTCCCCGCCCCCGTTCGGCCGGGCCGTCAGCGTCGTTGGCCGCGGTGGCCGAGTAGTCGGTGGCCAGCATGATCACGCTCCGGGCTCCTGGCAGGAGCCGCTGGGGATCACCCCGCAACGGCTCATGGCGCCTCAGCCAGTCCTCCATCACGCCGGCATGCCCCTGCGCAAGCCACCGCCGAAACTCTTCCTGCCGGGGCGGCGGCACGACCGCAGCGATCCCGATCCGGGTAAACCCGAGACGGGTCGCCTCGGCACGGATCGCCACCACAAGATCGGCAACAGCGGCAGGCGAGAGAACTGGCAGATGGCTCATCGCTTGGGAGTCCGAGGAAGATTGGGCAGGGAGGGACGGGGTTCAAAGGGTCGGCAGCGGGAAGTGGTCTAGACCCACACGGGGGAGACGCTAATGTCCCGACCCGCATGGTTCATGCTTAAGAGGATATTTTCCATGACGAGCGAGCACCGCCCCTTTTTGTTTCTCGCTTCTGCGGCGCTGGCCGTCGTCGCCTTGCTCTGCCTGGCGGGCTGCAAAACGCCCCCTCCGGCGCCGGTCTACGGCGCAGCCACCGTCGCGCCGCCGGCCACCGGAATGATGGGCCAGCCGGCGCCTTATGGCACTCCGCCGCAAGCCGTCTCCTATGCCCCGCAGGCTGGCTCGCCCATGCCGGGCCCCGCCACCTCGTGGCAGGGCGTGCCCCAGGCATCGACCACGCCGCCGGCAAACACCTGGAACTGGTCGCAGGCTGGCAGCCCCACCCCCCAGGCAGCGCAGCCACCACAACAGCCATACGCATATGGCAATCAGATGCAGCCCCAGGCCAATCAGTTTGCCAATCAGCCCCCACAGACCATGGCCAATCAACAGCAGGTGCCCAACCAGATTCAGAATCAGCCCAACCAATATCAACAAGGCGTCAACAATCAGGTGCCGCAGTATGGTAACCAAATGCAGCAGGGCATGCAGAATGCCCCGCAGCAGCTGAACAACCAGATGCAGCAGGCGATGCCGCAGATGCCATCAGCGCCACAGACCCAGACGGTCAATGGCAACTGGTGGCCCTTCAGCGACCCCAACGCCCTGCCGCCGGCCCGCGCTACGCCGACGGGTATTTCGCGGTACTAAATTTAGCGACTGCGGGGCCATCCATGGCCCCCGCAGGCTTCCGCAGGCGGAGGGAAAGCCAAGGTTTCCCT
>JAYQOK010000046.1:0-22458 GCA_038144795.1 Candidatus Kuenenia sp. | reverse complement strand
CGCAGGACCTATCATGCACTATGCCGGTCAACATCCTTGCCGCCTGTTCGCTCTACGTGTCATCAGTTGGGGGGCATTGCCGTTTTCTGGTTAATCGTTGGGAGGTATGGAATGAACCGCCAAACTTCACGGGGCCAGATCAGACCCCAACTGACTACGCCCGACTCGTGATTGCCGCATACCGAGCTGCCAAGGCCGCTGACCCCGACTGCTTCGTTGGTCTCGCAGCAAAGTCTGCGCATGTGAACTTCCTCGAGCAGGTCATCAAGG
Source organism: Candidatus Kuenenia sp. (assembly GCA_038144795.1). Taxonomy (GTDB): domain Bacteria; phylum Planctomycetota; class Planctomycetia; order Pirellulales; family UBA1268; genus CACORA01. Next base: position 22,188 of record JAYQOK010000046.1, on the reverse strand, counting down.
CAGGGGCGAACGCCTATTTCGATTTCATCACGCTTCATCCCTACGAAGTGCTCGACGGAGTAGCGAAGAACATTGGAAACGAACCAATGTTCATGCACATCGTGCCCACGGTCCGCAAGATGCTCGCCAAGCAGAATCCCGTGAAGGCCGACGTACCCATCATCTTTACAGAGCTTGGCTGCGATGTTTCCAAAGGGGCTGACGTGCAAGCGTCAACGCTGGTGAAGGCCTTCACCATGAGCATCGCTCAAGGTGTGGCATGCGTGCACTGGTTCGAAGGCCGCGACGGCGACAGCGGACCGATGGGCCTCCTCAATAAGAAAGGAGAGCCTCGCCTCGCGTACCACGCGTTGGCACAGCTGATCCACCATCTCGGCCAACACCCCGACTACGTGGGCTGGGTACTGCTTTCGAACGGGCAGAATGGGTTCGTGTTTCAAGGTGCCGAGTCGAGCGTGATGATTGCCTGGGCCCCAAGCGGCACCGAGGGGAAGGTGCATTTTGGCGAAACCGTCACTCTCGTTGATCCCCTCACTGGGAAGACACATCAAGCAGACCACGACAGCCTCACCGCGGCCCCAGTGTTTGTGCTTGACGTACCAAAAGACATTCTGCGGCAAGCTGTCGCGAACCGACGAATGCCGCTGCCATGGGGAGGCGACTTCTCGCGCGCAAGGTCGGTGGCGATTAAGATCGGGGCCAACAGTGAGGAGCGGGGGCTGCATACGCTTTCGGGCGATGATGTGGCGCAGGCAGTCGAGGCCTACGGTGGATCCGCGCGAGCGGGCAACATTCCGGGCGGCAATATGTTTATCGTGGACCCGAGTTTTCTTTCCTACACGAACGAACCGATCGAGATCACGGTAGAAGTTCGTCGCAACGAAGCCAATGACAACGCTGGATTCAAGCTCGTCTACGAATCGACGAATGGCTTTAAAACCGCAGGCACCTGGTTTACCGTCCCGGACAACGCGCAGTGGCACACCGTCACGTGGCGGATCGATGATCCACAATTCGTTGGCTACTGGGGCTACAACTTTTCCCTCGTGTCCGACGGCAATGAATACAATAAGTACTATCTTCGGGGTGTCACCGTCACGAAGATGCGACCGTGATCCGCACCGCGAGGGGCGACTTGATGGTGGTCGCTCTGCAACGGGTCTGACCAACATGGCGACCTTCATGGTCAGCCCGGGCCTGCCGTGGGAGCAGTTTCCCGACAGCAACACCACCATTGACGCCTGGGCTTGCTGAGCCACGCTCTCCTCCGGCCCGCAATCGCCCCCGGGACGTGCAAATTTATGGCGTTTTTTGGGGCTTCGAATTCCGTCAGGGACCTTCGAAACTTTTTTCACACGTCGCCGTTCGATGCTGGTTGGCTTTTAACCACCGGGCACCAGCGGACTTATGTTTTTCCAACGACTCATCTGCGGATCACTTTTGCTTGCTTTTGCGGCACTGATTTCCTTTCCATCAACGGGACGGTTGGCAGGAACTGCAGTCAATGATTTTGTTGCAACAGATTCGTTAGCGATTCGTGCCATTGTTGGAAATCTATTGCAACATGACTCCGTCTCGTGGGTCACCGTCCAGGAACCGTCACCACTTCAGGAGTTTGATGCGGACGGAGACGGCCGCCTCTCCAAAGGTGAAATGGCAATTGCTGAGCAAGTCAATCGGAAGCACCGCCAAGCAGTTAATAAGTATGTTTCGTACTTAGAAAAGCTCTGTTTCTGGAGCGATACGCCACAGGAAGCTCTCACTGACCTGCCCCCGTCACGCTTAGCCAGTCGGTGAACAGCGGCGACGTCGATTTTTTGTTGCAAGCCGTCGGGCCGAAGTGACGAGTGATGGTAGAGTTCAACCCTTGACGCACTCGATGCATGTCAGGGGAGGTGATTCCAGCAACGTGAACCAGAAGTCATTGCCCTGCTCTGCCGACGCGTCAGGTGACAGGGCGACGGGATGCCAGTGGATGTCCCGAAAGCCCGCCCGCCGGAAAGCCTCCTCGTGGCTGGCTATGCTGAGGTGGTAGTTCTCGATCGTGAAGGATTCGTCGCCCAAAAAGAACGTCCACCATATCGGGGTGCCCTCACCCCATTCTCCACCGGCTTCGGTTTGAAACCCATATTTCCGATAGCAGGGGGCACTGGTGAAGTCCAAGGCTGGATTGGTGTTAACCGTGACGAATCGTCCGCCGGGTTTGAGCGAACGGGCGATCCCGTCGCACATCGCCCTCAGTTCCGCGAGAGTCCGTGCATAGTTCAGAAGGTAGGCGGCTACGGCGAGATCGACGGGGGCCACGACTGATAATTCCCGAGCATCGGCGACCGCGTAGGTGACTCCCAAGGGCTGCCGGGCTTCCTGCGCTCGAGCCAGTTCGATCATCCCCGCCGACAAATCCAAGCCCGTCACCTGTGCGGCGCCCTGGTGCCGGAGCAATCGGCTGTAGAAGCCCTCCCCGCAGGCGAGGTCGAGCACGGTCAGTCCGGCGGGGTCGCCTACAATCTTCATCAACGTGAAGGATTCGACGTACGATCGCCAGGGCTGCTGTTTGGACCGCTGATATTGCTCAACGATCGGGTTGTAATCGGTGGTCACGAGAATCTCCGATCGATGCGAAAATGGCGAAAAGCGACCGCCATCACACAATGATAGACTGGGCTGAGTGAAGCATGCTCACTAACCTACTCCTGTATTTCCTTGGCCACGAATCCGTGACTGATGTCGCCCCATGTTCGAGTTTCGAGCGATGACCCTGCAGCCCCGCCGGACGTCCGCGGACCGATGGATTTATGCAAGTTTGTCTCCTTTGATGGGAATACACCACACGCCGGTGTGCCAACCTGGAAGAGCCATCACCGTGTTGGACCGCTGGCATTTCGATGCCCCTAGTACCAAAGAACTTGGCAAGTGCTATGCCGAGGCAATGCTAACGATTGAGGCGGCAAGTAATGCTGAGTAATCCGATGTCACTGCTGATTCCTGCTTGGGCATCTGTGTGCCTTACCCTCGTCATACCGCCCTCTCCAGCAGGTTCCATGGAGCCAAACGACCAGACTGTCCGCGACGTGATCCATCGCAGCCTCCCTTTCATTGAAGAAAAGGGGCGATCGTGGATCGAGCAAAAAGACTGCGTATCCTGCCATCGCATCGACATGATGGTCTGGAGCCTTGAGGCCGCCCGCCGATATGGGTTTGATGTCAGCGACTCACTCACCAACTGGACCGACTGGGCAGTTGCGTCCTCGCTCGCTCTCAACGATGAGGGTGTACCCACCGGCCGCACCAACAAAGAGGGAGTAGCACACCTTCTGCTGGCAGGACGCAGCCTGATTCCAAGCCCCGATGTTCGTAGTCAGCTTGTGGCACTCATCCAACATGAACAGCGATCCGACGGCACTTGGAAGGCAGGTGGTCAACTGCCTTCGCAGAAGCGCCCCGCTTCCGAGACCGACGCTGTGTCGACAATGTGGCTGGCGCTTACACTTTCGGGAGATCGTCCTCCTGCCTCCGACCCTGTTATCGAAGCCGCTCTCAAGGCTGTGGCGGCAGGCCCTGTCGGCATAAGTACCGAATGGCATATGCTGCACATCCTTTTGGCCTGCGAACACCAGCGTTTTGAGGTTCGTGATGAAGGTGTCGCGAGCCTGCGTGCTGCCCAGCAGAGTGATGGTGGGTGGGGCTGGCTTATTGCCAATCCCAGCGACGCCCTCGGTACGGGCATGGCACTCTACGCCCTTCGGGCTGCCGGGGCTGACCGGGCCGATCCTGCAGCCCTGCGAGCTCGACGCTTTCTGATCGAGTCACAACACAACGACGGATCTTGGCCGGTGAACGGTACGAAGGAGAAGAAGAGAAACAACCTGGAAGAAACCGCCACCTACTGGGGAACCACTTGGGCTGTTCTCGGCCTTCTCGCCACCCTCCCCGACCCCTCCGAAAACAGTGTTTCCGCCGACGGCACAACCACCGCTGATTGACCTGCACGACGGCCTTCTCATCGAATTGGAATGGTGGCATGCCTGGCTGAAGCCGGCACGGCTTGCTCTATTTCTCAAATCTGGGGTTTGTTTGGGGCAGACATGCCTGTTTCAACTCCGTTTGCCAAGATGTTGGTGGTGGCTGGTACATTTGCTGGTTTATCTAAAGAGAACAACCCGCGAACCGGCTCCTGTAACCCTGCACGACTCTCTGAGCCACCCTTTCCCACAACTCCGAACAGGCCGCACCATGCACGTCACGACACTCATATGTCCTGTGTGCCCGCGGCGCTTTTTATCGCTTGCTGTTGTCCTTGCTGGCCTTACCATGTGTGGTGCCGCCCATGCAACTGAATTAGAAACCCTCGTGTATGCCACTCGCAGTGATCGCGAACTGACTCTCACTCTGCACTACCCTGAGGATTGGAAACCAGACGATTCACGCCCCGCAATCATCTTTTTTTTTGGCGGTGGCTGGAACAATGGCAGCACAGAACAGTTTCTCCCTCAAGCCGAGTATTTTGCGTCTCGCGGCCTCGTCGCTGCGCGGGCTGACTATCGCGTAAAGAGCCGCGATGGCGTCACGCCGGATGTGTGCGTCCGCGACGCGCGTTCCGCAGTCCGTTGGCTCAAAAAACACGCCAACACGCTTGGTATTGATCCAGCAAAAATCGTCGCGTCGGGTGGATCTGCTGGTGGCCATCTCGCGGCCTGCACGTTGATCCACGATAGCGTGGAAGCCGCGGAGGACGATCTCGCGATCAGCACCATCCCAGCGGCGATGATTCTCTTCAACCCCGTGCTTACCTTTGCACCTGGGGAACTCCGAGGGCGACTTGGCGAACATCAAGATCTGGCCACGAAAATCTCGCCGACAGACCATCTCTCGCCCCACTCCCCCCCTGCCCTGATCTTGTTTGGAACAGACGACCGCTTGCTCGCACTCGCAGAGCCTTACTGGAAAAAAGCGAAAATGCTCGGGGTTCGTGCTGACCGCTTTCTTGCCGATGGTGAAGGACACGGCTTCTTCAATCGATCTCCCTGGCGTGAACGATCTCTGATCGTAGCGGATGAGTTCTTGGTCTCGCTCGGCCTCCTGGAAGGGCCCGCTACGATCGATGTACCGAAGACTGATCAACCTCGCCGCCGTAGGGAGCGTCTCCGTTGACCATTCTTCCCAGCAGTTCTGAGATTCCTCAACGAGCGATAGTAAGGGCGGTTTGATGGCTGCTCCTCAACGACGACGCGTGTGGTGCGTGCTCTTGATTGCAGCGAGCACAGGAGCGGCTTCTTCGAGTGTCCAAGCAAATGATACTGAGACCCTTTGGAGGAACATTCTCACTGCAAGTCCGGTTGATTTGCCTTCGGACCCGGATCCCAATGGGAAGGTGGTGTGGCGAGATAACTTCGATCTCGCGATGGCAGAAGCCCGGGGTTCTGGCCGGCCACTGCTCGTCACCTGGCGGTGCCTGCCCTGCAAGCAATGTGCAGAGTTTGATAAAGAAATTCTTGACGGCAGCGACTCACTCAACCCACTTCTACGACGATTTATTACTGTCCGACTGACAGACGCGTCACAGCTTGATGAGCGATATTTCCCCTACCGCACGCATCAAGATCTGGATCTTTCTTGGTGGGCGTATTTTCTTTCTGCACAAGGCGATCTCTACGCCGTCTTTGGCGGCAAGGATCATATTTCTGAAAACACTCGAATTAGCGAGGAAGCATTTGAAAACACATTGCGTCGCGTGCTTGTGCACCATGCAGATCCGCGCAGAGAACAATGGGATATCGATCGGCCGATGGGTTCGTCATCTCTGGTGAAGCGAGGGCCTCGTGACTCGGTTGGTTATTCCCTACTGCTCACAAAGCGGCCTGGGCTAGAGAAGCCACATGCTGAGTTTGGGAGCTGTATTCACTGCCACCAGGTAGGTGATATGTTGACACTCGAATCACTGGCTGATGGCAGTTTTACAGTCGACACTTTTATGGGACGGTGGCCTCTTCCGGAAAACGTCGGCATTCTGCTCAACCGGGACGATGGACTCCTTGTCGCAGCCGTGCAAAACGGAAGTGCAGCAGCCCGAGCCGGTATAAAACCCGGTGATCGTCTCGCAATGGCAGACGGAACGCGCCTCTTCGGTCAGACGGACTTTCGCGGGGTTCTCCACCGAGCCGGCGTCGACGATGACACAATCGATGTTGCGTGGCTCCGCGATAATGACGTGTTTTTTGGCACGCTTGTTGTTGAGTCTGACTGGCGGCGAACAAAAAATGCCTGGCGGAAAACAGTGTATGACGGGGTCTATGGGCCAGGCATGGGGTTCTTCCCGCTCAACGGTCCGCATGCTGGCAAAGGTCAAAACCTTTCGATTAAGCCGTGGATGGGCCCACATCCCTCAAAAAGTGAGATTTTCGAAACTGGCTTGCGTCCAGACATGGAAATCATTGCCATCGATGACATGAGCGACGACTTGCCCACACGCGAACTCATCACCTGGTTTCGGCTGCGTTACAAGCCGGGTGATGAGGTGGTCTACCGCATACGTGATGGCAAGACGTTTCGCTTCATGCTACCGCGAAACTAGCGTTCTTCCGGTCTGGCAGGGGAAGGCTGGCTCGATGCACGTGTGCGGATCACGAACTGCATGAAATCTTCCAAATTATTAATTGAAACACACTTTTTCGAGAAATGCAGCAACTGGGTGTTGCCAAGCACCAATAGGCCCGCTACAATACATTTTAGTGTTTGGGTGGCTTATTCCTTGGGGGGGTTTATTCAGGTCAACTTGACTGGATCCATTCTTCTCATTCCCCCGCATTTTCATGTTAAGGAGTTTCCTATGAATCCCTCATCACGATCAATTCGAGGATTCACGCTCGTCGAACTTCTCGTTGTGATTGCGATCATTGGCGTCCTGATAGGTCTTCTGCTCCCCGCCGTTCAGGCGGCACGCGAGGCGGCTCGCCGTGCTTCATGTGTCAGCAATCTTAAGCAACTCGCTCTCGGTTGCCTCAACCACGAGAGTACCAAAGGTTACTACCCTCCACAGAGGGGCGGCACCTCTGGTGCCTACGTTGCGGGTCAGGCTGCCAACCAACAGACGAATCTTGGACGACGAAGTGGATTTGTAGATCTCACTCCATTTATTGAAGAGATGGCTATTTTTGACAAGGTGCAGGCGGGAGGATCTCCTAACCGCCAGCCAGGTGGGCCATACCCATGGGCTGGGTGGACGCCCTGGAATACCGCTCCCAAAGCCTTTCGATGCCCCAGTGATTCAGGGGGGGCACAGCGTGTACAAGAACATTCATACGCAGTGTGCCTCGGTGACAACGTGACAGGACATAACGCCAACAGTGGGGACGGCCGTGGCATGTTTATTGGTGCAAAGTACACCAATGGTTCGATCAGTGTCGGTGGCGTTGCAATCACTGACATCCAAGACGGCACCTCAAAGACAATGCTTCTGAGCGAGCGGATGGCCGGTGATAATTCGGGCATTGGCAATGCCTCTGGCAGTGAGCGGCTTGGGCAAGCTGAAGTGATGGGTGTTTCTGGAATCGATACGAATCCAAGCCTCTGCAGGGCGGCCGCAACCGGAAGCCGGTATGCGGCCGGCACATCTGTGAAAAAGCGTTGGGGTGCCCTATGGCATGATGGTCAAGCGGGAAGAATTGGCTTTAACGCGGTGCTGCCGCCCAATTCTCCATCGTGCGAAGCGAACAACAATCCAAACGCTGATTCCACGACTATCGTCTATTCGGCTGCTAGTGCTCATCCCGGGGGTGTTGTTACTGCTTATGCCGATGGCTCAGTGTCATTTACGAATGACGATATCGATTCAGGTGACTCAACAGCAGCGGCGCCTGGCAGAACTTCTACCGCACGAAGTCCATACGGTGTCTGGGGTTCACTGGGCGCGAAGGCCGATGGAGCATGACAACCTCATGACAAGAAAAACTTTGAATTGCTTACAAAAGGGACTCGCAGGTGTTGGGGTCTTGGTTGGCGTGTTGGTTTGTGGATGCGGCGGGCCTAAAACTCCGCCTACGCATCCCGTGAGTGGTACTGTTAGCATTAACGGCAAGCCATTGGCTGAGGCCACGGTGTCGTTCATCCCGACGAGTGGTCAGGCTCCGGCAAATGGCGAAACAGATAGCTCCGGGCGATTTACGCTCACGACCTTCGCGCGAGGCGACGGGGCCATGGAAGGGAGTTATGGCGTGACCCTGATGAAGTTTGAGAAAACCGCCGGCGCAGAGGTGGCCGATGTCGACGATGACAACTACGACCCGAATGCTGTGAGCAAGCCTCCTCAAAATCTCGTCAACGGAAAATACTCAAATGCGGAAACGTCAGGGTTTACTGCGACGGTCATCGCTGGCCAAGAAAACTCATTTGAGTTTGATTTAGAAAAATAAGTGCGGGCTGGCCCCACCTTTCATTCCCGTTTTTGAGAGTCGATGACGATTGTCACGGGGCCGTTATTGATAAGCGTCACCTGCATGTCGGCTGCAAACACGCCCCGGGCCACGGGCCGTCCCAACCCCCGCTCGATCTCGGCCATGAACCGCTCGTAGAGCGGCACCGCTTCCTCCGGCGGCGCGGCCCGCACAAAGCTTGGCCGGTTTCCCCTTTTCGTGCTCGCATGAAGCGTGAACTGGCTCACCACGAGCGCCTCGCCGGCCACATCGACAAGGCTGCGATTCATCTTTCCCTCATCGTCCGGAAATATCCTCATCCCGACGATCTTGGCCGCGAGCCAGTTGGAATCACGGGGCGAGTCGCCGGCCTCCACACCCACGAGCACCAGCACCCCCCGCCCGATCTGGCCGGCAACCAGGCCGTCGATCGTCACCCGCGCCTCACTCACCCGCTGCACAACCGCCCGCATACGTAGCCACTTTCTCTATCTTTGACACTTTGGTGCAGTCGGTCCGCTTTACCCGTGAGGGGCTGTCCATGCCCCGCGAGCCGGCGTTGGCAGCGAGCGCAGGCAGGATGCCGAAAGCGAAGCTGGCATCGAGCGAGCGGAGGCCATGGATGGCCGCAGCGAACGTCCGGCGACGGGGCATGGTAAGCCCCGAACCGCCGCAAGCAATCTGCCTGAGCCCCGCCCGGAAGTCCAGCGTTACGAAAGCGTGCCCGACCGACCCTTTTTCCAAAATCCTCCGTATACTTCCCCGACTGGTTTCAACCCCGAAGGATTTGAGGGCCCCTCCCCACGATGGTGACATTCAACAACCGCATTCTCTTTGTCGGCTTCGGCTTCGTCGCCCGCTGCACGCTTCCCATTCTGCTCGACCACATCAAGGTCGCCCCAAAAAATATCACGATCATCGATTTTGAGCCCGACGATGCGGCCCTCGCTCCATGGGTCAAGAAGGGTGTGAACTTCGTCCGCGAAAAGGTAACGCCCGACAATCTCAGCACGGTGCTCGGCAAGTACCTGTCGGCCGGCGACCTGCTCATCGATCTGGCGTGGAACATCGACTGCTGCGAGATCGTGCAGTGGTGCCACGATCAGGGCGTACTCTATCTCAATACATCGGTAGAACTGTGGGATCCCTACGAAAATGCTCAAAACGCGCCCCCCACGCAGATGACGCTCTACTGGCGGCATATGAACCTACGGCAAATGATCGCCGGCTGGGATTTCCCCGGCCCCACGGCCGTACTGGAGCATGGCGCCAACCCCGGCCTGATCAGCCACTTCACCAAACATGCGCTGCTCGATATCGCCAAGGTCTGCCTGGAGGAGAAGAAGTTTGCCGGCGAGCAGGCGGAGCAGATCACCCAGCATGCCAAGGACCACGCTTTCAACCATCTTTCCCATGAACTGGGTGTGAAGGTGATCCACTGTAGCGAGCGGGATACCCAGACCAGCGACCGTCCCAAGGAGGTCGACGAGTTCGTCAACACCTGGAGCGTGGAAGGCTTCCGCGAGGAAGGCACGACAACGGCCGAGATGGGCTGGGGCACGCATGAAAAGGAACTGCCCCCATTCGCCTACGAGCATGCCGATGGACCCAAGAGCCAGATCTGCCTGGCCCGCATGGGGATCAACACGCAGGTGGTGTCGTGGGTGCCAAACTACACGATCGTTGGCATGGTGGTCCGGCACGGCGAGGCCTTCAGCATCACCGAAAAACTGTCGGTGCGGGATGGCTCAGGCACCACGATCTACCGTCCCACGGTCCACTATGCCTACTGCCCGTGCGATGCCGCCATCGCCAGCCTCTGGGAACTGCGGGGCAACGACTACCGCCTCCAGGCGAAGCATCGGATCATGACCGACGAGATCAAAAGTGGAGCCGACATCCTCGGGGCTTTGGTGATGGGCCACCCACTCGACTCATGGTGGTGCGGCACCGATCTCTCGATCGAGGAGTCGCGGCGGCTGGTGCCCCACCAGAATGCCACCACGATGCAGGTGGCGATCTCCGTTGTGGCGGCCTGCATGTGGATGATCGAAAACCCGGCTGAAGGTGTGAAGCTCCCCGACGACCTGCCGCACGAGTACGTGCTCGGCATCGCCAAACCCTACCTCGGCAAGTTCATCTCCGTGCAAAGCGACTGGACGCCCCTCAAGAACTACACCAACGCCTTCCACGGCTACAATCGCCCCGCCATCGACCCCGGCGACCCCTGGCAGTTCAAAAACTTCCTCCTCACCGACGGAGACTGACCTGGCGAGAGGATCGGCGGAAGCGGCGAACCGGGGCGGATGAACCGCGGAGGAGCCTTGAGATTTTCGCCCCCATCAGTACTGCACAACCGTCGCGACCAGAGCGAAAAGATCGCAGCGACGGAGCGTTTCGTCCACCCCGGCGGTCCATCACGTTCGAGAAAGACATTTGGAAACATCACCCCATGAACCAGAAAACCCTCCTCGACCTCGCCAAGAAGCAAGGCACGCCCCTGTTTGTCATCGACCACGCCGAACTACGGAAAAACTATGCCCTGTTTCGCAAGCACTTTCCCCGCGTGCAGATCTACTACGCCGTGAAGGTCAACAGCGACCCGGCGATCGTGAAAACCTTTTACGAACTCGGCGGCAGTTTCGACGTGGCCAGCATGCAGGAATTTCATACGGTCCACGAAAATATCAAGAAGCTTCCCGCCAAGGCGCGGCAGGACTTCATCTGGGATAAGGTCATCTACGCCAATCCGATCAAGCCGATCGAAACGCTCCACGAACTCGACCGTTACAAGCCGCTGGTCACCTACGACAATCAGGAGGAGGTGAAGAAGATTGCCAAGCATGCACCGCATGCCGGGCTGGCCCTGCGGCTCCGGGTGCCGAACACCGGCTCGATGGTGGAGCTGTCAAGCAAGTTTGGGGCCTTGCCGGGCGAGGCGGTCGACCTGATCAAATACGCCCACGACCACGATCTCGTCGTCGAAGGGCTGTCGTTTCATGTCGGCAGCCAGTGCACCAATCCCGAAAACTACATTCAGGCGATCCACCTCTGTGCGAATATTTTTGCCGAAGCAAAGTCGCGTGGGTTTACGCTCAAGCTGCTCGACATTGGCGGCGGCTTCCCGGCGGCCTACGATGCGTCGGTGCCGAAGTTCAGCAAGCTCGCCAAGAAAATCAACCACGAGATCGATCGGCTGTTTCCCAAAGAAATCGAGATTCTTGCCGAGCCCGGGAGGTTTCTCGTGGCGTCGGCGGGGCATGCCGTGTCGAAGATCATCGGCAAGGCGTTTCGCAACGACAAGCTCTGCTACTACGTCGATGACGGCGTCTATCACACTTACTCGGGTGTGATCTTCGACCACTGCACCTACCGGATGAAAAGCTTCAAGAAGGGGCCAAAGCAGCTCTGCGCCGTCTTCGGCCCCACCTGTGATGCTCTCGACACGATCAGCCTCGCCGAGCAGCTGCCCGACCTGGAGATCGGCGACTATCTCTACAGCGAGAATATCGGCGCGTACTCCGCGGCCAGCAGCACCCACTTCAACGGCTTCCCGCCGGCGAAGGTGGTTCATATGAATCGCTAGATCGCGTGCGTCTTACTTGTATCGCCGGCTCGGGGGCGGCAAAAGTCTCGTCGCCGGGCGAGGATACGCCCAACGCTCCTCGAGCGTTCGCCGACCACCGAGCCTACCTCTCCTGAATTGCCTGATCGTCGCCCAGTCGCAGCTGGGGCACTCTCGGGTCGGCTGAAGCCGCTGCTACTCCGGCCGCACGGCCTCGATGAGGTGATACGTCTTCACTTCTTCGCGGGCGACGTTGTTCCACGCCTGCGGCAGCCACCCGAGATACCAGGCGGGCTGCTTTGTCACGATCAGCAAGGTGCCACCGGGGGCGAGCGCCCGCCAGGCCGCATCGATGAAGAGCTCCGCGATGCGGAAGTCGGCATAGTAGGGCGGGTTGGCCAGCACGAGATCGTAGCTGCCCGGATCAGGCACACTCCCTCCCGCCTCGACCGCCACCTCGATATTTGACAGCCCGTTGGCCTCCGCGCCGCGCCGCGTGCATGCCACGGCCCGCGCCGATGAATCGATCGCCAGCACCTGCACCCGCTCGTCGCGGGCGGCGATGCCCAGCGCCACACAGCCCGATCCGCAGCCGATATCGAGCACATGCGTGCCGGGGGCCACATCGACGGCATTGAGCAGATGACGCGCGCCCGGGTCGATCCGCCGATGGGCAAACACCCCCGGCCGCGTGAAGGCCGTCAGCAGCCGGTCACGATCGCGAAACACCACCTCACAGGAAAAGTCACGGACCTTCGCCAACTTATGAGTCTTTTCAACGATGTAGCCGATCGTCTGCGGCTTCGGCCCCTCTGTCTTTCGTACCTGCACCCGCTCCCCCGTCGCCGCCAACTGCTCCCGCAGCCAGGTATCCCGGGAGTTGTCGATCGCGGTCACGAGTCGCCCACCGATGGCCAGGTGCAGCAACGCCTGCTGAAGAATCTCGCGGGTCAGTTCGGCCTCCCCGTCCTTTGCCAGCGGGATCACGGCGAGGTCGTAGGGTCCCGGCGGCATGTCGGCAGCGCACGTCGCAGCCAGCCCGGTTGGCGACTCGCCCCAGGCCGCGACGGCGAGATCATGCTGGTAGCGATCTAAAAACCAGGTGATAACGCTCGCCTCCGGGCGTGCTGCCGCCAGCGTCACCGCCGCCTGGGCCCGGCCCACGGTCGTACAGACGATGCGGCTGCCGGGCAGCCCGCTAGCGATCGTCAAGGCGTGCGCTTCAGCCGGCCGCGGCGGCAGCGGCTCCATCGCGTCAGTCATGGCCCGCCCGCAGCGGCCGCCGCTTCCGGCAGCGGCTCCAGTGTGAGCGGATCTCGCAGCGGCAGGTGGGTCACCTTGCCCTCGAAGAAGTCTTGCATGCTGGCCCGCTTCTCGAGGTCACCCGGAGCGATCTCGTCCCAATCGCCCACCACGAGAATCGCCATCTTCTCCGGGTCGAGATGCTGCCGTGCAACCCGCTGGAGGTCTTCGCGGGTGACCGCCTTCACCCGTTCGCGAAATGTCTGCCAGTAGTCGGCGGCCCGTCCGGTCCATTCGTCGTTCACAAACACCCGCAGCATCTGCGGCTTGCTCTCAAACTGCCGCGGAAAGGTTTCGATCAGGCTCTGCTTCGCCGTCTCCAGTTCGTCTTCGGTGACGAGGTCGTTCCGCACCTTGCCGATCTCATCAAGCACGATCTTCGTGGCGAGGGCCACCGTGGCATTCTTGCTCTCGAAGCCGGCTCGGAAGTCACCGGGATAGTAGACCTTCGGCGTCACAGTCGATCGCACCGAGTAGGCCAGCCCCTCGTTGCTGCGAACCTGCTGCATGAGGCGGCTGGTAAAGCCACCGGCGCCGAGAATCTCATCGAGCAGGAGAAACGGGATCAGGTCCGGATCGTCGCGGTCGATCGACCGCAGGCCCATCACCACTTTGCCCTGCGGAATCTCCTTCGGCACATGATACAGCCCCGGCTCGAGCACGACCTTGGGGGCCACCGGATCGGGGGCCGGCTCGCCCCGCTCCCAGCCGGCGAGCGCGTGCTCCAGACGGCTGAGCATTTCCTGCTCATCAAAGTCACCCGAGACGGCGATGATCACGTTGCCCGGATGAAAGATTTGTCGGTGCATCGCCTGGAGTCGATCGCGATCGATGGCTGCCACGGTCGCCCCGGTGGGCTGGGAGCCCTCGAAGTGCTCCGTTCCATAGAGGAGCCGCTTCCATTCCCGGCCAAGAATCGAGCTGGCATCGTCGTTCCGCTGCTTAAGCGATTCGGTGAGCCGCGCCTTGGTGGTTTCCAGTCGCCCGGCATCGAAGGCGGGCGTTCGCAGCATCGCCATGAAGAGCTTCAGGCTCTCATCGAGGTTGCTCTTCAGGCAGTTCATCGTGGCCGTCGTAAATGTGTCGTTGGCACTCACCGTCACCTCCGTGGCGAGGAAGTCGAGTGTCTCGTCGAACTCGGCCGGTGGCAGACCCTCGGCGCCTCCCTCCCGCACGAGTCGGGCCGTCATCGAGGCCAGCCCCGGCAGGTCGGCGGGATCGAGCGAGCTGCCCCCCTTGAAGGTCATCACGAGATTGACCAGCGGAAACTCATGCGACGGCGCCAGGTAGACAACGGTGTCATCGGGCAACTGGCGGCGAAACGAGGCCAGCGTGGGAGGCTCGAAGGCGAGCGGCTCAAATTCGATCGCCTCTGGCCGCTGGGGGATCTCCAGGGCCGCCACCGCCTCGGCCCGTGCCGACGCCCGCGCCTGGGCCGCCGGCTTGTCGGCTGCCTGCCGCGAGGCCAAAGCCAGCAGGCTGATGATGCCAACAGCCAGCAGAATGGAGAGGAGGCGGGTGTTCATGCGTCAGAAGCTCCGGAGCAAAGAAAATGCGTGATAGTTGGCGAAAGAATGAACCATACTCTAGTACATCAAGCCTACCTGGAATGCCCGCTCAGGGGCGGCAAAAGTCTCCTCGCGGGGCGAGGAGACACCCAATGCTCCTCGAGCGTTCACCGACCCCCTCGCCTCCTCTTTTCCGATGTTCAGGTTCTTTCTATTAGTTGTTTGGTCTCGCCTGTCCTACTGGCGGATGAAGGTGGCGACGCTGCGGTTGGTCGGCTTGAAATACTCGTTAGCCACGCGGCGAATGTCGGCGGCGGTGACCGCCTCGTACTTCGCCGGGCCATCGTTGATCTCCCGCCAGTCGAGCAGGGTTTCGGCGAAGGCCAACTGGATCAGTAGCGACATGTTGTTTTCCAGCCGCCGGTAGTTGTCGGCCGCGATTCGGTTCTTCACCTTCCGCAGTTCTCGCTCCGATACCTCGGCCTCCTGGAGCTTCGCCAGCTCCTCGTACCACGCCTGCTCGAGCTGCTCGGGCGTCGCCTCACCCCGTGCCTGCGCCTCGAACGAGAAGAGGCCGGCATACTTCCGCGTGTCGCTCGAGGCCCGGGCGGTGGCGGCGATGCCCCGCCCCTCGACAAGCCCCGTATAGAGTCGGCCGGTTCGCTCATTGAAGATCTCGGCCAGGATGTCAAGCGGATAGCTGTCGACATGGCCGGCGGGCACGGTGTGATACCGCACCTCGACCGAGGGCGGCACATCGCCCGCGGCGTTCATCCGCTGCTCGGCCAGCTGCTCCACTTCGAGCGTGACCACCGGCGGCGGCTCCTGCTTGCCCGAATCGAGCCGCGAGAAATACCGCGTGATGAGTTCCTTGGCCTCGGCGGGGTCGAAGTCACCGACGAGAATGCCAAACAGATTGCCCGGGCGGTAATAGATGTTCCAGTAGTCCTGGGCCTGCTCGGTTGTGTAGCTGTTCAAGTCGCTCGGCCAGCCGATCACCGGCCAGGCATAGCCGCACGACGACCAAAACATCGAGTCAAACTGTTCCTGGAAGCGGCCCGTCGGCGTGCTGTCAGTTCGCAGCCGTCGCTCCTCGTGCACGACATCCCGCTCGGAATAAAACTCACGAAACACGCTGTCGTGGAGCCGATCGCTCTCCATCCAGGCCCACAGTTCGAGCTTGTTGCTCGGCACCGTGATGAAGTAGCAGGTGAGGTCGTAGCTCGTGAAGGCGTTCATGCCGCTGCCGCCGGCCTTCGTGTAGACCTGGTCAAATTCATCCTTCACGATCGTGGCCACCTCAGGGCCGGCCTCGCCACGCCCCTGCTGGGCGCGGATGAGCGTATCGAGCTTGCCGCGGAGCACCCGCAGTTCCTGGGTGTCGTTGGCGGGATCCCAGGGGTCGTCGATCTCGCCTCGCAGAAACCGTTCGTATTGTTCGGTCCACACGAGCCGGTTGATCTCGTCGCGGATCGCCTTCTGCTCCGTGCGATAGCGGGCGTCTTTCTCCGGATCACGGGTGCCGATCGTGTCGGTGCCCTTGAACATCATGTGTTCAAAGAAGTGGCTGATACCGGTGATGCCGGGCCGCTCGTTGACGCTCCCCACGCGGGCCACCCAGCCCGCGCTCACCACGTTCGGCTGGTCGGAGCGGGGCACGAGTAGAAACTGCATGCCATTGGGAAGCGTGAACTCCTCCACCGCCACCTGCTGCGCCACGGCCTCTCGACCACACCAACCGACGGTGAGAGCACAGATCACGCCAGCGGCGAGGACACGAAGCGACAGAGACTTGCAAGGCTCCTGAATGCGGCCGGGAATGTTTTTGATGACATTTTTATACCCCACCCGCCCGAAAGCGCCCTACCGAAAGATGTGTCCACCCACGCCCAGCCCAGCCCCTCCCGACAAAATCAGTTCCTGAATCCCGGGCCCACAGCCATTCGTAAGATTCATCCGGAAGGTTCTTCGGAGAATTCTCATGGCCTCGATTAACCGCTCCGATCCCGTGATCCTGGGGCATGCGATTGCCGAGCATCAGGATCTCTTCAACCGGCTCACGGCAGCGCGGAAGGCATTCGCTGCCGCGGCGCAACCAGCGGCGGACAAACTCGCGTCGCTTGAAGCATGCCTCACCTCGCTCCGCGATCACCTCCACGAGCATTTCACGCAGGAGGAGCGAGGCGGCTTTCTCGAGGAGGCGGTGGCCCGGATACCGCGGCTGGGATCCGCGGTGGCGGGCCTCGTGGCGAAACACCCCGCGCTCCTGACCGAACTCGACAAAATCAACGCTGCCCTGCCATCATCTGAGGCTGAGGCATTCGCCGCAGCCTGGCAGCATACAGGGCAGGCCTTCGCCGGCTTTGCGGCCCACATGATGGCCCATGAGAGGAGTGAAAATGCACTTGTTCAGGAAGGCTACAACGAAGACCTGGGGCTGGTTGATTGGCTCGTGCCTCGTGGTGGCGGCCGTCACCACGGTCTTCACCCACGCGAATGAGCCGACTGCTCCTCGGCCGGATGACGTGGCTCCCTTCATGCGGGCCAAGTTGACGCATGCCCAGGATGTGCTCAAGGGCCTCTCGCTCGGCGACTTCGCGGCGATCGGGCGCGGTGCGCAGGAACTCGCGCTCGCCAGCCAGGCGGCCAGCTGGCAGGTGCTGCAGACGGTGGAGTATGCCCGGCAGAGCGCCGAGTTTCGTCGGTCGTGCGAATCGCTCAAAAACGCCGCCCGCGAAGAAAATCTCGACGGCGCCACGCTGGCCTGGATGGAAGTGACAATGAAATGCGTCCAGTGCCACAAGTATGTCCGTGGTGAGGCAAGCCCAACGCCACGGTAGACCAGCCTGGGCGGACCAGACTACTGGCATCGCCGGCTTGGGTGCGGCAAAAGCTCGTCGCGGGCGAGGATACGCCCAATGCTCCTCGAGCGTTCGCCGACCCCCTCGCCTACCCATGCTGAGTTTTTTAGTCTCCTCGCTCCCGCTGTCGGGAACGTGATCTACCGCCTGAGCTACTGAAGAGTCGCCACAACGTCGATTTCGAACCGTGGGAACGAAGCGTCGGTCATCACGACCTCCTCAATGCGGTCGATGTTGATCAGGAGCGGCATCGCAGTTGAATCTCCGGTTGGAAACGCCAAAAGTTTCACCCGTGGTGGCTGAATCACGAGGCAGTGCGGCTGGAGCCGATGCCGTTTCGGTGGCTTTCCGTCCATAGTCCGCTCGGCAACGTCGATCTCCTGGCAGTCGGTGATGGCGACGGTGAGCGTCGAGATCAGCCGGGCCGCCACCGCCTCACAAAGTAGGACGTTTTTAGGACAGCTTTCCAAGCTGTCACGACAGGCCAGAGACCTGTCCTACAACACCACCGTTCGCCGCCCGTGCAAAAACACGCGGTCTTCCAGCACCAGCCGCACGGCCCGCGCGAGCACGAGCTTCTCCACGTCGCGGCCCGCCTGTGCCATCCGCTCCGGCGTAAAGGTATGATCGATATGGATCACGTCTTGGGCGATGATCGGCCCATCATCAAGCTGGGCTGTCACGAAGTGGGCCGTCGCCCCGATCACCTTTACACCCCGGGCAAATGCCTGCCGGTAGGGACTCGCGCCGGCGAAGGCCGGCAGAAACGAGTGGTGAATATTCACGATCCGTTGCGGGTAGCGATCGACAAACCGCTCGGAGAGCACCCGCATATAGCGGGCCAGCACGATCACCTCCGGCGCATGGCCATCGATCGCCGCGGCGAGCGCCGCCTCATGGGCCTCCCGCGACACCCCGTCGTGCGAGACATGATGAAACGGCACGCTAAATCGCTCGACGAGGCTGCGGAGCGTGTCATGGTTGGCGATGACGGCCACGATCTTGCCCGGCAGATCGCCGACCGCGTCGAGCAGGAGCAGTTCCCCAAGGCAGTGCGGCTCGCGGGTGGCACACACCACGATCGGTTTGCGATTGGTCGGGGCAACTCGCACGCAAGCCCCGACCGGCAGGGCGGCCGCCAACTGCGACTGCAGCCGTTCGGCGGGCACACCCGCCGCCCCCATGGGCGGCGTCACCTCGGCACGAAAGAAAAAATGGCCCGCATTGGCGTCGACGAATTCCTGATTGCTCTCGATGTTGAGCCGCAGATCTTGGATCACGCCGGTGATCCGGTGGATCAGCCCCACCTCGTCGGCGCAGTCGACCAGCACGATTTCACGGCCGGCGTCGGCATTTCCCGGCTGGCTCATGACGGCACCCATGCGAGCACCACCTCCTCGACGCTCGTGCCGGTCTTGCGGGCCGGCACGTCGATCTTCTCCAGGTCGATTCCTGCAGGCGTCGTTTCGACCCGGATCCGGTCGAGGGCGTCGGCGATCTCGCCCTCGAGTGCGAGCCGCTTTTCTTCGAGCGTGAGCAGGCTCTCCTCGGCATGGGCCACATCGGCCTGCTGCCGGACGGCCCGGCTAGCTGACCGCATCGACGTGGCCGCCTTTCCGATCGTGGTCGAGCTCACCTCGCGCCGACCGAGCAACGCTCCCAACACGGCCGACCCGATCGACACGTAGGTCTGCAACGATTTGTTTTTGGCCTCGGCCTTTTCCCGTTCCACCCTCTGGCGGGCCCGCTCGATCCGATCAGCCAGCGTCGCCAGCTTTGCGGCATGCTTGTCACGAATCCGCTCCAACTCGCGGTCGCGATGCTCCTTCACCTGCTGGGCGATCCGCACACGAAATTCGGCTTCCGATTCATCGGGCCGCGAGACAGCGTCGATGAGCGGCGCCCGCCACACGGTGAGCGACGCCGAGCGGGCGAGATAATTCTTGAGCGATGTTGCCAGACGCGTGTAGGCCGCCGGCCCCGCGAGCGGCCCCGGCAAGCTGGCAAACGTACCCGGCCGCGGCGCGGGCTCGATCTCGGGGGGGGTGTCGAGCCGCTCTCCGGCCTCCCAGGCTGATTCGCCGAGCGACTCCGAGGCCGAGGCCATGCAGATCACTTCGCGATCCTCATCGACCCGCACCGGCGCCTGCGAGAAGCGGACCCGCGCCCGGCCGAGGATGGCCGGCGTGTAGTGCACGTCGGCATCGAGCGGCAGTGATCGGGGGACCGCGAGAAACACCTCTCGCACCCCCGGCGGCAGGATCGGCCGCGGGCCGCCGAGTGCCGCGATGTGCGAATGTCGACCGGTTGCCGCGGCAGCACCGACCGATGTAGTGGTCTCACCCGCGCCAGCCGTGAGCCGGCGAATCTCTTCCCGGAGGAGGGGCCCACGGAGATAGGCCATCGTCCAGCGGGTCTGAAACACCGTCTCGCCATGCTGATGCACGCTGTGCATCAGAAACATCCGCTGGCCAAGCCCTGAGAGGAGTCGGTCGACTTCGCCCCGATTTAATCCGGCCCCCGCTGTCGAGGCGGCCCCCTCGAGTCCGTCAAGCACCCGCGCCTTGTCCCGCGCCGTCTGGAGCCGGCCGAGAAACCAAAGGCCGGCGTTGGAGAGCCCCTTGTAGTCGAGATCGACCGGGTTCTGCGTGGCCAGCACTATGCCGAGGCCGTAGGCCCGCGCCTGCTTCAGGAGCGTGAGCAGCGGCGCCTTGCTCGGCGGGTTGGCGGTGGGAGGCAGATAGCCAAACACCTCGTCCATCAGAAACAGCGCCTTGAGCGACGACGTGCCTCCCTGGGTTCGCATCCATGAGATCGCCTGGCCGGCCAGCAGTGTCACAAACGCCATCCGTTGGGCATCCGAGAGATGGGCGATCGACACGACGCTCACCCTGGGCTTGCCGGCCGGCGTCCAGAGCAGCCGCCCCATGTCGAGCGGCTCGCCATCGAGCCAGGCCTCGAAGCCGGGGGCGGCAGCCACGGTATTGAGCCGCGTGGCGAGCTGAAACCGATCGCCTGCCGGGTAGAAGTTTTCCAGTTCCAGAAAGCCGACCCGTTCGATCGGGGGCGCCGGGATCGACCGCACCAGCGTGCCGAAGTCGATCTGCTGACCACTTCGCCAGAGGGCGTCGATGATCGTCGAGAGCAGCACATGCTCGCGGCTCGTGCCCGGCGCACCGTCGATGCCGACCAGCGCGAGGATGCCCGACACGAGCGACTCGATCCGCTCCCGAGTCGCCTCCGCATCGGCCAGCACATGCTCTGGCGGCGGCGCGAGGCTCTCGAGCATCGCCAGCGGCCGGCCGGTGCGACTGCCGGGCGTGTACACCGTCATTTCCACGGCGTCGTGGAGCCGGCGGATGCGTTCCGGGGACTGCCCGCTCGCCTCAAGGCCGGCGGCCCACTTGTCGGCGGTGCGGCGGGCCAGTTCCTCGACCGAGATTCCTTCGCGGGCGGCGGCATCGGGCTCGACCCACGGCAGGAAGTCCGCCGGTGCCAGATCGGGGAACGAGAGCAGCACGTTGGCGAGATCCCCCTTGGGGTCGATCACCAGCGCCGGGATCCCGTCGAGCGCGGCCTCCTCGATCAGGTCGACGAGCAGGCCCGTCTTGCCACTGCCGGTCATGCCGACGCAGACGGCGTGGGTCGTAAATCGTTTGGCTGCTACCAGAAGCGGCTCAGGGCCGGGCTGGCCCGAGGCAGGATCGACCTTGCGGCCGAAGTAGAAGATGCCGAGCCCCTCGATGTCGATCGGGGATGCAGCCATCGCATACTCCTCTTGAGCGGAAACCGCACCATTCAACTTCCGGCGCGGCTTTCCTGCAAACGCTCACCCCGGCCACCGTGGCATCTCCCGCGGCCCGGGCGCAGCGTAGGCCGACGTGGAAGACCGCCTTCGGTGGCCAGCCACGACGGCCTTTTTCGTGCTGTCACACATAGTCTTCTCCTGCTGGCAGCGGCTGGCCGAGATCGTGGAAAATGCGGTCGGCGTGCCGCTCGAGAGCATCCACCACGATATCTCCACCGTGACCGGGGAGGAACTGATCGTCTTTTCCCTCGCCGACACACCCGTTTTCCGGCCCAAGAAAAAGGTCTGAGTATGGTCTTGAGAACCGCCGCCCCCCGTCTTGCATGGCCCCGACGAATCCATACACTAAGGTGTTTCGCGGTTTCGACCGGCCGCTAGCGTAGCTCAATTGGCAGAGCAGCTGATTTGTAATCAGCAGGTTGCGGGTTCAACTCCCGCCGCTAGCTCAGCACGACGAATCCGGAGGCCGGTGATTCCGGAGGCTGGATGTTCGCCCGTATCGGGCAAGGCAGCAGTCTCCACTGCCGCCCTCGTCCGTTTGCGTTCCTGTTTCATTGCTTCCATACCGACCGCTGCACGATCACCCACACACCACCAGACGAAGGCCACACGCACACCATTCACACAGGCAAGGGGAGTTTCCCGAGCGGTCAAAGGGGGCAGACTGTAAATCTGATGGCTTCTGCCTTCGCAGGTTCGAATCCTGCACTCCCCAGTCACGCCACCAGAATTCATG
>JAYQOK010000045.1:0-22947 GCA_038144795.1 Candidatus Kuenenia sp. | reverse complement strand
ATCCAGTAGAGAATCAGGAACCAAAGCATGATGTCAATCAGACCGAGTCAGACGACCGTGAGGCCCATCACGGCACCGGAGCGAAAGGCGACCTGAAGACCGTCATTCAAACTCCGTTCAGCACCGGCGGCTGTGCGGTTACTTGCCAGCGTTGCTGTCTTCATCCCAAACCAGCCCGCCAGACCCGAAAAGAAGCCGCCTGAGATAAATGCAAACGGCACCCAGGCACTTTGCACTTCCAAGCCAAACGCCATCACCGCCAGAAGCAGGAAGATGATGACGAAGAATGCCCCTACGACCTTGTACTGCTGCTGGAGGTAGGCGTCGGCACCAGTCCGGACGTAGCCGGCAATCTCAACCATTCTCTCGGTACCTGGAGATTGCGACTCCATCCATTTGAAAAAGTCCCACGCCTTGTACAGCGCCAAACAGGCACCCGCCAAGCCAACTACCCAAAAGAATCCATACGCACCAAAGATCGACTTGGTCGTCGCCTCCTCCGCCGCCGAAGCAACCCCCGGAAGAAGAACCAAAAAGACCGTACTGACGGCGGCAAAACGGTGAGAGAGTTTCACGATGCGATGAACTCCATACTAGGAAAGGTGAGTGGAGACCGGCGGCAAGTTCGGACGCTATTCACAGGCCGTCAGAAACCGCGAACTGTACCCGTCGCAAAAAAGACCGTCAAACGACGAGATTGACGGACGTCGCGACCGTGCCAGCCTTCCCGCAGGCTTGCGAAAGTTTTCGTGCAGGGCTTGTCCCGCATTGCCAGCATCCGTCAGCCCCCATGGACAGGAAGTTTGCCGATGCAATCGTAGGAAAAACCACGGCGGGCCAGTTCCTGTGGCTGATACAGGTTTCGTCCGTCGATGATCATACGGTTCTTCATGCGACGGGCCATGTCGTCAAAGTCGGGCCCGCGGAAGTCGCCCCACTCCGTCACGATCACGAGGCATTCGGCCCCGTCGAGGGCCTCCATCGCAGACGGAGCATAGGCTAGCTGATCTCCATGAATCGCCCGCACGTTCTCCATGGCCTCCGGGTCAAACACGGTCAACCTCGCCCCGCCGGCCAGAAGTTGCTCAATCAAATCAAGAGATGGCGCGTCGCGGATGTCATCAGTCCGTGGCTTGAAGGCGAGGCCCCAGATGGTGATCGACCGCCCCTCGAGGTCTCCCCCAAAGTGGGCGGCTACCTTGTGTCCCAGCAACTGTTTTTGGGCCAGGTTGGTCTCATGCACCGCCGAGAGGATCCGCGGGCTTACTCCCTTGTCGCGGGCCATTGCAGCAAGCGCCTGCACATCTTTGGGGAAGCAACTGCCGCCGTAGCCGGCGCCCGGAAACAGAAAGGCAAATCCGATTCGGCTGTCGTGGCCAATGCCACGCCGGACGTCGTCAATATCGGCCTCCATCCGCTCGCAGAGATTTGCCACCTCATTGATAAACGAGATTTTCGTCGCCAGCAGGGCGTTGGCGACATACTTCGTCATCTCTGAACTCTCGGGCGACATCACGAGAAAGGGATTCTCCGTGCGGAGGAACGGCAGATAAAGGCCACGGAGCAGTTCGCCCACCTCTGCCGTCCGCACGCCCACGACCACGCGGTCGGGTTTCTGGAAATCCTCGATCGCGGCCCCTTCCTTGAGAAACTCCGGATTGCTTGCCACCCGACAGTCGCGTCCCAACCGCTCCTTCAGCCGCCGCTCGATCCCGGCGCAGGTGCCCACCGGCACAGTGCTCTTGGTAACAACCACGGCCTGATCACCAAGGTGCGGAGCGATTGAGTCAACCACACTCCACAAGGCCGAGAGATCGGCCGACCCGTCGTCACGTGGCGGAGTACCGACGGCCAGAAACACCACCTCCGCGTCCCGAATCGCCTCGGGCGTATCGGTCGTGAATCGCAGCCGCCCCGCCACAGTATTTCGCGTGACCATCTCTTCCAGGCCCGGCTCGTAGATCGGAATCTCGCCCCGCCTCAGCCGTGCGATCTTCTCGGCATTGATATCGAGGCAGGTAACCGCGTTGCCACTGTCGGCCAGACATGTGCCTGTCACCAGCCCGACATACCCCGTGCCCACAACCGAAATTTGCATGACTCCCACTCACTCCTGCGGGGGCGGGGCATCGGCTTCTTCCTGCTCACTCGGCGGCGCCGTCACCATTGCGGCGAGCGTATCGCCATCATCGAGCCGCATGATGCGAACGCCCTGCGTGTTGCGGCCCATCGGGCGGATCTCCTTGACGTTCACCCGCTGGATCTTGCCACGGGCAGTCATCATCAGCACCTGGTCGTCGTCGCGGACCGCCACGATCGACACGACCTTCCCATTGCGGGCCGTTGCCTTGATGTCGCGAATACCTTTGCCGCCGCGCCGCTGGGTGCGATATCGCATGCCTGACGAACCGTCAGCATCGCCATCGTCGCCCCCCTCCGCGGCTTCCGGTGTCTCCGCATCGGTCGCCTCGCCCTCCTCGCCCGGCGCGGGGCCGGAGAGCGGCGTGCCAGCGCCAAAGGGCGTCCGCTTACCGTAGCCATGTTCGCACACCGTCAGGAGCGTCGCGTCGGGATCGGCAACCACCATGCCGACGAGCCGATCACCCACCCCCAACTTGATGCCCCGCACACCGCTCGTATCGCGGCCCATCGGACGGGCATCCGACTCGGAGAAGCGGATCGCCATCCCCTTGGCCGTCGCGAGCACGAGTTCGTCACCGGGCTTGGTCACCACCGCGTCGACCAGTTCGTCGCCCTCCTTGAGCTTCACGGCGATCAGGCCCTTGGTGCGGCGGCGACGATACTGTTCGAGCGCCGTCTTCTTCACGAGGCCGCTGCGAGTCGCCAGCAGGAGATATTGATCTGGGTCTTCAAAGCCGGAGACAGCTCGGCAGTCGGCCACCTTCTCCCCGGTCTCGAATTCGAGCAAGTTGACGAGGGCCCGGCCCTTGGCGTCTCGCGCCAGCTCCGGCAGTTCGAAGACCCGCATCGAAAACACCTTGCCGAGGGTCGTGAAGACGAGCAGCCAGTCGTGAGTGCTGGCGACGAAGAGGTGCTCGATCGGATCTTCCTCGTCGGTGCTCGTGCCCTTGATTCCCTTGCCGCCGCGGCGCTGGGCCCGATAGACGTCGGCCGCCGTCCGCTTCACATAGCCGGCGCGGCTGATCGTCACCACCATCGTGGCCTCAGTGATCAACTCGGCCATGTCGCGGATGTCAGCCGCCTCGCCGCTGATCTCGGTCCGCCGGTCATCGGAATGCTTGCCCTCGAGATCGACCAGATCCTGGCGAATGATCGCCTTGATATTGGCCTCGCTCGAAAGAATGCGACGAAACTCGGAAATCTTGGCTAGCAGGTCGCGGTGCTCTCCGGTGAGCTTCTCCTGCTCGAGATTGACCAACTGGCCCAGCGTGAGGCGGAGGATGGCGTCGGCCTGCACGGGCGTGAGGCCGTAACTTTCAGCGGCCCCCTTTTCCTCAACCAGCACGGCAAAGCCTTCCGCCCCCAGCGCCCGCTCGAGCAGGGCCGCCGGCGTTTCGAGCGCCACCAGCCGCTCCTTCGCCTCGGCCTGCGACGTTGAACTGCGGATGATCCGGATCACCTCGTCGATGTTGGCCAGCGCTACGAGCAGGCCTTCAAGCGTGTGCTTGCGACTGCGGGCCTTGGCCAGCAGGTGCTGCGTGCGGCGGCGGATGACCGTGGTGCGGTGACGGAGAAACTCATCCAGCATGTTCTTGAAGGAGAGTATCCGTGGCTTGCCATCGACCAGCGCCAGGAAGATCAGCGAAAACGAGGTCTGGAGCGGCGAGAACTGGTATAGTTGGTTGAGAACCACGTCGGGATCAGCATCCCTCTTGAGCTCGAGCACCAGCCGCACCGGCTCCTTGAGATCGCTCTCATTGCGGATTGCGGAGATCCCCTTAATGCGATCCTCGTTGACGAGATCGGCGATCTTCTCCTCGATCGCGTCGCGGGTCTGCTGGTAGGGAATTTCGGTGACAACAATGCGGTTGCGGTTTTTGCCAAACTCCTCCACGTGGGCCCGTGCCCGCAACGTGATCGTGCTCCGGCCGGTAAGGTAGCCGCGAATCAGAGCCTCGCGGCCCATGACGATGCCGCCGGTCGGGAAATCGGGGCCAGGCACGATTTCGAGCAACTCGGCCATCGAGAGCGCGGGGTTGTCGATCAAGGCCACCAACGCCCGGCAGACTTCGCCGAGATTGTGGGGCGGGATGCTGGTGGCCATACCGACGGCGATGCCGCCGCCGCCGTTGACGACGAGATTGGGAAACCGGCTCGGCAGCACAACCGGTTCGGTATTTCGCTCGTCATAGGTCGGCACAAAGTCGACCGTATCGAGGCTCAGATCGTCGAGCATCATCGCCGCGATTGGTGAGAGCCGGGCTTCGGTGTATCGCATGGCAGCCGCAGGGAGGCCGGCGATCGAGCCGAAGTTGCCCTGCTTGTCGACGAGCACATGCCGCATGTTCCATTCCTGGGCCATGCGGACGAGCGTGGGATAGATCACGCTCTCGCCGTGGGGGTGATAGTTGCCGCTGGTGTCGCCGGAGATCTTGGCGCACTTCACCCGCGACGCTCCAGGAGAGAGATTGAGATCATTCATGGCGACGAGGATCCGCCGCTGCGAGGGCTTGAGCCCGTCGCGGACGTCGGGGAGCGCACGGCTCACAATCACGCTCATCGCGTAGGTGAGGTAGCTGTCTTTCAGCTCCTGCTCGATCGGCAGTTCGATCAGCCGGCCGCCGGCGCTATCACGCATGCCGTCGGCGGCAGGCTGCCCACTGGCGGCGCCGTCGCCAGCCCCGTTGCCATCACCTGCCGCATCGATGTCATCTGCCAAGGGGCACTCTCCCACCTCGAGGAAACCCGGCCCGCAGGCGGTCCGGAACGCTTGAAGATACCCGTGTCAGGCAGGCGGTCAACCGGCTGCAAGTCTCCGCGGGGCAGGGGTTTCCGTATCG
This sequence comes from Candidatus Kuenenia sp., assembly GCA_038144795.1. Classification (GTDB taxonomy): domain Bacteria; phylum Planctomycetota; class Planctomycetia; order Pirellulales; family UBA1268; genus CACORA01. The sequence continues at coordinate 17,965 of JAYQOK010000045.1, read as the reverse complement.
TTTCGCAGGCTTGACTGCGGGGCCTCAGCCTCCTACGCTCCCGCCCCCGTTCTCTGCTGGCCAGCCGGCCTTCTTCTCGCTTCTTTGACCACCATGCCCCACCCACGGTTTCACGGCTGGATCGTCGCTGGCGTGGCCGGCATCGTGCTCCTCACAGGGCTTGGCGCGACGCCCTTGTGGGATGACGACGAGCCCAAAAACGCCGCCTGCTCGGTTGCCATGCTGGATTCAAATGACTGGGTGGTGCCGACCTTCGATGGCCGACTGCGCATCGAAAAGCCACCCCTGGTCAACTGGCTGCACATCGCCGGGATGACCGTCTTCGGCCGCACCGAAACCAGCGTCCGGATCGGATCCGTGGTGCTGACGATCGGCACGTGCCTGCTCACATGGCGGCTCGGGGTGATCCTCTTCAGTCCTGCCGTCGGCCTGCTCGGCGGCGTCGTGATGGCCACCTGCATCTGGACGACCGTGGGCGGCCGCGCCTCTACACCCGATGCGCCGCTCGTGTTCTTCACGACGCTCACGCTTTTTTGCTTTGCTCGAGAGATTGCTCGCGTCGGTTCGGGCCGCGACGATGTGCGACTTTCCCTGTGGGGCGCGGCCGCGATCGGTACCACATGTGGCGCTGCCGTGCTCGCCAAAGGGCCGATCGGCTTCGTGATCCCCGCTGCCGCCTGCGTGGCCTTCGCGGTGGTCCGTGGGTGGTCCACTCCGCGACCATCACTCCGCGAGATGCTCGCCGGCTTGCGACCGCTGACGGTCACAGCCACGATGCTTGCTGTCGCCCTTCCCTGGTATGCCTGGGTGACGATCCGCACCGATGGCGAATGGCTGCGGGGATTTTTTCTCGTCCATAACGTCGGCCGGTTTACCGCACCGATGGAGGGCCATTCCGGCTCGCTGGCCTACTACCCGATCGTGATCAGCATCGGCCTTTTCCCCTGGTCACTCGTGCTGGTGGCGATGCTTGTCAATATGGTGGCGACGCTGCGGCACACCGATCATCCGCAGCGAGTGCCGATGCAGATACTCGCCTGCTGGGCCGGAGCCTGGGTCGGCATCCTGTCGCTGGCCGGCACGAAGCTTCCCGGCTACGTGTGGCCGGCCTACCCTGCGCTCGCCCTGGCCACCGCCTGCTTTCTTGATGCCTGGCAGCGCGGTGCGATCGGCTGGCTCGCATGGAGCCGTCGTCCGCAGTGGGCAGCCGCAATCATCATGCAGATCGGCTTTGCCGTCGTGCTCGCCAGCGGCGCAGCGATCGCCATCACCCTCCCGCTTGTTGCCCGCCGCTGGGCGCCGGGAGCGGAGTGGATGGGCATAGTGGGCCTCGTGCCGATGCTCGGCGCGGCAGTCGGTTGGTGGGCCACGCTGGCGGGCCGGCCACGTGAGTCGCTGGTCGCCGTCGCGGCATCGGGCGGGCTGCTCTGTCTGCTGCTGGCCGCAGTTGTCGCACCGCAGATCGGCCGAGCGGCCACGCCGCAATCCCTCTTCCTCCAGGCTCGAGCTAGCACGGCATCACTCGAAGCAGTGGCCAGCTTCCGCCGTACGCCCCCAAGTATTGTTTTCTACGCTGGTCGCCCCTTGCAGACGCTGGAGACTCCGGATGACGTAACGCGACACCTGACCACAGCCCCTGATGCCCGACTCATCGTGAGCAGCCACCTGTTTGACGAGTTAGCCAGCGCGATCCCGCCCAGCCATGGCGTGGTCGCCGAAACCCACACGGTGTCCGCCCGCCATCTTCTGTTGATTGCCCCGCTGCCGACGGCCAGTCTGGCGGCGAGCGAAGCAGGCTATGGCCGGCGGCCAAAACTACGTTGACAAGTGCCAGCACGACGGAGACGGCGTGTCAGCGAGCGCAGGATTGGAGGCCCTCCGCGAGCGTCTGGCGATGTGGCACGGGCAACCCTGAGCCCCACAACCATACAGGGCACTCACTTCGCGAGCGCCGCCTCGATGGCCGACACGAGTTCCGCGTCATCCGGTGACACACGGGTCTTGAAGCGGCCGGTGATCTTCCCGTCTTTGCCGATCAGGAACTTCTCGAAGTTCCAGCCGACCTCGCCACTCGGATCAGCCGTCTCGGTGAGCACCTTGTAAAGCGTTGCCTTGTCCGGCCCCTTTACCGTGATCTTGGAAAACATCGGGAAGGTCACGGCGTACTTCGTCGAGCAAAACTCCTTGATCTGCTCGTCGCTGCCCGGCTCTTGGGCGCCGAAGTCGTTGGCCGGAAAGCCGAGCACCACGAAGCCCTTGTCCTCGTACTTTTCATAGAGCGACTGAAGGCCGGAATACTGCGGCGTGGCCCCGCAGCGGCTGGCCACGTTCACGACCAGCACGACCTTCCCCTTGTAGCTGCCGAGGTCGACGTCTTTGCCGTCGATCCCCTTCATAGTGCCCGACAGCGGCAGATCGGCCCGGCTCGTATTCGCAAACACGGTCGCCAAGCCACAGAGAGAACAGATCGCAAGCAGCACAACTTTGGACATGATTGTTCCTTTCGCAGGCGTTCAGGGGAACTCGATATTTGACGTAGCATATCCATTCCAGCCTCTTCCGCGTAGGTTTGAAAGATCGCGCACTAGTGGCCGACCATTTGGAGCCAGATTTCCCCCACAACTACCCTGCCATTCCACAGGAGCTTCGCCCATGGCCGGCCTCACCGTCGCCCAATACGCCCTGACCCGGCTCGCCCAACTCGGCATCGACCGGATTTTCGGTGTACCCGGCGACTACGCTTTTTCCATCGATGATGCGGCTGAGCAGGTGCCCGGCCTCAAATGGGTCGCGTGTGCGAATGAGCTAAATGCCTCTTACGCCGCCGACGGCTACGCCCGCATCCGGGGTGCCGCGATGCTCTCCACAACATACGGGGTGGGCGAGTTGTCGGCGATCAACGGCGTCATGGGGAGCCGGGCCCATCGGCTGCCGGTGTTTCACCTCGTGGGCATGCCGAGCGAACGGATTCAACGGCTTGGCCTCATCACCCACCACAATCTCGGCGACACCATCTACGATCGTTTCCAGTCGATCTCGGCATCGGCATGCTGCGTGACCGCGGTACTAACGCCCGACACCTGTGTCAACGAGATGGAGCGGGTGATTCGTGAGGCGATTCGCCAGAGCATGCCAGCATACATCGTGATTTCGGAACTGTACGGCATCATGCCGGTGCTCGGATCACCGATCACTGGCAGGCCGATCGCCGCGATCAAGCGGCAGCAGAGCGTGAAGGCCGAGCTTGACGCCGCGGTTGGGACGGTGCTCGCGCGGCTCGCGGCTGCCGCAAACCCCGTGGCATTCGTCACGGCACTTGTCTCACGCTACGGCGTGCGCGACCAAGCCGCGGAGTTCATTCGCCGGGCCAACATCCCCTTCGTGACGATGCCCAACGATAAGGGCACACTCGACGAATCGATGCCACAGTTCATGGGTCTGTACGCCGGCGGATGGTCGAGTTCTCCGGCGATCTGCGACGCGGTCGCCGCCGCCGATCTCGTCATCGATCTGGGCGGCATGGTGACGACCGAACTCAACACCGGCCTCTGGACCGGACAGCCGGATCCAGCGAATGTCGTCAGTATCCACGACAACTGGGTGCGATCACACGACAAGGTCTTTGTCGGTGCCGGAATTGACGATGTGCTCACGGCGCTGGCGATGCAGGCGCCACCGCGGCCCGCGGGATCGTGGCCGCGAATCGACGTACTGCCGATGAACGGTGCGGCTGGTGATCCGACCTGCTCGGCATCCTTCTATCCACGCCTGCAGCGGCAACTCCGTGCCGGTGACACGCTGGTCATCGAAACCGGCACCTGCATGACACATATCAACAAGATGCTGCTGCCCGAGGGCGTCGGTGCCGAGGGGCAGGGTCTCTGGGGCTCGATCGGCTGGGCGACGCCCGCCTGCCTCGGTGTCGCCATGGCGAAGACGGAAGGCCGAACATGGATGGTTACCGGCGACGGCTCCCACCAACTCACACTGAACGAATTGGCGGTGATGGGCCGGTACGGCATCACGCCGCGGATCTTCGTGCTTAACAATGGCCTCTACGGTGTCGAGGACGTGATCAGCGAACGCGGCCACGAATATGATGATCTCGCGGCAGTGAAGTACCACCTGCTACCCGAGGCGTTCGGCTGCAGGGGCTGGATCGTGGCGAAGGTCACCACTAATGCGGAGCTCGACTCGGTGCTCGCGAGGATCGCCGCTGAAGACGCCCCGGCCTATGTCGAGGTGATGATCCCCAATGAAGAGAGCCAGCCACTTCCAGGAGAGGTGATCGATAGCGGCTATAAGCTCAGGACGCCGGCGATCGGATAACGCCAAACGACCAAAAAAGCCGCCGCGAAAGATCGATCGCCGGCCCGACCGTGAGCAGGCTACCCTGCGGCAGTGGGCCCCGCATCGAGAATATCCCTCCCGGCCTCCACGGCGTAGGTTTGAAAATTTTCCCGAAAGCGGGAAGCCAGCTTGCGGGCTGCCTGCTCCCAGGAGGAGCCGCTGCTCCAGACCTCGGCAGGCACGAGCCCGGCCCGATCCACGCCCGGCACAGCCGTCACCGCCTCGAGGCCGAAGACGGGATCGCGGGCCACGGGGGCTTTGGCAAGCGTGCCGGCATGGATGCCATCGATGATTCGCCGGGTCACACCGAGATCGATCCGGCGACCGGTACCATATGCGCCCCCCGTCCAGCCGGTGTTCACAAGCCAGGCCTGGGCCCCGTGCCGCTCGAGTTTCTCCGCGAGCAGTCGGGCGTAAACCGCCGGGTGCCGCACGAGGAAGGCGGCGCTGAAGCAGGCAGAGAACGCTACCTGCGGCTCCACGATCCCCATCTCGGTGCCGGCCACGCGGGCGGTGTAGCCGGAAAGGAAGTGATACATCGCCTGCTCCCGCGAAAGGCGGCTTACCGGCGGCAACACCCCAGAGGCGTCGCAGGTAAGGAAGATCACGTTGCGGGGATGGCTGGCCACACAGGGAATTGCGGCATTGTCGATGAAGTCAATCGGGTAGGCGGCGCGGGTATTTTCCGTGATCGCACTCGATTCGAAATCGACCTGCCGGGTGGCCGGCTCGTAGACCACGTTCTCCAATACCGTGCCGAATCGGATGGCCCGATAGATCTCCGGTTCCTTGGCCGCGGAGAGATGGATGCACTTGGCGTAGCACCCCCCCTCGATGTTGAAGATGCCGTCGTCGCCCCAGCCGTGCTCGTCGTCGCCGATCAGCCGCCGGGCCGGATCGGCTGAGAGGGTCGTCTTGCCGGTACCGGAGAGGCCGAAGAAGAGCGCCACATCCCCGTCGGCTGGACCCTCGTTGGCAGAACAGTGCATCGAAAGGATGCCGCGGCCGGGGAGTAGCCAGTGCATCATCGTGAAGACGCCCTTCTTCATTTCGCCGGCATACTCGGTGCCGAGAATCACCTGCTCGCGGCGTTCGAGGGAGAGATCGACGCTCGTACGGCTGGTCATCTGGGCCGTATAGGGATTGGCCGGAAACTGGCCGGCGTTGTAGATCACATGATCCGGAGCGCCGAACTGCTCGAGTTCGGCGAGTGAGGGGCGAATCAACATGTTGTGCATGTACAGGGCGTGGTAGGCCCGGCCGCAGAGCACGCGAATCTTCAGCCGGCTGGCCGGATCCCAGCCGGCATAACCATCGCACACATAGATTTGATCGCGGGTGTTGAGGTAATCGATCGCCCGCTGGCGGTTGAGTAGAAACGTGTGCTCGTCGATCGGATGGTTCACCGGCCCCCACCAGACGTCGTGCTCCGATTCGGGCCGCCGGACGAGATGCTTGTCCGCCGGGCTACGGCCAGTCTTGGCACCGGAGCGGATGGCGATCGCCCCGCTGGAGACGATCCCTGCATGTTCTCGAGAGACGGCATCCTCGTAGAGCCGCGCCGGCGAGGCGTTTCGGATCACAACGGGAACGGTGATCTCATGAGGAGTCAGGTCGACGTGAACCGGCATCGGGCTCTTCTCCGGAAGACGCGGCAGGAGCAGCGGGGACGGGGCCACCGGGTGAGGACGAGGCGTAGGCCATCCAGCATGACGCCACCAGCACCGCAGCGCCCAGCGGAAGAAAAAGGGCCGCCCACGGACTCGCCCGGACTCGTACTCCGCTCAGTTTCTGTCGCAGCCGGTGGCAGAGTTCGTTCCAGCCCTCGGCGCCGGATCGCTCCCCTCCTGCCACGAGGCTGACGGTCCGCCATGGTCCGTGACCATCGATCCGCACCTCCAACTGCCGAGCCGGCAGGGCCGCGGTGCTCCCAGCCCAACGGGCGGAGGTATCGAGCGCGGTAACGACATCGGCCAGCAGTGGCCGCAACTGATCGAGCGTGATGTTGTAGATCACCAGCCGCGGGCGCGACACAAGCGCGCCAAGCGCGACCAGCAGCACAAAAAGCACCAGCAACAGGATGACGGTCCATGGCGCGTTGCCCATCGCCGGCTGCAGGAGTGCCAGCGGCCCGACCACCATCAGGCCGGCAACGGCCGCTCCCAGGAGCACCCAATCCCAGCCACCACCGATGGCCAACGGGCGACGGCTGAGATGGGCTCCGCCGACGACAAGGAGATAGAACCCCAGCGGGATGAACGCCGCCCACAACGGCACCCGATCGAGATGAGAAATCACGCCTGCCATGCCATCCAAACCAAGAACATCATCCACATCGCTTCAGCCACCACGGCCATTGCGAGCCAGGCATGGGAGCCACGTGCCGATGGGCTGGCCTGAGCAACCTGCGCCGACATTGACAGGCCTCACTCCGCCTCGGGGGCGACGAACGCTAGGTTGCGGGAGAACGCCTCCCGAAAATCGTAGAGTTCGTGAAAATCTTCCCGCTTGTCGTGCCGGGTTTTTCGCATCTGCCCGATCTCGATCATGTTGAAGACCAGTTCACCGAAGTCGTCGGTCGACTTCAGGCCCCACGTCGCCAACACCGTGCGAGCCAGGTAGCCATACTGCTGCAGGGCATACTGTCGGGACGCCTCGCACAATTCCTGGCCGGTGAGGTGGCGTTCTGCACGACGGCGGCGGGAACGCCCCGTCTTCGATCGCGAGCGGCCTGCCGGCGCTAGCTCGCCCCCCGGAATCGGCTCCAACTCCTCGGCCGGCGGCTCCTGCCCCATGCCGAGCGCCTCCTGAGCAAACGACAAGGCTTCGAGGATGAACACGTAGGCATCAAGTGGGTAGCGTCGGTCGCGCCGAAGCAGATCCGCAAGCGGATGGGAAGGATCGATGAGCGGCATCGGTACCTCAGAGAAGGACGAATGATTCGTTTCTTAGTATACCGCCCGCGGGATCCGCACGACGCCGCGATCCTCATCCGGCCCGCGGAAGCACCACCGGCCCCGCTGACCGCGGCGGGGGCGCCGGCGGCTGCCCACCCCCCGCATCTTCCGAGATAAATGTATAGCCGAGTGGCGTAATGGGTCGCGAAAAGTCGCGAATCATGTCAAGGCCCCGGTCGATGAGGCTCGTCTTGGGGTCAAACTGAAAGACATCACGGTCCTGCCCGCCCGGCTTGTAAATCTGGATCGCAAACGGCATCAGATCGCGGGCCTGGAGGATCAACTCCACCTTCGAAAAGTTGGCGGCATCGGCTTGAAACCGTGGCAGCGCCTCGAGCCACACCTGGTCGGTCACACCCGGCGGCGTGATGATTCGCATCGCATAGCGTTTCTTGAGCGTCTCCGCCTTGGCACCAAAAACAAACGGCAGCGGTCCGTCACTGATCGCCTTGCCCTGCATTTCGGGAGGAAGTTTCGTCTCACGAAGCTGCCGCTCGGCATGGCGAAATTCATAGATGCTCGTGCCGTTGCACACCCAGTGTTCACCTGCCTCACCGGTTCGCACCTCGTATCGTCGCGTCTCAGGATTCCACTGCTTTGAGGCCTTCACGCGAAAGAGCCCCTTGTCGGGAGCGGCATACTTGATTTCGCCGCTGCTCTCAGCGAAGGCCAACTGCTCACCCGCGTTCGTCGGGCTCCAGGCGTTGTATTCCCACTTGTGAAAGCCGCACGACCAGGTACGGACCGACGCGTTGCGGGTCTCCCAGGCGGCCAGCAACTGTTCGAGCGCGGCCTGCTGCTGTTGCGTGAGCTGTGGGAATGCCGGGGCCGCCGGCCGTGGCTGAGCAGGCTGCGCAGACTGCTGGGCCATCGCGATGCCTCCGCATCCGACAAGACCGGCCACCAGCACTCGCTCGATCCATCCGCGTACTGCTCGCACGAAAGCCTCTCCTGGCAGGCAGGGGAACCGCCGGCGGATCCGCCTCGATCCCGAATTCCAACGGCGGGACTGTAGCAATCGGCAACGCCAGGGGCGAGGCCGTTTGCGCTCACGGGAAACCCGCCACAAACACCGTAAAAACGCTACCTTAAGGGGCATGCAGCAGACTTTCGACGAGGTCGATATCGGAGTTGTGATGGCGTTGCCGCTGGAAGCGCAGCCATTGTGTGAGCGGCTCGAAGGCATGATGCGACTGCGGGCGGCAGATCGGCGGATCACCGTCGGTCGACTCGGCGGCCGGTCACTGGCCATTATCGAGGCCGGCGTGGGCCGCACTTCTGCCGAACAGGCGGCGCAGCTCGTGATCGACGGCCACCGCCCACGGCAGGCCATCATCTCCGCCGGGCTCTGTGGCGGCCTCGATCCGGCGATCCCCCGTGCCACGGTTATCGTTCCCGACACGCTCGGCCACCCCGACTCAGCCGACACCCGACGACTCTCCCCTCTCCCACCGCAACCCGGCAACCGCCAGCCTCCGACAAGCGGGCTCCTCATGACATGCGACACTGTCGTCTCGACGCCGGCCACAAAGCAGGCTCTCCATGCCGCCACGGGGGCCGTGGCCGTTGACATGGAGTCCTGGTGGATTGCATCCGTCGCCGCCCGGGCCAGCATTCCTTGCTACGTCATCCGCGCCGTGAGCGACACCGCCACTGAGTCAATCGCCCCCGACATCGCCGCCCTTGCTGCCATCCCCAGCCCCGCCCGTCAGGCGGGCGCCGCCCTCCGCCTCGCCTGGCGACGCCCCTCAGCGATCGGCGAACTCGCCGAACTCCGCGAACACGCCCACCGCGCCGCCGACGCGCTTGCTGAATACCTTTCAGAAATGATGACGTAGATCACCGTCGCGACTACCAGGCCGTCAGACGGAGCTCTTGGATACCCGTGCCGCAGAGCCGGCGTTGCTGGCAAGAGGAGCCAGGATGCCGGGAGCGGAGGCGATCCAGGAGCGAAGGCCAGGATGGCCGCAGCGAACGTCCGGCGATGCGGCACGGGCACCCCAGAGCGGGTTTCTTCAACGACTATCGCGCCGCAGCCGCCCGCAAGTCAGCCAATTCACGAGCGAAGCCACCCGAGAGGATCGGAAATCGACACCATGTCTTCGGATCGAGGTTCTCGTCATCGAGATGATACGACGGGGCGTAGCGTTCTCGCTTCCATTGGTTGCGGCTCCAGAGCGTGAAGAACCGCTCCGTCCATGCCGCCAGCTGCCGCGGCTCATGCTCCGGAAAGACCACCCGCATCCGCCGCCACACCTCGACGGGCAACTGCTTGTCGCGGATGGCGGACCGCTCGATCGCATCGAGCACGTCATAGGGCATGAGGTCGCCCTCGTCGGTCTGCCCCGAGCCGGCAGGCCGCAATTCGGCCGTCGGTGCCTGGGCATTCACGGCCGCCAATGCCGGCATCGGGGCCAGCCCTTCCGGGCCAGTACGTTCGAGCCAGACAAGCCAACGCCGCAGAAATGCCTTGTCAATCCCGGCGATCGGCGCGATACCGCCGGAGGTGTCACCATCCATGGTAGCGTAGCCGACTGCCGCCTCAGACCGGTTGCTCGTGGAGAGGAGCAACGCCCTGTTCACGTTGGCGAGCATCCAGACGCCGGGCGACCGGGTCCGAGCCTGAATATTCTGCAGGGCGATATCGTCACGAGACCACTCCAGCGGACGGCCGATGGCCGTAGCGACAGCGGCGGTATAGGCGGCGACCATCGGCTCCACGTCAAACTCGTGAAACGTCGCCCCCAGCGCATCGGCCAGATCATGGGCGGCGGCTCGGGTCACGGGGCCGGAGTTGGCCGTCGATTGGTAGACGCAGGTGAGCACGCGGCCCACGAGGGCTCGGACGGCATCGCTGCCCGCCGGAGGCTCGATCCCGAGGCGGGCGGCGGCTTCAACGGTGGATAGCTCTCGGGTTGCCAACGCAATGGCGATCGCAACGAGGCAGGCCACAGCCGACGAGTCGGCCCCACCGCTGGCCGACACGACGAAGCCTCGGGAGCCGCTTTTCCGGAGGGAGTCGAACAGGCCTAGCGACACCGCCCGGGCAAACTCCTCTTCCTTGGCATGATCGCCATGCTCCCAGGCATCGCGGGCATCCTTGGTGCCGGTATCCTCGACGAGATCGACGACGTCGGGCGCGAAGGGCACAGACACGCAGCCCCGCGAATCAGATTCCAGCCGGGGCTCCAGGGAGAGCCTGGTCTGGGCCAGCCGCATGGCATCTATGTCGATCACGGCCGAGGCCACAGCCTGATCGGTGAAGGAAAATCGCCGGCCTGCCGCGACCATGTGCCCGGCGGAGGCGATCAGCACGCCACCGTCGTAGATGGCCCGGCCCGACTCGTTGCCCAGCAGATTCGCGTAGATGTAGGCAACGCCAAAGGCCCGGCTTCCCTCTTGCACGAATCGGCGGCGGACCTCGTCCTTGCCGAAGGCGAAGTGGCTCGCTGACGGATTGAGGATCAGATCGACGCCACGGGCCGCCAGATCGGCGCCGGTCCGGTCGGGTGCCCAGGCGTCTTCGCAGATCTCGAAGCCGATCCGCACTCCGCTGCAGTCAAACCGCAGGTCGCCAAGTGGAACCTGTCTGCCCGCCATGGACAGTGTTGCCCGGTGGCCTCGGGGCCAGGGGCGAAACCATCGCGGCTCATAGTGGATGCCTTCGCCGGCCAGATGCTGCTTGGCCACGATTCCGGCGATCTGGCCGTCGGCAAGCAGGGCCACCGCATCATAGACACCGCTTTCGTACCGCACTGGCAGCCCGATCGCGGCAATGATTCCGGCCGTCGCAGGCACGATCTCCGCAAGCACATCCTGCGCTGTCCGCAGCACTCCGGGCGACTGAAACATGTCGTCGCAGCCGTAGCCGGAGAGGCAGAGTTCCGGCAGACAGAGGATCCCGATCTCCTGCTCGCGGGCGAGGGCGATCGCAGCGAGGATTCGGTCGCGGTTGCCGTTCCAATCAAGCGGTGTCTGGTTGAGGGCGGTGCCGCCTACGCGAATCAGGTGCATGGGGGCCGTCAGCCCTGCGAGGGTTCTTCGAGGTAGGTATAGCCGCCGAGCCCCTCCTCGTAGAAGCGAAGAAACCGGCCCGCCTCGTTGTCGCCGATGTGACCGGCCCGCACGGCCTGCTCGATCGACACCCGCAACTGCTGTACGAGGAGATCGGGCTCAAACTCCACGTAGTCAAGTACCTCACGAACCGTATCCCCCTTGATGACGGCATCGACGACCACCTCGCCGCGGGAATCGGTGCTCACGTGCACCGCGTTGGTGTCGCCAAAGAGGTTGTGCAGGTCGCCGAGGATTTCCTGGTAGGCACCGATCAGGAAGGCACCGAGGTAATAGGGCTCATTTTTCCACTCGTGGAGCGGAAGCGTCCGCTTCACATCGCGACGGTCGATAAATTGGTCGATCTTGCCGTCGGAATCGCAGGTCACGTCACCAAGCACGGCGTTCCGATTGGGCCGTTCGTCGAGCCGATGGATCGGCATCACCGGGAAAAGCTGCTTGATGGCCCAACTGTCGGGCATCGACTGGAAGAGCGAGAAGTTGCAAAAGTAGGTATCAGAAAGCGAGGCCGTGAGCGATTCAAGTTCTTCGGGCACAAACTCTAACTGCTTGACCAGCCGAATGATTTTCCGACAGATCGCCCAGTACAGGTTTTCAGCGGCTGACCGCTGGTCGAGCGGCAGGTAGCCACTGGCGAAGAGGTTCATCGCCATGTCGAGCGCCTGCTGGGCATCGTGAAAGCTCTCGAGCAGGTTGCGAACATTGATCGACTGATAGGTTTCGAGCAGGTCGTGAAGCGGTTGCTCGGCATCGTCCGCCAAGGTGGTCACCGTGCCGCTACCGCTCTGCTCCGACACCCCGAGCACACCGAAAATCAGCATGCTGTGGTAGGCGACCACCGCCCGTCCACTTTCGGAAATGATGGTCGGATGGGCCACCCCGGCCTCGTCGCAGGCATTCTGCACATGGTAGACGACGTCGTTGGCATATTCCTGCAGGCTGTAATTCACACTCGACTCGAAGTTGGTCTGCGAGCCGTCGTAATCAACTCCCAGGCCACCACCGACGTCGAGGTAGCGAAGGCCGGCACCCCGCTTGACCAGCTCCGTATAAACCCGTGAGGCCTCATTGAGGGCCGCCTTGATATGCCGGATGTTGGTGATCTGGCTTCCTTGATGAAAGTGGAGCAGTTGCAGGCAATCCTCCATGCCCAGTGACTGGAGCACTTCGAGGCCCTTCATCAGTTCGCTCACTGTCAGGCCGAACTTGCTGCGAAAGCCGCCGGATGACTGCCACCGTCCGCTACCCCGTGTTGCCAGCTTCACCCGCATGCCAATCCGGGGCCGCACGCCAACCCGCGTTGCGCAGTCAAGAATCAGGTGGAGTTCAGAGAACCGCTCGACCACCGGAATGATCTGTCTGCCGATCTTCTGGGCGAGCATCGCCATTTCGATAAACTCGGCATCCTTGAAGCCATTGCAAATGATCGGTGTCTCATTATCAGTGAGCGCAATCACTGCAAGGAGTTCCGGCTTACTGCCTGCCTCAATACCGAAGCAGTGCTCCTTACCAAACCGCAGCACCTCCTCTACCACCTGGCGCTGCTGATTGACCTTGATCGGATACACACAGCAGTAGTCACCCCGGAAGCCACTCTCCTTCATGGCAGCGTCAAAGGCCCGGTGAATCTCTCCGAGTCGATGCTGGAGGATTTCCGCAAAACGCAGCAGGATTGGAAGGTCGATCCCCCGCTGCTGTAGCCTATCGACAAGTTGCTTCAAGTCGATGCCTGCGGTGGGGTTTTTGTCAGGATGCACCAGGAGCGTCCCCCGTGGGCCGACTGAAAAATAGCCGTTCCCCCAGCGAGCTACCTCATAGAGGTCGGCCGCGTCTCCGGTTCTCCATGTGTCGACGCTCAACTCGACCGCCATCCGCACCACTCCCGACAACGGTAATGATCCCGCAGAGCATTCCTCCCGCGAGACAATACGCGTCGCGTAACCTCCATCCCACCAAAAGGATATCGTTGCTCACCCGAAGGTGCAGGACGGGGCGATCTCACAGACATCACCCCTCGGGATCAGCTAAACAACTCCTTGATCACGCGGCCCGAGTTGGCAATCTTCATCGGCCGACCATTCTTCGCTGTGAACGTCTTCTCCAACGAGATATCGAGTGATTGGAGAACGCTTGCCATGAGATCCTGTGACGTGTACGGCTCCGAAACAACCTCCTTGCCATCGGAACTTGTCTCACCGACCGTAACGCCACGCTTAAAGCCAGCACCACCCACAACAACACTCCAACTCCGCGCCCAATGATCTCGGCCACCGCCACCGTTTATGTTCGGCGTGCGACTGAACTCTCCCATCCAGATGATCGCCGTATCATCAAGCATGCCTCGGTCTGCCAGGTCGCTGACAAGTGCGCTCATGGCTTTGTCAAGCTCTGGCAGTTTACGATCAGCAAGTGTGGTGAAGATATCGGCATGATTGTCCCATCCGCCGAGATCGACCTCAACGAACGGCACCCCCGCCTCAACAAGCCGTCGAGCCAGAAGACAGCCACGGCCAAAACCAGTCTTGCCATAACGCTCCTGAACAGCTTCAGGCTCTTCCATCACTTTAAAGGCCTGCATCTGATCGCTTGACATCAATTTCACGGTCTTATCAACAACCTTGTAGTGATCGTCCGCAGCGCCGCCACGCTTCTCTCCGATAAACTTGCTCTCGATTGCGGAAAGCATCTCCAGCCTCGCAGCGACACGGGTCGGATCCACACCCATATCAAGATTCTTCACCCTGCCATTGGAATCAACCACGAACGGAGCCCATGTCATCCCGAGGAATCCGGGGCCCACACTGCCCCCGCCAACAGCTACGAATGGCGGAATATCCAGGTTCGGCACCTGGTCAACCAGCTCATGCGCAACAACTGCACCGTAACTGGGATGCTCAACATTTGGATTGGGCACATACCCTGTGTGCATGTAATAGCGGCCACGCATGTGGTCAGCCTCGCGAGTACTCATGGATCTCACGATCGCCATGTGATGCATCTGCTGGGCCATGAGCGGCATATGCTCGGAGATTGCCACCCCGTCAGCCGATGTCGAAATCTGCTTGAACGGACCGCCAGTTGCGGCTCCTGGCTTAAGATCCCAAATATCCATGGTGCTCGGGCCGCCTCCCATCCAGAGCAGAATGGCAGCCTTGTGCCGCTTTTTCATATCCGTCGCGTTCGCAAGAATCGAATTGGTGAACGCCGTAGCCGGCCCAGCAAGCGCCGCAGCGCCTGCCATATGGCTCAAAAAATGGCGACGCGACACATCGAAAGGGGTGAGAAGCTTATTCATACGATTCTCCATTGAAAAACATGACTCAGAAACTGGTTCAACTGTAACCGCGAGTCGCCTTGCCATTTATTCCCACACGGACCAACTGGCCACACTCAGTGGTTGATAATAAACTCATTGGAATTCAAAACCGCCCACCAGATGTCTTGGAGCGCCTCAACAGCATCACCCTTCCGGGCAATCATGATTGCATTAGATGTCTTGATTTCGCGGGACGTGGGCCGACGCGCCAGCGCCGCCGCGTACAGCGTGTTGATCTTGGCAGAGTTGCTAGAACTACTCTTGGCAATGTCATCCAGAAATCCACCTTGGTTCACAGAGACTGCCTTCTTTATCAGATCCCCATTGAACATCATCAGAACCTGAGGAATCGACCCATTGAAAGTGGTTGATTCATCGCCCTCATCAGTGCCGAAGGCCGTGACAAACTGCGCCATCCAAGCGTCCTTTAATTTCGCAGCCTCCTCGCCCCCAACGCGATCCGCCTTCGTAGCCGTTAGCAGTGACTCATACAACTGCTCAGCCTGAATCTGACGCATGTAAAAGCGGGAAAAAAGCGGGGTTTCTCCAAGAGAGGGGTCGTCGATGGCATTGCTTGACGTGTACTTGCTCGACTGTGAATACGGACGAGACAACACAATCCAACGAACCAATTCTTTCAGATCAAAACTCTGCTCACGAAACCGCTGAGCCAGCCCGTCGAGCAATTCAGGATGAGACGGTGGATTATGGTCGCCCAAATCATCCACCGGCTTGGTGAATCCGTAGCCAAGAAACTGGCCCCACATGCGATTCACAATCGTCAATGGAAGAAGAGGGCTGGCCCTCATCAATTTTGCCAGTTCTTGCCTACGATGCGCGCCGTACTCCGTGCCGTCATCCATTTTGCCAGGCAGATACCCACTCCGAGAAATCTCTGTTCCATCGACAAACACCGGGAAAGCCACCTTCATGAGGCCATTCCGCCGCTCATAGAAAATCTCAGCCTCTACCGGACTCCCCCCACGCTCTCCAGAGAAGTCTTCATCTACCAACTCAACTGACTGCACGTCCCGCGAGCCCTCAAATCTGCGCAGAGCCCGCGTCTGACGAAAGAAGGCGTTGAACTCCCAGAACTGGTTTTGCTTGTGATTGTTGAAGGGGTGGTCGTGGCACTGCGTACATTGAACTTGTATCCCGAGAAAAACCTGAGCCGTCTTGGCTGCAGCCTGCACACCGCCTTCTGCCAATTTTCCGCTCAGAAAATTAGCGGCGCCGTCAAAATCTTTCACGCCTTCCGCATTGCGATTGACTCCCGACGCCGTCACTAATTCCTCCATGAAGCGATCATATGGAGTGTTTTTGGAAAATGCCCGACGGAGATACTGACGCATGCCGGGCCGATCCACGAGGTCGTTATCGACATCGCGACCAATGAGAATCGTCGTCCAGACGTCAGTCCAGTGGCGGGCGTACTCATCGACGTAATCATCGCCCAAGAGCCGATCAACTAGTTCAACGCGCTTCGTCGACGAGGAGTCCTTCTCGAAGGAATCAAGTTCCTCCAGTGTGGGAATTCGGCCAATCACATCAAGAAAAAGTCTCCGGCACCATTCGCCATCCGTCGCCGGCTGTGAAGGCCGAATACCGGCATCTGCCCAGCCCGCCTCGATCTGCTGGTTAATGAAGGCAACATGCGGAATGCCGAAGTCTTCGGTTGAGCGACGCGAACCGCCTGCCCCTGAAGATGATGCCGCCTCATCAGCGGGCGACGACAAAGGCACCGCCATCGCCAGAGCAACCGAAAACCAAACCAGCGCCTGCTGAAGCCGCCGCATGACGATATCCTCACCGCGTACGTGACTCACCCTGAGAGCCAAATCCGCTCTCAGTGAATCATATAGTATGTCGGCAAAAAGCGAAACAAACCACGCAAAAAGCGTCAACCGCCGGCAGAACCCGATAATTTCGGTGCAATGGCCGCTTCCGCTCCTGCTCCAGCACTCACAAATTCCAGAATCGCCTGCGGACCGGCATCGCCGAGCCGTGGCTTCGAAAGCTTCAGAATTCGAGTGTACCCACCGGGCCGACTTGAAAATCGTGGCGCAACCCGCTCGAACAAAACTCGTGTGGCCTTCTTGTCACCAAGAAGCGTTACAACTCGCCGGCGGGCAGAAACTGCGGGGGCCATTGCGGCCGCCCATTGTCGCCACTGGTCACTCCCCCGCCATTTCTTCCATTCGACGGAGTCTCGATCAGCCTCGATGCCGAATGATTTGGCATGCGCCTCCGCGATGAGACCGCGTTTGGCGATCGTCACACACCGCTCCACAAGCGGACGAACCTCTTTGGCCTTGGACACGGTCGTGATAATCCGACCGCGGACCTTCGCCGCCCCATCATCGTCCGCATCTTTCTCGGTGAGGAGCAGCGCTGAGGCTAAGTTTCGCAGGAGCGCGCGCTGATGGGAAGGACTACGCCCCAGGGTTCGACCTTTCCGACGATGACGCATAAAAATTCCTTTTCAGTCAAAGAGACAGGTAGAAGGCCGCCTGCGCTCCCGCTCAGGACTCCAAGGGAGTTGACGAATGCATGCCCAACGAAAGCCCTAACTCGGAAAGCTTTCCATCGATCTCCTGCAAAGTTGTTTCCCCAAAATTACGAACTTCAAGAAGCTCCTCTCGGGTTCGGCACACCAAATCTCGGATGGACTCAATGCCAGCCTCGTGCAAGCAGTTGTTGGCTCGCAAGGAAAGCCGAAGATCCGACACCAGCATGCCGAGACGACTCTCCAATGGCGCTTCCACCAAGAACACATCGCTCGCCGCCGGCAGATTCACGGCAGGCCCCGGTTGCGTGTAGGCAACAAACGGATTCAGGTGCTTGCGGAGAATCTTGGCGGCTTCGACCAAGGCCATTTCCGGCGTCACCGTACCATCTGTCCAGATTTCGATGGTCAGTTTGTCATAGTTGGTCTTTTGACCAACTCGCGTCTCCTCAACTTCATACCGTACCCGCGTGACCGGACTGAATACTGCGTCGACTGGGATGATTCCAATCTCCTGAGCTTCAGGAGTGTGCTCGCTGGCCGGCACGTAGCCGCGCCCATTCTCGACCACCATTTCCAACTCAAAGGGCACATCATCAGTTAGCGTGGCAAGGACAAGATCCTTGTTGACGACTTCGACCGCCTCATCGGTCTGGATATCTGCCGCAGTAAGCGGCCCCTTCACGCTTTTTTCAACACGAATGACCCGCGGTGAATCACTATGATTTTTCACCACGAGGCTCTTCACGGCCAACACAATAT
>JAYQOK010000044.1:5958-23005 GCA_038144795.1 Candidatus Kuenenia sp. | reverse complement strand
TTGCGGGCGGCGTAGCGCTGGGCGCGGAAGTGATGCCCGACTCCGCCCGCCCGAGAGCGCTCAGTCTGCTACAGGCTCTGTCGGCCATCGGGAATGTGTCAGCTGCCTTTATCGGCTGGGGGTTGGCGCCTCTCGAAGCGCAGGGCGTGAGCGCATGGCGAATCATGTTCGTGATTGGGGCCCTCCCTGCACTCTTGGCACTGGTCATCCGCAGTCGACTGAAGGAACCAGATCGCTGGCAGGCAGTCACGCAGGAGGCCGGGGCTCGTGAGGCAGGAAGTTACCGGGCTCTCTTTCGAGATCCGCGCTGGCGGAGGAATGCGCTGGTAGGGCTGTTTCTCGCCATTCCAGGAGTTGTCGGCCTCTGGGGGATCGGGTTTTTCAGCGGCGACCTCACGCGGGTTGTTTTTCGTCGTGGCATTGCCGAGGCAGTCTTCGCCGAAGCGCGGCACAAGGCATCGGGAGATGCCGCCCAGATCGCGATCATCGATCAACTCGATGCCTGGGAAAAAAACCTGACGCCCAAGGACCAGCGGACGGGGCTTGATCCCGCTGGTGAATCATTGGTGATGGGCCTGGAGTCGACGATCAGCAGCCGCCAGACCCGCTGGCAAAGCATCACAATGCTGTGCCAGCAGGTCGGAGCGTTTCTCGGCATGTATGCCTTCGGCCTCCTTGCCCAGACCATCGGCCGCCGGCCCACGTTTCTGATGGCATTTACGGCTGCGATGCTGTCAACGGCGCTTGTTTTTTGGAAACTGAATTCTCCCTCTGACTTTTGGATGATCATCGTGATGGGGTTTTTCCAGCTCTCGCTCTTCGCGGGGTATGCAATTTATTTCCCTGAGATTTTTCCGACGCATCTCCGCAGCACCGGAACAAGCTTCTGCTACAACGTGGGCCGCTATGTGGCTGCCTTCGGTCCCGTTGTGTTCGGCCTCCTGACAAGCCGGGTCTTCAGCGGGCCCGACTTCCCGGCTCCCTTAAATTGGCGATTCGCCGGAATGTCGATGTCATTGATTTTTCTCGTCGGCATCGTGGCACTCGCCTTCGCGCCGGAAACAAAGGGAAGGCCTCTACCCGATTGAGATGAGCGGGTGCCAGCCGGCTGCTACATTGGGCGGACAAGAATCGGACTTGCCGTCTGCCAACAATCATTTCCATGGAGTGAGGCTTGCCAATGCGTTGGGAGGGCCGTCGTCAAAGCACGAATGTCGAGGATCGCCGCAACGTCGCCGGACCGGTGTTGGTGGGCGGAGGACTATTCACGATCCTGATCATGATCGTGATGATGTTTCTGGGAGCGCCGCCCGAGCAACTGGCAAAGATTGTCGCCCCGCCGGCACAGCAGCAGCGAATCCCGCCGCAGCAGCAGGCCAACGATGAGATGAAGCAGTTTGTCTCCGTCGTGCTGGCTGACAACGAAGATGTGTGGGGCAAGCTCTTCCCGCAGCACTTTCAGGGACGCTACTCACCACCGACGCTCGTCCTCTTCACCGACCGCGTGCAGAGTGCCTGCGGCCTGGCCAGTGCGGCCGCCGGCCCCTTCTATTGTCCGCTCGACAAGAAGGTCTACATCGACCTCGCCTTCTATGATGAACTGAAGCAGCGGTTTGGCGCGCCCGGCGATTTTGCGCAGGCCTACGTAATCGCTCATGAGATCGGCCATCACGTGCAAAATCTGCTCGGCATCAGCAACAAGGTGCAGTCGATGCGGCCCCGGCTCTCGGAGAAGGACTACAACAAACTCTCCGTGCGGATGGAGTTGCAGGCCGACTTCCTGGCAGGCGTGTGGGCCCACCACGTGGCCCGCTATGCGGGAATCGTCGATGAGGGCGATATTCGTGAGGCGGTGAATGCCGCCGCCGCCATCGGCGACGACCGCATCCAGAAACAGTCGCAGGGCTACGTTGTGCCCGACGCCTTCACCCATGGCACGAGTGAGCAGCGGGTGCGATGGTTCCTCTACGGTCTCAAGGAAGGCAATCCGGAATTGATGGAGCGGGCGTTCGAAGTCGACAACCCATAACAGTCGGCGGCGCGAGCCCCAACAGGATGGAGCGTGCTCGATGCAGATTCTGCTCACCGGCGCGACGGGCTACGTGGGCCGCTGCCTGCTCCCGGAACTCGAACGCCGCGGGCATGCTGTTCGCTGCCTCGCACGGCGGCCGGAAAAGCTCGCCGGCAAGGTTGGCCCGACCACGACCATCATGGCGGGCGACGCCACCGATCCCGACGACCTTGCTCAGGCCTGCAACGGCATCGACGTGGCCTACTGGCTCGTCCATTCGATGGAGAGCGGCGTCGACTTCGAGCGGGCCGACCGGCTCGCGGCGGAGCGGTTTGGGGCGGCAGCCCAGGCGGCCGGTGTGCGGAGAATCATTTATCTTGGCGGCCTCGGTGCCGACGACGACACGCTCTCCGCCCATCTCCGTAGCCGTCACGAGGTAGGGGCGATCCTCCGGGCAAGCGGCGTGGAAGTGATTGAGTTTCGAGCGTCAATCATCATCGGGGCGGGAAGCTTTTCGTTCGACCTGGTCCGCACGCTCGTCGAGCGGCTGCCAGTAATGATCTGCCCGGCCTGGGTGGCCACGCCAACCCAGCCAATCGCCATCGCCGACATCGTGGGCTATTTGGCCGCTGCGATTGGCCTCCCCGAGACCGGGCCGCGGCTCTTCGAGATGGGCGGACCGGACAAAGAATCATACGGCGCTATCATGCATGAGTACGCTCGGCAGCGGGGTTTGAAGCGACTGATGATCCCGGTGCCGGTTCTCACACCTCGGCTCTCGAGCCTGTGGCTGAAACTGGTCGCCCCGCAGTATTCGAAGGTAGGACGCAAATTGATTGATGGCCTCAAAAACCCGACGGTGGTGACAAGCGACGCGGCGCTGCACGATTTTGAAATTCGCCCCCGCAACCTACCGACGGCGATCCGCGAGGCCGGGCTCAACGAAGACCGTGAGTTTGCTGGCAAGCGGTGGGCTGACTTTGCTGATGCTGAGGATTTACCACACCGGTATGGCGGCCGTGCAGAGGGAGGGCGACTGGTTGATCATCGGCAGATGATCGTGTCGGTCTCGCCGGAGCGGGCCTTTGCAGCGATCGAACGGATCGGTGGGCCCCATGGCTGGTATGCCTGCGACTGGCTCTGGCAGCTACGAGGCTGGATGGATCGCTGCATAGGCGGGCCGGGTATGTCGCGGGGGCGACGCGATCCCAATCGGCTCGTGGTCGGTGACACGCTTGACTGCTGGCAGGTGGAGATCTGCGACCGACCGCGACGGCTGCGGCTGGCCGCTGAAATGAAGATGCCGGGCCGCGGCTGGCTCGAGTTTGAGGTGGTGCCCCGAGACGGCGACGTGACAATCCATCAAACGGCCGTGTTTGATCCCAGAGGGCTCGGTGGCCTTGCCTATTGGTATGCCATCTGGCCGCTCCACGAACTGGTGTTCACCCGCATGCTTGCCGGCATCGCCCGCGCCGCGGTTCGATGCCCCCCATTGACCTAGCAAAGCTGTGATCCCTAAGTTTTTTGGTTCCTAAACGTCTTCTTCGATACAATAGAGTCGGGAGTCCCTCATTTTCACGGCACAATCGCCATGCGTACCTTTTTCCCCAGCCCGATACGACCGGGATTCACGCTCGTAGAACTTCTCGTTGTGATTGCAATCATCGGGATTCTCATCGGCTTGCTTCTCCCGGCTGTTCAGGCCGCCCGTGAGGCAGCCCGGCGTATGAGTTGCAATAACCACCTGAAGCAGTGGGGACTGGCAATGCATGGCCACCACGGCAGTTTTGGCAAGCTTCCATACACTGCGAAAACCAATTATCGCCAAACGTTTGTGCCGATGCTCCTCCCCTTCATCGAGGAGTCTGGTGTGACCATGGGATTTGACAGCAATGTAAGTAATTTTTATCTGCCCCCTTTTATCGTCCAGAACTCTACGGCTGGAACATTTGCTAGTCCTGTCAGTCTCTTTTACTGCGCGAGCGATCGTCCTCGTGCCTTATGGAAAGACGATAGCTATTGGCGGGCACGCGGAAATTATCTTGTGTGCTGGGGAAACGTGACTGTTAACGCCACAACACCATCATCCGATCTGGGTGTTTTTTCCCATGCGGGCGCTACTCCGAGACAGTCACAGTTTCAAGATATAACCGACGGTCTTTCTAAGACTCTCCTCATGTCAGAAATCATTGTGGCGAAGAGCGACGCCAATGTCGCATGGGATGGACGGGGAGATTTTTACAACGATGACCGGGCCAATCCGGGATCGATGTTCATGACCATGAACACTCCCAATTCCTCTGTTCCGGACGCTATTTGGTGCGTCAATAACGGGGATTCCAAAATGCCGTGCACAAGTGCGTCAGGAATGAGTGGGCACCAGGCTGCTCGGAGCAGGCATTCAGGCGGAGTGAATGCATTACTTGCAGACGGTGCCGTCAGGTTTTTTGCGGATTCTGTTACGGCAAATGTTTGGCAACACCTTGGATCGGCACAAGACGATCAGGTCGTTTCGAGTGAATAAATGCGACCCCCTTATGAGCCATTGCGCGGATACCTGATCCCTCTCATGCTCGCCGCGCTTGCTTTTCCTCTAATCTCCCTATTCGGTTGCGGCGGGAATACTTCCTCTTTGCATGTTGTTTCGGGCAGCGTCACGCTGGACGGCGTTGCCTTGGAGAACGGCGTGATTCGTTTTTCGCCCATCGGCTCCACAACCCCGGTAGGCGGGACGATCGAGGCGGGCAAGTTCACCGTCATGGCTCCAGAGGGGCAATTTCGCGTGGAAGTAACTTCGGCAAGAGTGGTCGGTCATCGGAAAGCCTACGACACGCCGGATAGCCCAATGGTGGCGATCACAGAAGAAGCTGTGCCACCACGATTCAATGTTCAGACCACATTGCAGTGTGAAGTCACGCCGGGCCGGAACACCATGAATTTCGACCTCACCACGCGCTAACGGAGGCATCTCGAACTTAAACTATGTCGCGTGTTGATCGGACTCGCACCGCGAGGACGAATCGTGCTCGACCTGGATCGTCACTGAGTTCACCCCGAAGTCGTTTCGAAGAAGGGTTTCAGCTTGAGTGAGAAGTGCATCGGCAGCAACACGTTCATTTGTCTTGATATGAACCGTCAAGGCTGCCTCTGAAGTACTCATGCCCCAGACGTGAAGGTCGTGTGTCGACACCACGCCGGGCAGATCGGACAGTGCCGCTTCGAGGGCGTTGATGTCGATGCCCCGCGGGACGGCGTCAAGCGCGAGATCCACACTCTCGCGAAAGAGGCCCCAGGTGCCGACCACGATCACCAGCATGATCGCGATGCTCACCACCGGATCAATCCAGTCCAGCCCTGTGAACAGGATCATGATGCCCGCGACCACGACGCCGAGTGAGATCGCCGCATCGGCGGCCATGTGGAGGAAGGCGCCGCGGATGTTTGCATCGTGATGGCCCCGGATGAAGAGGATTGCCGTGAGCGTGTTGATGACCACGCCAATAAACGCGACAACGATCATCGTTGGCCCAGCCACCGGCTGCGGATCGGTGAACCGATGCCAAGCCTCCCACAGGATTCCCCCGCAGGCCACCAGCAGCAGCACGGCGTTCAAGAAGGCTGCATAGATCGTCGAACGCCGCAGCCCCCAGGTGTATTTCCGGGTCGGGGGACGACGAGCCAGATAGTCGGCGCCCCAGGCAAGGAGCAACCCAAGCACGTCGCTGGCGTTGTGGCCGGCATCGGCGATGAGGGCCAGCGACCCCGAGATCACCCCAAACACGGCCTCCACGATGACAAACCCAAGATTGAGGACGACGCCGATCGCCATCGCCCGATCAACACCGTTCCCCATTACGGGATTGGTCAGGTCATGCCCGTGCTCCTCCAAGGGAGGACCATGCATTCCTCCCGTTGCAATTCGATGCATCCGTGTTGGTCCGCTGTGACAGTGCCTACCCCGGTGCGGCGGAGGGCGTGAAACAGTACGATCATACTCGTGTTCCTGTTTCTTTGTCAGCAAGGAGATCCTCATGCCCCTCTTGCAATCCACTTCCCTGCGGGTCGGCGTCATCGGTCGGACTGGCCGCGGTGACTGGGGCCATGCGATCGACGAACTCTGGCGGGGTCAACCGGGTGCGGACATTGTGGCGGTGGCTGACGAGTCAGCCGAGGGGCTCGCGAAGGGGGTCGCCCGTCATGGTCTCACTGCGGCGGAGGGTTTCCGCGACTGGCGAACAATGCTGGCTGAGATGAAACCAGACGTTGTGGCCGTCTGCATGCGGCACATTGATTGCCATGCCGAGATGGCAATCGCCGCTGCCGAGGCTGGGGCCAAGGGCATCTTCATGGAGAAGCCGTTTGTTCGCACGCCGACTGAGGCGGATGCCGTGATCGCCGCCTGTCGGAAGGCCGGCACAAAGCTCTCGGTGGCGTTCGTCAACCGCCACAGTGCCGCCTATCTCACCACCCGTGACCTCATCGATGGGGGCCGGATCGGCGACGTGCTCGAACTTCGCGGACGAGGGAAGGAGGATCGTCGAGGTGGCGGTGAGGATCTGTGGGTGCTCGGCAGCCACATCCTCGACATGATGGCCGACCTCGGGGGCGAGCCGAAGTGGTGCCAGGCAACCATCACTCAGGGCGGCCGACCGATCGGGAAGGCCGATCTCGCCGAGGGCCCTGAGGGCATCGGTCTCATCGCCGGCGATGCGATGGCTGCCATGTTTGGCCTGGCAGATGGCCCGATCGGATACTTCGGGAGTATTCGTGAGGCTGGCGTCAAGCAGCCCAACTTCGGTCTGACTGTCGTGGGTACTACCGGGGCGATCCACATTCGCCCCGATCACGTGCCCCACTGCTACTTCCGGGCCGCTCCGCTGTGGCGAGTCGACAAGGAGTTTCCCTGGCAACCGATCGGCCCGGGCGGACTTGATGATCCGCCACTTCCAGAAATCGACCGCGCAGCGGAACGTACAAAGTGGGGCCGACGGGCGGCCCTCGATCTGCTTGACGCGATTCGCGAAGATCGTGAACCGGAGACTGGCATGTATGCCGGCCGCACGACCGTGCAGATGATTGCCGCTGCCTATGATTCGGCCCTGTCCAACTGCCGAGTGAACATCGCGTAGGTTAGCGCGGCACGATCGGCACCAGTGGTGGATTGTCCAATCGCGATGGCGTCACAGCCGATTGGATCGGTGCGAGTGGGGCCAGAGGCGGTGCCGCTTGTGATGGTGGCACCGCCGACAGGCGGGCGGCCGGCGTTGATGCCGGTGGCACTGCGGACGCACTGGGGACGGTTGCAGGGGTGGCTGGCTGAACGAATGGGGCTGCCGGGGAAGGTGTTCCAGGCTGACCAGGTACGGGCATGGCCTGTCCTGCGGGTGAAGCGACCGGCCGCTGTGTGCGAACATCGAGGTCTTGGATCAATTGTGCAACCTCTGGCCGCATGGCCAGCCCGCGATTCTGAAACACATCCGCCGGCGTCACACCAAAGCGTCCATACAGCATCGAGTTGGCATTGTTGTCAATCGACACATCGGAACCCCCAAGCGACACGCCAAGAAACAGCCCACGGCTACGGGCGTATGAATATATTTCGGCACCGAGTCGGGCGTCTGTGCTGGCATTGGCCTGACGGCCCACCGGCCCGGCGGCAATCGAAGCGTCCGCCCCAAGCGTCACCTTCTGCCCGTTGAGGATACCATTGAGGCTCCTTGGCGTCTTAAACACGAGGACGATGTCGGCAGCCTGCACTCCGGCCTGAAAGCCGAGACTACCGCCCCCCATCGTCACCATCACCGGCGGGCTCCATGAACCATCCTGATTGCGGACATGCAACACACCCTTGCCGTAGTTCACACCGAGGATGAAGCCCCCCTTGATCATGTTGGGGAAAATAGCCACGCCGGAGGCGTCGTTGAGCATGTTGGGCGGGATCGACTCGATCGACAGCCCGAAGAACTCGTCGAGCGCCTGCCGCGCCATCACGACGGTCTGGATTTCGGACGTGCCATACGTCATCGCCTGCGGGATCGGCTGGGCCATGGGTTGAGCCATTGGCTGGGGCACCGGCTGCGGGGCAAACTGGGCAAAGCTCGTCGCAGTCGCGACACCAACAAGCAGGCCACTGACGAGCCGAACAAACCTCTGCATGGCGAATCCTTTCGCAAATAGGGGACGCGGATCGTAGCGACCCACCCGGACCGAGTCGAGGTGTCTGCGGGTCCAAAAAGGAGGGTGGGGGAAGCCTGTCCTACTCGGTGGCTGTGAGGCAGGCGTGGGCTTCAAGCAGGAGCGACTCGGTTTCGTCCCAGCCGATGCAACCATCGGTGATCGACACGCCATATTCCAGTTGCGACCGATCCCGTCGCACCGGCTGACTGCCTGGATTGATGTTGCTCTCGAGCATCATGCCGACGATCGACAGGTCACCGGCCGCCCGCTGCTCGAGCACGTCCCGCCACACGACCGATTGCCGGCGGTGATCCTTGCCCGAATTGGCATGGCTGCAGTCGACGATGATCCGCGGCGCGAGCCCAGCCGTCTCGAGCCGCTGTCGCGCGTCGTGCATCACCTCGGCAGAGTAGTTGGAGCCGCTGCGGCCGCCACGAAGCATAAGCACGCCCCACGGGTTGCCGGCGGTCGAGACGACGGCCGTGCCCCCCTCATTGTCGATGCCGAGGAAACTGTGGGGGGTGCGGGCCGCCTGCATGGCATCGATCGCCGCCTGCAGTGATCCGTCAGTGGAGTTTTTGAAGCCCACCGGCATCGACAGGCCGCTGGCCATCTGGCGGTGGGTCGGGCTCTCGGTGGTGCGGGCGCCGATGGCACCCAGCACGATCGTGTCGGCGATGTATTGCGGGGTGATCGGCTCGAGAAACTCGGTCGCCGTCGGCAGACCCATCCGGGCCACTTCGATGAGCAGCCCGCGGGCCATCCGCAGCCCGGTGGCAACGTCAAACGAGTCATCGAGGTGGGGATCGTTGATCAGCCCCTTCCAGCCTACGGTTGTCCGCGGCTTCTCAAAATAGACTCGCATCACCACCAGCAGCCGGTCGGCCACCCGGTCAGCCAGGGCCTTGAGCCGGGCGGCATAGTCGCGGGCCGCCTCAACATCGTGGATCGAGCAGGGCCCGACCACGGCCAGCAGCCGCGGATCCTCACCGGCGAGCACCTGCTCGACGGCCTGCCGCCCGGTCACGATCGTGGCCGCCGCCGCCTCGTCGAGCGGCAGCAGCGCCTGCAGCCGGGCGGGGGGCACAAGCGGCTCCAGGCTCCGAATCCGCAGATTCGAGGTGGAGGGCGTGGCCACGGCAGGGTGCATTGAATTCATGGAATCAACTCTACCTCATAATCGTGCCCCCGCCACCGGCACGCACCCTCGTCCGCAGGGAAACGACGAGCCGGGGCCGGGCAAGGTCGAGACGAGTATGCGTATCCTCGCATCCCGAAGTCGAGGCCTCACTCGGCCCCGGCGGCTCGGGCAAAGAGACGCCTGCGCTGATCATAAGCGGCGATTCGGCGAGCGAATTGACCGGCTGTAAAATCTCCGGTTCAATCCACGGCAACGACGGCCGCGGAGGCGGCCACGGTCGACCACCCCGGACGGATGGGAAGGAGCTCGCATCTCGTGACCAAGCATATTTTCGTGACCGGTGGCGTCGTCAGCTCGCTCGGCAAGGGGCTCACCAGCGCCTCGATCGGCATGCTGCTCGAGACCCGCGGCCTACGGGTGAAGATGCAGAAGCTCGACCCGTACATCAACGTCGACCCGGGCACGATGAGCCCCTACCAGCATGGCGAGGTGTATGTGCTGGACGACGGCAGCGAGACTGATCTCGACCTCGGCCACTATGAGCGGTTCACCGCTACCAAGCTCACCCGGGAGAGTAATTACACGACCGGGCAGATCTATCTTTCGGTGATCAACAAGGAGCGACGGGGCGAGTTTCTCGGCAAGACCGTGCAGGTGATTCCCCACATCACCAACGAGATCAAGGAGATGGTGAAAAACCTCGCCGACGCCGAGACCGACATCGTGATCACCGAAATCGGCGGCACGGTGGGCGACATCGAGAGCCTGCCGTTTCTTGAGGCGATCCGGCAGATTCCGCTGGAGGTGGGCCGGGAAAACTGCATGTTCATTCATCTCACCTTGGTGCCCTACCTCAAGGCGGCCGGGGAGCTGAAGACCAAGCCGACGCAGCACTCGGTGGGCATCCTGCGGCAGATCGGCATCCAGCCCGACGTGCTCGTCTGCCGCACCGAGCGGGGGCTCGACACGACCGACCGAGAGAAGATCGCGCTGTTTTGCAACGTGCCGCTCGATGCCGTAATCGAGGAGCGAGACAAAGACTTTTCGATCTATGAGGTGCCCCTGTCACTACAGTCGAATCGCATCGACGAACTTGTGCTCAAGCGGTTTGGCATGCAGGCGGGCCCCGCCGATCTCGAGGATTGGCACGACATCCTCCATCGGCTACGAAATCCCGAGCATGAAATCTCGATCGCGCTGGTCGGCAAATACGCCGAACATCGCGATGCCTACAAGAGCATCTACGAAGCCCTTGACCATGGCGGCATCGCCCACAAGACGCAGGTGCGGGTGCAGCCGATCAAGAGCGAGGATATCGAGCGGGAGGGAGCCGAGCGCTTACTGGCCGGATTCGACGGGCTAATCGTGCCGGGTGGCTTCGGCGAGCGGGGGGTCGAGGGAAAGGTGGAGGCGATTTCCTTCGCCCGCCAGCGGGGGCTGCCGTTTCTGGGCATCTGCCTCGGCATGCAGTGCGCCGTGATCGACGTGGCCCGCAGCCTGGCCGGTATGGAAGGGGCCCACTCCACCGAGTTTTCGAAAGACACTCCCTTCCCCGTGATCGCGCTGATGGAAGAGCAGCATGGCGTGGTCGAGAAGGGGGGCACGATGCGGCTCGGGGCCCAGCCCTGCGTGCTGGGCGAGGGCACCAAGGCCGCTGCCGCCTATGGGGCCGACAGCATCTCGGAGCGGCACCGCCACCGCTATGAGTTCAACCCGAAGTTTCGCGAGCGGCTGAAAGAGGCCGGGCTCGTGATCGCCGGCACCAGCCCCGATGGCACCCTCGTAGAGATCGTGGAGTTGGCCGACCACCCGTGGTTTGTGGCGGTGCAGTTTCATCCCGAATTCAAGAGCAAGCCGACCGCGGCCCATCCGCTCTTTGCCGGGCTCGTGGCCGCGGCCGTGGAGCGGCATGCCGGCAGTGCGTGGGCGACCGAGGCCTGAAGCGACGACACCGGGAGACAAATACAATGGCGAACGACGAGCCGGGAGATGGTGACGACATGGTGGCCGAGGACGATGCCGGCCTGCAGCGGCCGCCGGCCACCTTTGATTTTCTGGTGCAGACGATCTTCACGCAGGCCCTGATGGCCCTCGGCCGCGTGCCCAATCCGATCACGCAGAAGACTCATAAAAACCTGCCGACGGCCCAGCACTTCATCGACACGCTGGCGATGCTTGAGACCAAGACTGTCGGCAACCTCACCGCCGAGGAGGCCAAACTGCTCGAGGAGATCCAGCACCAGTTGCGGATGATGTGGATGGAGGCCCAGGCATGAGCGACCGGCCGGCGGCAACGCTGCTCGACGGCCGGTCGCTGGCAGCGCGGACCGAAGCCAACCTCGCAGACGAGGTGCGGACCTTCAGCGACATGTTCAAGCGGCCGCCACGGCTGGTGGTCGTGCTTGTGGGGGATGTGGCCGCCAGCGCCTCCTACGTGAAGAGCAAGGCGACCGCGGCCGCGCGGGTGGGCATCGATGCCGAGGTCGTGCGGGTGCCGGCCACGGCTGACACACAGGCCCTGGTCGCCCTCGTGAAATCGATCGCTCGCGAGGAGCAGGGCCCGGCCGATGGCATCCTCGTGCAGCTGCCGCTGCCGGCTCATGTCGACACCGTCGCCGTGCTCGATGCCGTGCCTCCCGACCGCGATGTCGACGGCTTTCACCCGGAAAACGCCGGGCTTCTCTCCCAGGGGCGGGCTCGATTTATCCCCTGCACGGCTGCGGGCGTGCAGCGGATGCTGCTCGATGCCGGGATCAAAACCGCCGGCCGGCATGCCGTGATCATCGGCCGCAGCGACATCGTCGGCAAGCCACTCGCCCTCCTGCTGTCCGCGAAGGGTCCGGGAGGCGACGCCACCGTGACGCTCTGCCACAGCCGCTCGGCCGACATGGCCGCGATCACGCGGCAGGCCGATATCCTCGTGGCGGCGGTCGGCCGCCCGGGCCTCGTGACAGCCGACATGGTGAAGCCTGGGGCGGCCGTGATCGACGTGGGCATCAATCGTGTCACCGCCCCCGATGGCACGAGTCGGCTGGTGGGCGATGTCGATTTCGAGAGCGTCCGCGGGGTGGCCGGCTGGATCACGCCCGTGCCCGGTGGCGTCGGCCCGCTCACGGTAGCGATGCTGCTTGCCAATACCGCTTTGGCCGCCGAATTGCGGTCGCGCGGCGGCTAAAAACAGGGTTGTTTGCCTCCCTACCCGTCCCTATCCTCCCCGCCTTCCCTGAGGACCGACGGGCTCATGCATTATTTTCTTCGTGCGCTTCGTGATGCGGCCAAGAGCTGGCCGCTCCTGCTGGCCGCCTTTCTTTGCTCGGCCGGCGTGGCCGCCCTCTGGGGTGCCAACATCGCCGCCCTCTTCCCGATCATCGAGGTGACGCTCAACGGCGAGTCGTTGCAGACCTGGAATACCCGGCGGATCACCGAGACCGACACCAAGATCGAAGCTTTTCGCGACGAAATTGGCTCGCTTGAGAAAGCGTTAGAAGATGCAGCCCTGCCTGCCAATGAGGCCACGGCCGCCCGCAACCGCATTGATACGCTTCTCATGGAAAGCACCCGCGAGCAGGCGGTGCTCTATTCCTCGAAAAAACTCGATCCATGGCTCCTGTATCTGCCGCGGGATCCCTTCGAGACCGTGCTTGTGGTCGTGGCCTTCGTGGTAGTGAGCACGTTTCTCAAACACATCTTCCTGATGGCAAGCACGTTGCTGGTCAGCTGGGTGGCGATGAACATCAGCCGCAATCTGCGGCTGCAGGTCTTTGACAAGGTGCTCGAACTCGACCGGGCCCAGTTCATGAAGCATGGCTCAGCCGGCTTCATGGCCCAGGTGACGCACACCACCGATATGCTTGCCAGCGGGATCACCACCGTCTACGGCGGGGCGATCACCGAACCGCTCAAGATCCTCGCCTGCCTCGGCGGCGCCTTCTGCATTTCGTGGCAGCTGACACTCGCCTGCCTCACGATGGCACCCGTGGTGGGCTTCCTGATGGTCTGGCTCAACCGCCACATCCGCGGCATTTCCAGCAGCATCCTCAATCAGTCGAAGGGCTTTCATCACGTGCTGCTCGAGGCCTTCAACAACGTGCTCACGGTGCAGGCCTACACGATGGAAGACTTCGAGCGGCAGCGATTTCGTGACTGCACCGGCGACATGATGAAGGTGGGCATGCGGCACACCTTCTTCCACGCCCTCGCCAATCCAATCACGGAAATTCTCGGCATCGGCATGGTGGCCACCTCGATCGCCGTCGGGGCGTGGCTGGTGATCAACCAGGAAACCCATATCTTCGGCATCACGATGACCGAGCGGCCGATGACGGTGCCGGGCATCATGGTCTTTTTCGGCATGCTGATCGGGGCCAGCGATCCGGTCCGCAAGCTTTCGGGCGTGATCACCGGGGTGAACGTGGGCATCATCGGTGCGTCGGCCCTCTATCCCCTTCTCGACACGCCCTCGAAGCTTGCTGAGCCCGCTGAGCCGAAGCGACTCCCCTCACCGCATCGGGCCATCCGTCTGGAGAATGTGTCGTTTAGCTACGACGGCATCGACACGGTGCTGAAGGACGTGAACCTGGCCATTCGCTTTGGGGAACGGGTGGCGATCGTGGGCCCCAATGGCGGCGGCAAGAGCACGCTGGTGAATCTCATCTGCCGCTACTACGACCCGACCGCCGGCCATGTGATGCTCAACGACGTGCCACTCACCGAGATCGCCCTCCAGGATCTGCGGCGGCGGATCGCGATGGTGACCCAGCAGACCGAGCTCTTCAACGAGACGATCCTCCACAACATTCGCTACGGTCGCTGGGATGCCAGCGAGGAGGAGATCATCGAGGCGGCCAAGCAGGCCCATGCCCACGAGTTCATCTCCGGCTTCCCGGACGGCTACCGGACGATGGTGGGGCCGAGCGGCTTCCGGCTCTCCGGCGGCCAGCGGCAGCGGATCTCACTGGCGCGAGCCTTCCTCCGCAACGCTGAGATCCTCGTGCTTGACGAGGCGACAAGCCAGATCGATGTAGAGAGCGAGCGGCTGATCCATGAGGCGTTGGCCGAGTATGTCCGCGATCGGACGGTGATCATGATCACGCACCGAGCCAGTACGCTGGCGTTGGCCGACTCGATCGTGCAGGTGGAGCACGGCGTGGTGACAAAGCGGCCCGCCAAGCAGGCACACGCCGCTTAGAGGATTTTCAGTCTACATGCTTCGCCGGCACACCCGCGCATCCCACCGGGCGGCGTCGCGGGGCTCGTAGTGGGCCAGTTCAAAACTGTCCCGCACGATCTGCCGCACCTGTCGGAGATCGAGGCGGCCTCCGCGGGCCACCAACTGCACGAGCAGGTTGCCGATCGCGGTCGCCTCCACCGGCCCGGCCACCACGGGGCGGTTGGTGGCGTCGGCGATCATCTGGCACAGCAGCCGGTTCTGCACGCCCCCGCCCACGATATGCACCCGCCCGACCCGGCGGCCGAGCAGTTCGTCGAGTTCGCCGAGCGTCCGCCGCACAGCCGCCGCCACGCTCTCGAGCGCCGTCCGCACGACGGCGGCCGTCGACTCAGGTGCGGGCTCACCCGTCGCCCGCGCCAATTCGCGGATCGCTGCCGGCATGTCGACTGGGGCGACAAGTGACGGGTGATTGGGATCGATAAGCGTCACCAAGGGCGGCGCCTCGGCGGCCAGCGCCGTGAGTTGATCCCAGGTCCATTCGTTGCCAGCCCGCTGCCAGGCCGCCCTGCACTGCTGCACGAGCCATAGCCCGCAGACATTCTTAAGCAGGCGGGTAGTCCCCCCCACGCCCCCTTCGTTGGTGAAGTTGTGCGCGAGGCACTCAGGCGTGACAAGCGGCCGGTCGAGTTCGGCCCCCACCAAGGCCCAGGTGCCGAGGCTCACGTAGCACCAATCGGGCCGCGCGGCCGGCGGCTCGGCGGCCGGCACCGCCGCCACGGCGCTGGCCGTGTCGTGAGTGCCTGGCACGACCACCCGCACACCCGCAAGCCCCGTGTCGGCCGCGAGATCGCCGCGGAGATCGCCGAGATCGGTGCCCGGCTCGATCAACGGGCCAAAGAAATGAAGCGGCAGCCCGAACCGATCGAGCAGTTTTCGCGACCAGTCGCCGGTCTGCGGATCGAAGCACTGGGTCGTGGAGGCATTCGTGCGTTCATTCGACCGCTGTCCGGAGAGCAGCCAATGAACGAGATCGGGAATCATGAGCAGTCGATCGGCGGCCCGCAGCAGCCCCGGCTGCTTCTGCTTGAGGGCCAGCAGCTGGTAGAGCGAGTTGATCTCCATGAACTGGAGGCCTGTGGCCGCAAAGATCTCGTCGCGGGGCACAATTCTTTCAGCGGCAGCCAGCATCCCGCGGGTCCGTGGGTCGCGATAGCAGACCGGGTTGGCAAGGAGGGCGTCTTCCGCAGTGAGAAACGAAAAGTCGACGCCCCAGGTGTCGACGCCGACGGTCGTCACCGCCCGGCCATGGCGGGCCCCGGCTGCTCGCAGCCCCCGCGTGACTTCATGCCACAGCCGCGGCAGATCCCAGATCAGTTGCCCTCCCAACGAAATCGGGAAGTTTTCAAACCGGTGGATCTCCTCGAGTTCCAGCAGCCGCCCATCAAAGGCCCCCGACACCACGCGGCCTCCCGAGGCCCCCAGGTCGACTGCCAGTGCCACACTTCGAGCCATGCTTCGTTCCTCGCGTCCGCTACAGGGCCAATGTCCAGGTATTCGCTCGGAAACCCGCGGGGCCGGCGAAGAACTACGCATTGTTCACTTTTTCACTGGACCGGCGAGGGGCTGGAGTCGATACTGATGCCTATAGAAGACATTGTTTATCGGAATGGTAAACATTCCATCGATGCCAACGACTTATGCAGACGAGTCTTGAAAAGCGGTCCACGCCTCTGGAACCCTCTGCCGATTTCCGCGCCGATCTCGCCGAGGCTAGCCGGAGCCTGGAGGCGGCCGAGCCCCCCGACATCATCCGCTGGGCCGTCGAACGCTTCGGCGATAAGCTCACGATGGCGACTGCGTTCGGACCCGAAGGCTGCCTGATCATTCATTGGCTGGCGGCCATCGCCCCGCAGACCTTCGTCTTCAATCTGGAGACGGGCTACCAGTTTCCCGAGACGCTCCGCCTCCGCGACCAGATCGCCAGGCGGTATGGCATCGAGGTTTCCTACGAACAGCCAGCCACCACCGTCAATGAATACGAGCGTCTCCACGGCGGCCCGCTCTATCGCACCGATCCCAATCGCTGCTGCGGCGACCGTAAGATCGCCGTCATCGAACGGGTCTTGCAGCGGTTTGTTGGCTGGTTGAGCGGCATCCGTCGCGACCAGAGCCCCGACCGCGCCGCCGCGCCGATCGTCGGTTGGGATCGGAAGTTTGGCGTGGTGAAGATCTCACCGCTGGCGAATTGGACGAAGGCCAAGGTGTGGGACACGATCGTCAAGGAACACGTTCTCTACAACCCGCTTCATGACCAGGGCTATGTGAGCATCGGTTGTCAGCCCTGCACGCGGGCCATTGGGGCCGATGAAGACGAACGGGCAGGCCGCTGGAGCGGCACGGCCAAGACCGAATGCGGCCTGCATTCCCGAGATTGATGAAGCATTCCGCCAAAACCGAATATGCCGCGATCGCCGTGCTCGAATTGGCACGCCCCCGGGGGAGCGGCGAGCCCGGGCCGGTATGGGGGGTTGTGGGCCGGGACGGCGGG
>JAYQOK010000044.1:0-5948 GCA_038144795.1 Candidatus Kuenenia sp. | reverse complement strand
CCCCACCCCCCCAAACCCCAATCCCCCCCCCGCGCCGGGCCCCAAGGGCCGCCCGGCGGGGGCCGGGGCGCGCCGGTGCGGATTCGGGAGATTGTGGCCCGTCACGGCGTGCCGGCGCGGTTTCTCGTGCAGATCCTGCTCCAGCTCAAGGCGGCCGGGCTCGTCACCAGCACACGGGGCGCCGCCGGCGGCTACCAGCTTGCTCTGCCGCCTGCGGCGATCAGCCTGGAAGACATCGTGCGCACCTTCGAGCCTGACGAACCAGCAAGCACGAGCGGGAAGCAGTCTCGTGGGGTGGCCACGCTCCGCGAAGCCTGGGCTGAGGCAGCCGAGGTCGAAGCCGCCGCGCTGCGATCCTTTACCTTCGCCGAACTCCTCGACCGCGCCCGCATCCCAAGCGGCGCCATGTATTACATATGACCAGTCACAGTCGCGCGGGTGACTGGCTCGATCACGCCCCGCTCCGTGATGATCGCTTTGATCAGTCGCGCCGGCGTGACATCAAACGCCGGATTGAAGGCGGCCGCCCCCTCGGGAGCCGCCTGCACCCCAAGGGGATGCGTCACTTCCCGTGCCGCCCGCTCCTCAATCGGGATGTCTTCGCCTAAATCAATCGCCAGATCAAAGGTGCTCGACGGCGCCGCGACGAAAAAAGGCACGCCATGGGCGGCGGCCAACACGGCAAGCCCATAGGTGCCGATCTTATTGGCCGTGTCACCACAGGCGGTGATCCGATCGGCTCCGACGATCACAGCCGCCACCCGCCCCGACTTCATCAGGTGGGCAGCCGCAGCATCGACCACCACCGTCACCGGAATGCCCCGTTGCACGAGCTCCCACGCGGTCAGCCGAGCGCCCTGCAAGAGCGGACGGGTCTCATCGGCGAACACCTCAAACCGTCGTCCCTGATCCCAAGCCGTGGTGATCACCGCCAAGGCCGTGCCATCACCACCAGTGGCGAGCGCGCCTGTGTTGCAATGGGTGAGGACGCCCCCCGCCGGCAGCATGGCTGCCCCGTGGCGACCGATAGCCGCGCACAACTGCCGATCTTCGTTGTGAATCGACCGGGCCTCGGTCAGCAAGGCCTCGCTAAGGGCCGCGGCCGGGGTGTCTTCCGGGAGAGTCTCGATCGCCCGCAGCACCCGCTCCACGGCCCAGCGAAGATTCACCGCCGTCGGCCGCGCCGAGGCGAGCGATTCTGCCCGGGCGAGCACATGCGCCCGCGCCGCCTCGCCGGTGAGATGCTGCCGCCGGGCCTCGTCGGCGGCCACCACGACGCCGTAGCCCCCCGCAATGCCGATCGCCGGTGCCCCGCGAACCCGCAGGCTCTGAATTGCCTCGATGACCGTCTCGACATCCCGACAGGCCAGCCGCTCCAGGCGGCCCGGCAAGGCAGTCTGATCGATCAACTCGACGTGGCCATCGACCCCACCGACCCATTGCACCGACGCTGGAACACTCATACTCGTATCCCGAAGGCATCGGCGACGGCCTGGCAGACGAGCCGCCCATCCAGCACGTTGACGGCCGAACGAATCGCGACGCTCTGCTCGGCTGCCGCCGTGACGCTCGCCGCCCCTGCCAGTTGGAGCACATAGGGCAGCGTGGCATTGCAGAGGGCATAGGTGCTTGTGCGGCCCACGGCCCCCGGCATGTTGGTCACACAGTAATGCACAACATCATCGACCACGAAGGTCGGCTCGGCATGGGTGGTGGGCCGGCTCGTGGCCACGCAGCCCCCTTGGTCGATCGCCACGTCGATGATAACCGCGCCCGGCTTCATGAGTTTGAGATCATCCCGCTCCACAAGGTGCGGCGCCCGTGCGCCGGGAATCAGCACGCTCCCGATCACAAGATCGGCCCAGCCGAGTCGCTCGCGAATCGTGTGGCGGTCGGAATAGAGGCAGTCGATGTTGGGAGGCGTGACATCGTCGAGGTACCGGAGCCGCTCGAGGTTGGTGTCGAGCAGCGCGATGTTGGCCCCAAACCCTGCTGCCACCTTTGCGGCGTTGGCGCCTACCGCGCCCGCTCCGAGCACGAGCACATTTGCGGGCGCCACCCCCGGTACGCCGCCGAGGAGGATTCCCCGCCCCATCTGCGGCTTTTCCAAGTACTTGGCCCCCTCCTGGATGCTCATCCGCCCGGCCACCTCGCTCATCGGGATCAACAGCGGAAGGCGGCCGCGGTCGTCCCGCAACGTTTCGTAGGCGACGGCTGTCGCCCCGGTGGCCAGGAAGCCCTCGGTCAGGTCGCGGCTGGCCGCAAAATGAAAGTAGGTAAATACCACCTGCTGCGGCCGGATGAGGGCCAACTCCGGCGGCTGGGGCTCTTTTACCTTCACGATCAGGTCAGCTTGCGCAAACACCTCGTCCGCGGAGTCGACGAGCGTCGCACCACAGGCCGCGTAGTCGTCATCGCAGAGCCCAGACCCACTCCCGGCTGTGCGTTGCACCACGACCCGATGCCCACGCCGAATCAGTTCCTCGACGCCTACCGGCAACATGGCCACCCGGTACTCGTCGCGCTTCGACTCCCTCGGAACGCCAACGATCATGCCGCGCAGCCTCACGCCGATGCCGGCTTGGGCTCAGGCAATTTGAACGTGGCCGGCATCGGGATCGCATAGCCGCCATCCTTATCGGGCTGCACCGGCGCCGGTGTCTGCCAGGTAAGGTTTTCCGGCATGGTCCGATAGGCCATCTTGATGGCCTGATCAAACTTCCATGGCTTCCCTGAGTAGGTGGCGAGCCGACCAAGCACCGCCGCGAAACTGGCGTGCGTGCCATACACAGCATTGTTGAGCTGCCGCCCATCGCGGATAGCCGCGTGGAGTTCGTCGTGCTCCACCTGATACGGGTTGGGATTGGGCCCTTCAAACTTCCACAGCACCTTGCCGGAGTAGTCTGTGATCTCGCCGATCTTCACATAGCCCTTCGTCCCCTGAAATTCCTCGTTCACTCGATTCTCCCCACCGGGAAACTGTCGGCACTGGCTCGCAATCCGCACCCCATTGGGGTAGCTGAAATTCACAGAGTGATGATCGTAAATTTCACTCGCCTTGCCGCGGTTTTGCTTGCCGCCGACGCCATACGCCGATTCTGGTATCGCGTCGAGCACCCAGTTGGCCACGTCGATATTGTGGACGTGCTGCTCGCAGATGTGGTCCCCACACAGCCAGTTGAAGTGATACCAATTGAAAACCTGGAATTCAGTCTCCGTCATCTCCGGCTTTTTATCGCGATACCAGATCCCGCTTCCATTCCAGTAGACCTGCCCACCGACGATATCACCGGCGACCCCTTCCCGAATGCGAGCAATCGTCTCGCGATAGCGGTTTTCATACCGCCTCTGCAACCCGAC
Source organism: Candidatus Kuenenia sp. (assembly GCA_038144795.1). GTDB lineage: Bacteria > Planctomycetota > Planctomycetia > Pirellulales > UBA1268 > CACORA01. Next base: position 2,588 of record JAYQOK010000044.1, on the reverse strand, counting down.
AACCACCTTGAGTTTCTTCTCATCGGCCAGTTTGGCCGCCGCGAGGCACACCTGCGCACCAAAGCTGTCGACACAGACAGGCTTTTCCATAAACACATGCTTCCCAGCGTTGATGGCAGCCTCGAAGTGAAAGGGCCGGAAGCCTGGCGGGGTCGCCAGAATCACCATGTCGCAGTGGTCAAGCACCTGCTTGTAGGCATCGAGCCCCGTAAACCGCCGCTCCTCGGGAACCTCCACCTTGCCCTCCATCTTTTCGACAGCTTTCAGCGCCGCGTTGATGCGGTCCCCAAACGCATCTGCGATCGCAGTCACCTTCACATTCGACCCCGGCACAGAGAGCGTCTGCTGCAGGGCACCCGTACCCCGACCGCCGGCGCCGATGAGGCCTACGCGGATCAGATCGGTGGAGGGAGTCTGTCCATGAACGGCGGGCATCGCGGCCAGCACCCCTCCGGCAAGACCGGCAGCCTTAACGGCTTGGCGACGAGAAACAACGACGGCAGGCAGCGGAGAAGTGGACATGAAAACATTTCCTGTGGAGGCAGCGAAACAGCGAACGTCCAAAAGGTTCGATCCGGAAAGCCCGGGCCCGAAAGAATAACGTGTCGCGGGACCGCTCGCCAATCGGCCGCCAAGTCCCCCCATGCCGTGCATTTCCAGCCACCCGGTCCACGAAGGCTGGACGGGCCAGCAACCCTGTGGCCTAGGAGTCAATGATCCGGGCTATCGGCCTTCGAGCGACCACGGACCACCAGTCGGATCGGCACCTCCCGAAACGCCGTGTGCTGCCGGATAACGTTCAATAGGTAGCGCCTGTATGGTTCTGACACGCTTCTGGGAGCGCTGGTTGACAACACGATCGTGGGGGGGGCCGTTTCGGCTTGGGTCGCGTAGTAGATCCGCACGCGGCGGTGTCGGGCATCGGTCGGAGGCGGGTTGGTCGCGACGGCCTGTTGCACGATCGTGTTGAGCCGCCCCGTGGTGACCCGATCATGGCTCTGCCGAAACAGTCTCTGGGCGTCATCGACCACAGCCTTCACGTTGCGACCCAATCGCGCCGTCACGAACCGCACCGGTGCCCACGGCATCGTGCGGAAAGTGTCGCGCAGGTACGTTATCCACTCCTTTCGCTCCACATCACCGGCGTACAAATCCCACTTGTTGACAACAAGCACAACCGGCTTGAATCCCTCCACGATCTCCTCGGCCAGTTGCTTGTCGACCTTGCCAATCGGCTCGGAAGCGTCGAAAAATAACAGCACGACATCGGCACGCCGAATGCTTCGCTGGGCACGATGCGTCGAGTAGAAATCGATGTCGGAGGTGCGACTCTTCGTTCGTCGCAAGCCCGGCGTATCGATTGCCAAAAATGAGTGGCCGTCGACCTCAAACCGCACGTCGACGCTGTCACGAGTGGTGCCGGCCACGGGACTGGTTATCACCCGCTCTTCATCCGCCAGCGAATTGACGAACGTACTTTTGCCAACGTTGCGCCTCCCGACGATGGCCAGTTTCATTTCAGGAAGATCGATCGTGGTCTCTTCGTTGGGGCGAGGCGCGGGCAGGTGTTTTAGGATCGCCTCGATCAAGCCGTCACGGTTGCGATGCTGCCTCACGCTAACGACGAGCGGAGCACCGAGGCCGATCGCGTCAAATTCATGGGCGTGCACGTCAAACTTCGGAGCGTCGGCCTTGTTGGCCACCAGGATCACGGGTGCCCCGGCCCTGCGAACGCGAGCGGCCACCTGCTCATCAGCCGCCACCAAGCCACTGCGGACGTCCACAACGAACACGATGACTGCTGCCTCGGATAATCCAGCCGAGATCTGGCGGTCGATGTGGGCCGAGAGACCGTCGGGGTCGTCAAATCCCATCCCACCGGTATCGATGAGGTCGACAATGCGGCCGTCCAACGCCACCCGCTGAACCAGTCGATCGCGGGTGACGCCCGCAGTGGGGTCTTCGATGGCGATCCGCTTTTCGATCAACCAGTTGAACAGACTCGACTTGCCAACGTTGGGTCGGCCGACGATGACAACACGGGGGACGGTCGGTGATTCTGGCCTGGATGACACGCAGGGCGACCAAGAAGACGCTGGGTCTGAGGATGGATCGGCCCGAGCGGCTACCCGATGGCCGCAGAGTCGGACGTTGAAGACGGAATCAACTCTTCCAGTAACGATACCATGTTTTCCCGATTGATCGGGATTTGGAGGAGTCGGCGGCGATCGTCAAAGTGTGCCTCCCGCAACACATCCTCCTGCCGCGGGCTGGCAATGAGGATGGCCGGAACCTCGGAAAGAAATGCATCCATCGTCAATTTATTGAAGGCCTCCACCGCCTTGGTGCCGAGTTCCTGGGCACTGATCACCAGACAGTCGGCGGGAAGCGGTCGGGACTCAAACCGCTTCAGCGCTCGCTCCGGGCTCTCGGTGAGCAGCACATGATAGCCGAGGTTTTGCAGAAATCGGCGGAGCATTTCCTGCGACTTGCGCGACTTTTCCACGAGCATCACTCTCGGTGGCGCCCCCGTCTGCGCCGCTGGTGGGCCTGCGGGCGGGGGCGCCGCCGCGGCAGGTGTCGACTTC
>JAYQOK010000043.1:0-23162 GCA_038144795.1 Candidatus Kuenenia sp. | reverse complement strand
TATGTTTATAAGAGACAGTCTCTATCTCGTGCAGGGCGGAGATCCTGCCGCAGTCGACCGGGGGGTTCAGCCGACCGACCAGCTCTTTCGCAACGGAGACGCCTTGGGCTTTCGCGACGTCTCCGCCGCCGCGACCCTCGCTGAGCGGGGCTACAGCCAGGGAGTGGCGATTTGTGATTACGACGACGATGGCTTTGACGACATCTATGTGACCAATGTTGGCCGCAACACCCTCTACAGAAACCTCGGTGACGGTACGTTTCTTGATGTCACCGTGGAGGCAGGCGTGGGGGATGCCAGGTGGAGTTCCTCGGCGGCTTGGGCCGATCTCGATGGCGATAGTGACCTTGACCTCTACGTCTGCAACTACCTCGACTATGACCCGCTCAATCCACTCGACTGCCGAAATGCGTCCGGTGAACCAAGAATCTGTCACCCGCGTGACATCGATGCCGTTCCCGATGAGTGCTTCCTCAATAAGGGTGACGGCACATTTCAGCCTGCCGCTACCGCGCTCGGGCTCCATGGCCCGGGAAACAAAGCGCTCGGGGTAGTGGTTGCCGACCTCACGGGAGATGGGCTGAGCGATGTCTACGTTGCCAATGACACCGAGCCGAATTTCCTCTTCCGGCGGCACACGGACGGCGGCTTTGAGGAGGCGTCACTGGCCTTAGGTTGCGCTGTCAATCGTGACGGCAACGCGCAGGCCAGCATGGGGGTTGCCGCGGGAGACTACGACGCCGACGGTGTGCTCGACCTCTACGTGACCCATTTCCACGACGACTCCAACACGCTCTACCGTGGGCTGGGTGCGGCAGGTTTCGAGGACATCACCGCACTCGTCGGTCTCCACGGCCCCACGCTCGACCGGCTCGGCTTCGGCGCCGTCATGGCCGACTTCGATGCCGATTCCCACATGGAACTCCTCGTGGCCAACGGCCACATTGAAAACTATCCCGGCAATCCGCTGCTTGCGATGCGGCCGCAACTCTTCGAGTGGGAGGGGAGCCGCTGGAACGATTGCAGCGATGCAGCGGGTCCATTCTTCGCACGGAAACAGGTGGGGCGGGGCGTGGCCGTGGCCGACTACGATGCCGATGGTGATCTCGATGTTGTTGTCGTCCACCAAAACTCACCGACGGCCCTGCTCGCAAATCACTCCGCAACTGGCCACTACCTCGGCTGTGAGTTCATCGGAGTGGCCAGCAATCGTCGGGGTATTGGCTGTCGGGTAACGGTCGCTGTTGATGGCGTGGAATACACGCAGCAACTCTGCGGCGGGACAAGCTATGCCAGTTCACACCAACCGCGGCTCACCTTTGGCCTTGGTGACCACGACAGGCCGTGCCGGGTCGAGGTGACATGGCCCAGCGGTGCTCGGGAATCACTCCGCGATATCGCCATTGATCAGGTGCTCGTTTTGCGTGAACCCATGGCGAAGCCGACACTCGCACCGTGAGCGCAATATTCTCTCTTCGCCTGCCGCTAAGGGCAGCCTGATTCAAGGCGGATTTGCGGCCGGCTTTCCGGCAATGATCGCATCTTCGAGCCGCCGTAGCCGTGTCTCTGCCGCGTTGGCATCCGCCTCGTCACCGAGGTGGCGACACGCCTCGATCAGTCGCTGCTGGGCATCAATTGCCGTGGGATCGAGAGCGACGGCACGCTCCGCCGCCTCCTGACACTCCCTCCAACGGGCCAAGGTGGCGAGGATGGCAGCCCGTCGGGAGTGGGCCTCGGCAATGAAGGGGCTCGCCTGCGCCAGGCGGTCGGCGTAGTCGAGGGCAGTTGCCATCTGACCAGAGGCGGTGGCCAACCCTAATGCGCCGGCCAACGCAGCCTCGTCCTGCGGGTCGAGCGCGAGGATCCGGGTGTAGCAGGCCGTAGCAATATTCCCGCGGCCCGTAGCCGCAAAGAGATCGCCAAGGGCGAGGAGCACCGGCACGTCGTCAGCTACGGTGTCGGGAACTCCAGCCGGGCCGGGCTCGGTGATCGGATCACCGAGCAGCAGTGCGACTGCCTCGGCCGCGCGCTGCGAGTCACGCTGCCGCAGGGCGAGCGTCGCGGCCCAGAGGCCGCGCGCACGGTTGACCTCGTGCCGTGGTAGTCGGGAGGCACCATCGGCAAACACTCGGGGTTCGGCACCGTAAACAATGGGTTTTCTTTCTGAAGACGAGTGTGGGAATTCGGAGGTGTGGCGAATGATCGTGTGATTCGTCAACGCCGTATGGGGAATGTCTCCCACTCCTGCCTTCGGCATGTGGCATCTGATGCATGAGTTGTCGGCACGTTCAACACGCTGCAAAAGAGAAAGTCCACACGCCTCGTCACCGTGGCAGGTATGGCAACGAGCCCGATAGAACACGTCGCGATCGTCCGCGGCTGGCACCGTGTGCGGATCGTGACAGGATGTGCAGCCTAGGCTACCCTTGCTCGCCGTGAAGCACCTGCTGGCTCGCATCTGCTCAGTATGGCTCACGGTCACTCGATGATCACCCGCATTCGACTCCAGCACCACGACCGTGTCATCGAGCAGGTCACCGGGCCGAAAGTCGAAGAAGCCTCGCCCGAGACGGGGAATCACCGCCGCTCCTGCAAGATGACACTGATTACAGACAGCGTCCCGTCGCTCCGGGCTGAGGTGCGATGGATTGACGATGTCTGTATCGCCGACATTAGTCGAGCGAGTTCCATGTTCGTCTGGGACTCCGATGCGCTCCATCCGGGCGACATGCCTTCCCCCGGGACCATGGCAGCGTTCGCAGCCGATCGCTTCCTCGCTGAAGACAGGGTCGCCAAACCGACCGGTCGGACCCACTCGACCAGGGGCCGGCTGGGTGCGGCCGGCATGGCAGTAGAGGCAGCTGTCATCGATGACCCGCTCGAAGCGGAGGCTGCGATCATCACGATACCCGGGTGACAGATCCCAGCAGCCGCGCTGGGTATACCAGCCTAAGGGTGACTGAAAAAGCTGACCATCTCGCTCAGTAAGATAGGAGCGGCCTCGTCGCCCGGACCCGAGCGCGAAGTGCACAGGCACGGCCTGCTCGTAGATAATGCCCGTGTCATCCACGACACGCTCGATGTGCTCGGTCACTCCTTCCCGCTCGACCACGAGATACTCGCGGTCGCCATCCCTGGTCACGGGCCCGGGTGACCCGTGCTCGATCTGTGTGACCGCATCCACTCTGCCGAGTGAACGGCCCATTGGGTGCGCGAAGTAGGTCATCGCGATCTCGGCGTGGCACGTAACGCAGGCCCTCGAGCCGACGAAGTCAGCGAGCCGGGAACTAAGCCTTGGCGCAGCAAGGGTTTCGTCTCCCGACGGATCCTCGGCGGCAGGTCTCACCGACCACATCCGCCATGCCACTAGGATCAGGCCGAGGGCGGCGACCGCGACGCATCCTGTAGCCAGCGGAAGTTTGATTCTCATGCTGACACCAACAAACAAGCTACGGGAGTGATTGGTCAACGACGAATGATATGGAGCCGGTCCGGTGCAAGATCGACATGCTCGGTCGTGCCCCCATCCGGCCAGCGGATCCGCACGGTGCCGGTGTCTGGATCAGACCCCAGGCCAAATGTCACCGGCAGTTCACTCTGTGACTGGTAACCGCGAGTCGGGCTCACGCAACGAAACTGTGTGCCAGCGGACTCCTTTGTGGGCCCGCGATGCAGCGTCACGACGGCCCCGATCGCCTCCTTGTTGGGACTCGTGCCCACAAGCCTGAGTTGGAGCCAATGGTGCCCGAGCGCCTGCTCATTGCGGAGCAGTCGTGGCGGCCCACCGCTGGCCGTGATCAGGCAATCGAGATCACCATCGGCATCGACGTCGGCTACCGCGAGACTCCGACCGACAAGAGGTCGAGCAAAGCCTTCGCCTGTGCTTGATTTCGGCACCGGCACAAACTCTGTGGCATATTCGGTGCCACAATTCCAGTAGAGCCGAGGGGGCTGGGCATAAAACTGAGTCCGCTGCACCCGGTTGATGTCCTCCTCAAGGTGGCCATTAGCGGCAAGAATATCGAGGCGTCCATCGAGGTCGACATCGGCAAACGCAACACCAAACGTCAACTCGAGCCGGGTCGGGGGCCCCAGGCCGTTGGAGATCGCATCGTCGCGAAAGGCAATCGCGGCATTGCGCGACACATAGAGCGCCGTCATTTCATTGGCAAAGTTTCCGATCACGATCCCGATGTCGGCATCGTTTCGGAAACGCCCGATGTCGATCCCCATGGCTCCCCGAGCTCGGCCCTCCATGTCGAAGGCCAGCCCGGTGAACCCGCCTACCTCGGCAAATGTGCCGTCACCACGGTTGTGGAACAGGAAGTTTTGCACCGTATCGTTGGCCACGACCACGTCGGTCGCCCCATCCCCATCGAGGTCGTCGAAAGCCAGCCCCAGAGACTTGGCCATGGGCGCACCGGTGGCAGGGTTCATGACGCAGATTCCGGCGGCCGCGGATACGTCGGTAAAATGACCGCCGCCATCATTTTGATAGAGCCGTGCACAACTGCCGCCGAAGTTTTGGGGACGGCCATAGGCACGGTTTCCGTCGACGAGGCGGAAATCCTGACCGCGATCGAGATCCCGTGACCACTCGACATAGTTGCAGACGAAGAGGTCGAGATCTCCGTCGGCATCAGCGTCGAAGAAGCCGCAGCTCGTGCTCCATGCGTCGGCTGGCCCCGCGACTCCGGCCACCTCCGTGATGTCCTGGAAACGCCCTTCGCCGAGATTGCGAAAGAGCCGGTCATTGCCGACACAGGCGATGAACACATCGGTGAGTCCATCGCTGTCGACATCACCAAAGGCGAGGCCCGTACCATACAGCGATGCATCGAGCCCGCTTCCGGCGGTGATATCGGCGAACTGTCCGGTACCATCGTTTTGATACAGCGCGGTGGTTGCCTGACCGGCATCTACCCGCTCGTCCCACGGCCATCGCTGGGCATTCACCAGCACCAGATCCTGATCACCGTCGTTGTCAAAATCGATGAATCCACATCCGCTGCCCATCGTCTCCGGCAGAAGCTTCTCCCCCGCTGCTCCATTCTGATGGGTGAACCGAATGCCGGCTTCAGCGGTGATGTCGGTGAAGGGAAGTGACGGAATGGTCAGGGCTGGCAGGTCGCGGCCTGTTGGCAAGGTGAGCGGCGCCTGCCGCATCACCGGCATCGGTGGCTGTTGCCGCAGCATGAACCAGCCACCAGCGATAACGATCACCAGCAAGCACGCTGCCACGAGGGATCGGCGCAAGGCGACGGCGATCACTCGATCATCCAGGTCGACCGGATCGTCGGCACTCGTCTCAGACGCGTCAGGATGTGACATGGGCCTCATTCATGCAGCGGATAGATCGCAACCGCTTCGGCAGCACGGTCGGCCGCCGGGTATTTTTCCCGCGCGAGTCGCACGGCACGGTCTGCGGCATTGTCATCGCGCTTGTACCGTGCATGGAGCTGCCGGTGCTGCTCTGCCGCCTCCCCATCCCCCAGTTCATCATGGATGCGGGCAAGATTGTAGTGGGCGACGATGTTTTCAGCGTCGATCGCCAATGTCTTTTCAAACTCAGCGGCCGCCTGGCCGAGAACGCGACGACGATCCGATGCAGCCGACGGACCGCGCAGCCGACTGGCGCGGTCAAAGAGCGTGAGGGCAAGGAGATTCCGTACCTCGTAGTCACGACTGAAGTCGAATCCCCTCGCCCGCATCTCCGGGGTGTGATCCTCGAGCACCTTCCGAAAGTTTGCCTCGGCTTCCTCCAGATTGCCTTGTTGACGGCTTACCTGTCCGGCAAGCCACGCCAACGTCCAGGCAGGCGGGGCAGGAGCCGTGTGAGCCGCCGCCCGTTCAAGTGCCGCGGCGGCCTCATCGATCCGACCCTCGGCAAGATAGACACGCGCAAGATTGAGTGGTCCATCAAAGCGGCCAAGGCGTTCCACCTCGAGAAAGGCCTCTTCCGCCTGTCGCAATTCCGCTTTGCCCTTGACGAGCAGGCCGATGCCATAGTCGTTCCACCGTTCCCATGTGGCAACGCGACTTGGTTTATCATGGATAGGCTCGGCCGCGTCGGCCTTCTCCACCGAGGGATCCTCGATCAGCAAGGTCACCTCGGCCTCGGCAAGAGTCGTGATCGGTAACTCGTTGAAGGCGGGCCGGCCCGGCGTAATCCCCTTCGCGGGCGGGTCGCCGGGACGTGCCTGCTCCGCCACGAAGGTCAGGAAAGCCGTGTCGAACTTTCGATACCGGAGCTTGGCTCGGATCGTAACGGGGGCGACCGCGTCGGCCGGTAGCTCAAGACCGTAATGCACCGTCCAGGCCGCGCCAGGCGGTATCTGGTGATCGTAGAGCGGCACAAAGATGTCCTGGACGTTGCGACGATCGATACGATTGCCATCACGGTCGAGCATGAACACGTTGACGAAGTGCGCCGCCGGATCGACGCTGTTGCCTGCCGCTGGATCGACTGCACCACTGCGACCAATCACGCGGCCTTCACTCTCCACGCTGATGTCGAGCCAGACCTCGTTGGAATCGACCGTCCCTTGAGTGAACAGGTGCCCCATCGCGAGGGTGCGAATGACCGCCTCGAGAACGTAGCTCCGGCCTGCCTGCATCCCAGCCTGCCCTGACCGCAGTGGAGCGATGAGTGGGCCATCGATCGCCGTGCCTTCTCGGAGGCCAAAGAGATCAACGCGGACGACATCCCGCAGAAAGCCCTGATGTGCCTCAATGACATCGGGACGACCAAGCAGCGCTGCAAGACCAGTGTTAGCTCCCGGGAACAGATGATCATGCACCGTCAGTCGGCCGGTGTCGTCATGCACCGCTGCGCCGAAGTCGGCAGCCTCCCGAAGCGGCATGTGACAATCATTGCAACTGGCCCGTGCCTTCTCCGGATAGTAGAAACTCCTCGCGCCGTGGCCAGATACACCTGACAGTAGAAAGGAGTCGTAGTGATTCTGGCCACGCAGGAACTCCTTGTAATGATTGAGTTCACCGGGAATGCTCACCTTGTGGCAGGTCGAGCAGAACTCGGTGTCATGGTGAAACTCCTTCAGGAAGGTTTTCTTGTGCAACGCCGGCTTGGCTTTCACGAGTTGGTCATGAATCCAGGTGAGCCCCGCGTGGCGGGCCGTGGCAAAGGGATAGAGCAGTGGTTCATCGATCGTGTAGTCGGCGTTGCCGCGCGTGCTGTTGACGTGCGTAATGGCGTGGCAGGACGTGCAGGTGATGCCGGCATGAGCCGTCGGATCGTGGACGTCATCGAATTCGGGATGATCGAAGGCACCACTGAAGAAGGGTACCGGGTCGTGGCAGCCGGCGCACCAGCGGGCGGCCCGCACATCCCCATCCCGCCCGAGGGCAACCCGCCGAGTTTCTCTGACACTCGCCAGATAGAGCGGGTTGTTGAACGAACTGAAGTGGTGGGCACTTCCTTCCCAACGGGCGTGCGCATCGGCGTGGCACCGCCGGCAGTCGTCATCCATCATCAGCGTTTTGGAAGGGATGAACTCACCGGTCGCGGTACGGGCGAGCGACGGCTCGAAGTAACGAGCCCCCTCGTCGGACCCTTGCCGGTGGAGCCGCCGTGGATCCTGAGCATGAAGAACGAGCAGGCCGGCGATGGCGGTGACCACAATGCCAGCCCAACTGAGCCCCACGCCCCAACGAATTGGCGGGCCGGCAAGACGGTGCAGCCAATAAAGCCAGCAAGCGACCAGAGGCCCCAGCACATGCACCCAATAGACCAGTCGGGTCATGCCCGGGACCCCGGCGGCAGCATTGGTGACCCGCATCCCCACCAGAAGCCCACCAGAACCGAGTACTGCGATCGCCACGGCCAACAGTACGTAGCCCACCCGGACGGCACGGCGATTGCGGCGGTTGCGGGTTGCGAGGAGATGCAGCACCGCGAACAGGAGAAACGGAATCGCAAACAGCAACCCAATCACAAGGTGTCCGAGAAACATCCACTGATAAAGCCACCCTTGCCACGTGTCGCCGGTGAACCATTCAGCCGCCGTCACGGAGGCGAGGTAGGCCGAGTTCGCACCCAAGGCAGCCAGCGTGGCGAGCACCGCCACCAGCAGCACGCGCAGTCGTGGCCCCACTGCCGGCGCGTAAGGACGGCGTCGGCGGGCCACATCCCCGTGACCGTTGTTCATGCGTATGCTCTCATGCCGAACTCCGCACACTCGCAGGATCCATGCGGCAAACGCTGCCAGGCCCTTTTGGCAACCAGCCGCATCGAATCCCGCCAGCCAATGATTGTAGCATCGTCGTGCAGCATCAAGACTATTCCTTGATGATTCACACCGGCCATCACGATACGATGAGGAGGTATGGTGCATCTGCGGTCTGACGTGCGAAAACTCCGCGGTCCCCGGGCCATGGTTGACCCTGAGGTGCCGGTATCGATGTGGGACGAGTGGGAGGTTTCCGCACCTGGTGGAGGCGTTGCCACACGAGTGGTCATTCTGGCCGGTGCTGAGTGTCGCTTCACCTGCGTCATGTGCGACCTTTGGCGGCACACTCTCCCGGCACCCACGGCTTCAGGGCGGCTCACCCAACAGGTGCGACTGGCCATCGCGCACCCCTGGAGCATTGATTCGCTTACTGGTGATGTCTTCGATGGCAGCGTGGCCGGGAGAAGGTGGATCAAGCTCTACAATGGCAGTAATTTTTTCGATCCCCGCTGCGTCCCGCCTGGTGATCTACCTGCCATCGCACAACTCATCGGAGACTATGAACGGGTGATCGTCGAAAACCATCCTCGGCTCTGCGATGACGGTGTACCGCGGTTTCGCGAGCAGCTCACCGGCCGACTCGAGATCGCAATGGGGCTCGAGACTGTTCACGCCGATGTGCTCCCCCGACTTGGCAAACAGATGTCACTCGACGACTTCACGGCCGCCTGCGATCGCCTCCGGAGTTGGGATACTGATATTCGGGCCTTTGTGCTTCTCGGACTGCCCTGGGTTGACCCAGATATGTTCGTGGAGGAGGCCGCCCGTGGCGTCACCTTCGCAGCTGCCCATGGCGCCCGGCATGTGAGCGTCGTACCCCTTCGGCCCGGCAATGGTTTCATCGACGCGCTCCTTGTCGACGGACAATGTTCACTTCCCACCGCCGCGCATCTCGAACGGGCCGCTGCTCGGCTCGTCGACGGGGCCCGGCGGCGGGCCGGCACTGTGGGCCAGATCGCTGAGACACTTGTGACAATCGATCTCTGGGACTGGTCACGTTTGGCTGGCACCTGTGCAGCGTGTCGCGGACCGCGGCACATCCGACTTGCCCGCATGAACATCTCCCAAGCCAGCCTGCCACCGGTCACACTCAACTGCGGCTGCGACCACGCTACCAGCCCATGAAAGCCGACGTGATCATCCTGGGCAGCGGATTCGCGGGCAGCCTGCTGGCGGCCATCCTTGCCAGGCAGGGTATGCGGGTAGTGCTCCTCGATCGAGACCATCACCCGCGGTTTGCGATCGGTGAATCGAGCACGCCGATTGCCGATCTCTTGCTGAGCCACCTCGCTAGCCGGTGGGACCTGCCAGACGTTGCACCGCTGGCCCGCTGGGGTACGTGGCGAAAAACCTATCCGGAGATCGGTTGTGGACTCAAACGCGGCTTTTCCTACTTTCATCACTTGGCAGGGTGCCCATTCACCGATACTCCAACGCACGATGCATCACTCCTCGTGGCCGCCAGTTCGACTGACGATGAGGCCGACACCCACTGGCTGCGGTCTGACGTCGACGCCTTCCTGCACCGTCATGCGCTCCGGCATGGTGTCGTCAGCCGTGAGGGGTGTGTCATTACCGCTATCGAGCGCGAAGCTGGCGGATGGGATATTTGCTGGGAGTCGGAAACTGGGGTCGGCGAGCGGGCGCACGGCAGCCGGATCATCGACGCCACAGGGGGTGGTGGGCTCTTGCCACGCGCCCTCGGCCTGTGTCGCCTGGATGGCACGCTGGTCACCCAGACTGGTGCGCTCTACGGTCATTTTACGGGCGTCGACAGCTGGGATCGCATGCAGCAGGCCATGGGCAACACTTCCACGACGACTCCCTTTCGCTCAGATGATGCCGCCCAGCACCACATCGTCCCCGGCGGTTGGGTCTGGATGCTCCGATTCGCGAACGACTGCTGCAGCGTTGGCCTCGTTGCGGCGGACATCGGAGCCAAGGACCTTGCCGACCCGGCAACGGCCTGGCAGCATCGGCTGGCGACATGCCCGTCGCTGGAACGGCTGATGGCGGGGAGCCGACCCCTCCGACCACTCACGGGCATACCGCGGATATCGCGGTTGTGGGAGTCGGCTTCGGGGCCGGGCTGGGCGCTCGTGCCGACCGCGGCCGGCTTCGTTAGCCCGCTGCACAGTACGGGCATCGCTCATGCCCTGCACGGTGTAACCCGACTGGCAGAGATGCTTCTCGCTTCCACAACCGACGAGGATGCGTGGGGCCGCTACGGTCACGATGTCGTTGACGAAGTCCACTGGATCGACAGGCTCGTCTCAGTCGCGACCGCGACACTCGATGACTTTCCGCGGTTCATCCTCGCGTGTCACCTCTATTTCGTCGCCACGATCGCCTGTGAACGGGAACTCATCACCACCATTCCGGGTGGACGAGCGAGTACCGAAGGTGGGTTCCTCGCCGCCCACAATCGGCCACTCCGGACGGCACTCGAAGCCGCTCGAGAGGATCTTCTGACACCTTCCGCCGGTGACGTATGCCGTGAGCGGGTTGCACGGCGGCTCGCCGAATGGGATACCGCCGGGCTTTTCGCACCCACCACGGCCAACCGCATCACCCACTCCGCAGCCGTGAAGACGATCTGAAAAGGACGTCAGACAGACGCATCCCAAAGCCGCAGGAACATCCGACGATAGGTCGCCGGGTCATCGGGAAAGAGTGGTTTGCTGTCGTCGGACGAGATGCCCACCTGAAACCGCCGCTTTGGAAAAATCGGCATCTGATGGCCCGTGATCGCGGCCACACCACGCCGCATAACTTCTCCCTTCAGGGCATAGAGCCGCTCGTGATCCCAATTCGTAAGCGCAATGAAAGGTATTCCCTCAGCCACTTCGATGACATTTGGCAGTGAGAACGGGCTGAAGCCACGGAAACCAAGGCTTGTAGCAGGGGCGTAGGTACGGACATGACCTCGGCTCTGACCGCCGGAATACGTGAGCGAGTGCTTGATGGCATCAATGCCCCAGCCCTCCTGGTAAAGCATCGTGTTGGAAAGCACACTCCGGATGGTGAGTTCCGGATTTTCCTCGATGGGATAGTCCTTGAGATTCTCATCTCCTCCATCACCGTCCACGAGCCACGTCCAGTCCGGATAGCGGCGGCGGATGTGCCGACAAAGGGTAAGGGTGGCGGCAGCAGCCTGTACATCGAGGGGCTTGTAATCTTCGATCGTACGAATCGCAGCAGGGATATCGATCTCCTCATGACCGACATCAATCGCCTCGAGCAGAAACTCCAGTCCGGTAGCGGCGAGAAACTGCCTCGCCTGCCGAAGATCGGCACCGTCGTTCGATACCGAGAGGGTGAAAGCCTTCAACCGCGCCGCGGGCTCGCCCCGGGAGAGAAGCAGATGGTGAAGCAGCAGGAGCAGCCCACCGCTGTCGATCCCACCGGAGAAGAGCACCCCGATCGGCTCACGAGGTGCAAGCGTATCGAGCCAAGAAGCAAGCTCCGCGGCAACGGTGCCGACGTAGCGCCGGCCGATTTCGTCGAGATCGGTACCCCAACGATTCCGCTCGGGAGCGAAGAACCTCGTGCACGTTGGATTCGGATCCGGGCAGCCCACGAGCGCGAGTTGGAGAACATGATGGGCCGGCACCATCCGCGTGTAGGACGGATGGAACTGCGCCGAGAGCCCTTCTGTCTCGAGAAACGTGGCGATCGTGTCGATGCGGTCGGCCGTAACCAGGAGCGGGCCGGCTGCCTTTTTGGCGATGAAGTAGCGAAGCGGCCGGCCGATCGATCGGGCCATGCGAATCTGCTTCCCGGCCCGGTGGACAAGGGCGAAGTGGCCGGCGATTTCCCGCACCGCCTCCGGCCGGCCGGCGGCGACCCGGTTGATCGCATCAGTCACGGTCATGTTGAGAATGACGTTGCCGGAGGGATCAAGCAGGTCCACAAGTCGCTCGATCGGCGCGACATAGCCACCACTCGCACGGCCCGCCACGCTCATGTCACGAGAGGCTGAGGAATCAGACATCCTGGTTGTTCTCCACACGACCGTTGCGAGCGATGCACGAACCCTATGCCACGATCTCGCTCACCACACGCTGGGGTTCGACACCGGTGAGACGCTGGTCGAGGCCCTGAAACTTGAACGTGAACCGCTCATGGTCAATCCCCATGAGATGGAGAATCGTGGCATTGAAGTCGTTGACGTGTACAGGATTCTCAACAACGTTGTAGCTGAAGTCGTCGGTCTCTCCGTACGAGATGCCCGGCTTCACACCTCCTCCCGCCATCCACATACAGAAATTTCGCGGATGATGGTCGCGGCCGTAGTTGTCCTTTGAGAGAGTTCCTTGCGAGTAGACCGTGCGGCCAAACTCACTCCCCCAAACGACGAGCGTATCATCGAGCAGGCCCCGCCGCTTGAGGTCCATGACAAGGGCCGCCGTCGCCTGATCGGTATCGAGGCACTGGGCCGCCAGATCCTTGGGCAGGTTGCCGTGCTGATCCCAGCCGCGATGGAGGATCTGCACCACGCGAACACCGCGTTCCACAAGCCGGCGGGCCAGAATCACCGAATGGGTGAAACTCCCCGGCTTCTTGACATCATCACCGTAGAGGGCGAGTGTTTCGGCCGATTCGTCGGAAAGGTCGGTGAGTTCGGGAACGCTCGCCTGCATCCGAAATGCCATCTCGTATTGGGCGATCCGCGTCTGGATCTCAGGGTCGCGATAGCGTTCGAAGCCAATCGCATTCAGGGCCCCGAGCCCGTCGAGCATCCGTCGACGATCGGCCGCCGTGATCCCATCCGGGTTGGGGAGATAGAGAACGGGATCACCAGAGCCCCGGAGGGCGACGCCGGTGAACCGCGTTGGCAGAAATCCGCTCGACCACATCCTCGTGAATAGAGCCTGTGACGGATTGATATCTGGAAGGGGCGTAAACACGACAAAGGCCGGGAGGTCGTCGTTCTCACTGCCCAAGCCATAGGCCAGCCAACTCCCAAAGCTCGCCTTCCCCGGTATCTCACTCCCGGTCATCACGAACGTACAGGCTGGATCATGGTTGATGGCATTCGTGTGAACCGTCTTGACGAGGGCGATGTCATCAACAATTCCTGCCGTGTGCGGCAACAGATCCGTGCAGATCCAACGGCCACACTGGCCACGCTGCTCAAACGTAAATTTCGAGGGGGCCACCGGAAACCGTTTCTGCCCGCTAGTCATTGTCGAGAGCCGTTGATCGCCGCGGACACTCGGCGGGATGTCCTTATCGAAATACTCTCCCAGCTGCGGCTTATAGTCCCACAGATCGAGCTGGGAAGGGCCCCCATTCATGTGCAGGTAGATCACCCGCTTCGCCCGCGGAGCATGATGCGGGAGGCCCGGCAGCGCGGGATGAACCGTACCACCGATACCGGCGATCGGGGCCCGCCCGGCGGCGCTGGCGCGCTGCTCGAGCAGCGAAAGCGCTGCTGCCCCGACTCCGACACCGGTAGTGCCCAGAAATGCCCGCCGGGCCATGCGCCACCGGACGGCCTCGTACGCCTCGATGTCGCCTCGGTTCATGTGAGCCCTCCGTTCAGTTTCTGGTGAGTGTTTCGTCGAGATTGAGCATGGTATTGGCAACGAGCATCCATGCGGCGAGTTCAGCCGGTGGAATGTCCGTCGGCGGTGGCGACTCTCCGTGCGCGATAGCCCGCTTGGCCGCCTCGATGTCGGCCTGATAGCGAGCCCGATGACCGGCCAGTGATTCGGTGAGAATCTCTCTTTCGGCAGGCGATGGTGAGCGGGCAAGCACCGTCAGAAACAGCCATTCGATGCGGGCTGCGTCGTCAGCCGCGGACTCGGCAAGCGTCCGCACAGCCAGAACCCGAGCCGCCTCCACGTGCTGCACGTCGTTCATGAGCTGCAACGCCTGCAGCGGCGTATTGCTCCGCTCTCGACGGCTGCAAAACTGCTCGCGGTTGGGGGCATCAAAGTTCACGAGTGCCGGATGCGGAGCCGTCCGTTTGATGAACGTGTAGAGGCTCCTCCGATAGATCGCATCACCTGTGTCCTGCTTGTAGTTACGGGTGTTGGAATTTCCAAACCCAACCGGCTCCCAAATGTTCGGCGGCTGATACGGTTTCACGCCCTTGCCTCCGAGGGTCCGAACGAGAAGCCCCGAGACTGCCAAGGCGTTGTCACGGATCTGCTCCGCGTCGAGTCGAAACCGCGGACCACGAGAGAGCAGACGGTTTTCAGGATCCGCGTCAAGGTGTTCCTGGGCGGCATGACTCGCCCGCCGAAACGCCCGGCTCGTGACCAGGAGCCGCACCATGTGCCGCGTGTCCCACTTGCTGTCGCGGTATTCGGCAGCCAACCAGTCCAGGAGTTCCGGATGGGAAGGCGTCTCCCCCTGGAGCCCAAAATCCTCGCTCGTCTTCACCAGCCCGGTTCCAAAAAACTGCTGCCACAGCCGATTGGCTGCCACTCGGGCCGTGAGCGGATGCTCGGCTGACATGATCCACCGCGCCAGATCGAGCCGGTCGGTTGACTTGCCCTCCGGAACCTCCAGCGGCGGCAGAAAGGCCGGCGTCCCCCGCTCGACCTGCTCTCCCGGCTTGTCATACGCGCCCCGCTCCATCACGAAACTATCCCGCATCTTCGACTGATCGACGAAGATGAAGGTGAGAGGAATCTGTCCGTTGAGTTCCGTCTTCCTGCGATCATGGGCCTCCACCGCGGCCACAGCCGTGGTGAGTGATTCCGGCTTGTCAGCCCACACGCGGGTCACCCAATGACGACGGATCCGCTCACGATCAGCCGGCTTGGCGGTCTTTTCCGGACCGGCTTTCGCGAGGCCGCGGAGATCCTGGGGTACGTCATCAAGCTTGTCTTTCCCGGTCCGTGCCTCCCACCATGCCACAAGCGACCGCGTGGGGTCAGTGGCAGGGTCGTTCATGCTCACGCCCCCGACGCGATCCCAGCGGGCATGGCCATCAAACTGCGTCAGGGCAAAGCCCTTGATCTTCGTCCCCGCCTCCAGCCCCAGTGCCTTGGCTGGCACAGCCAGCCGCACCCATTGCCCCGGCTCTGGCAACGCTCCCGCGTGGTGCCGCGATGGTGTGCCGAGGTCACCCCAGGCGATCGCCGCCGAATCACCCCACACAGCTCGGTGCTTCCAGGCATCCGAATGAAACTGGATCATCACGCTCTTCGGCGGGTTGGCTGGATCGAGCCACACATGGGCGAAGATCTCCTCGTTCGGCCGCACCTCGATCTCTGCGGCGCCGCTGTCGTAAAAGTCTTGGCCGATACCAGCAGCCGTTCGTTCGAGGCTCCGCTGCCCCGAGAGCACCCCCACCGCTGTGTCGCCGGTGAGCCAGGCGGTCGGGGGGCCACCGCTGTGCTTGACGGCCGCACCCGGTGGAAATTCATCGTCCAGCCAGACGACCTCACGTCGCTCAGGGGGTGGCCGCGGATCGAGCGTGGCCGGATCAACGTACTCGACCGTCGCGTAGGCATCGTCAACGGCTTTCTCGAGTGCTGGCCGGGCCGCTTCGAGATCGGCCAACTGCCGCTCCTGCTCCGGTGACGGCACCTTGATCACCGGTGGCGTGTCAATTTTGTTGCCATCGAAACCGGGATCGGCGGCCGAATTGAAGAACGCATAAAGCGAATAGAACTCCCGCTGTGAAATCGGATCAAACTTGTGGGAGTGACAAACGGCGCACTGTCCAGTGAGGCCCATGAAGGCATTCGTCATCGTGGCCGTGCGATCGACCGCATAGCGGAAGAGCAGTTCCTCGTTGATCGATCCGCCTTCACTTGTGGTCACATTGCATCGTGAGAAGCCGGTGGCGATCTTCTGTGAGAGTGTGGCCTCGGGCAGCAGGTCGCCGGCCAGTTGCCAGATGGTGAACTGGTCAAAAGGCAAGTTGTCGTTGAAGGCTTGCACGACCCAATCACGGTAGATCCACATCTGCCGCTCGTTGTCCAGGTGGAGCCCGTGGGTGTCGGCATAGCGGGCCGCGTCGAGCCAGTGCCGAGCCATCTCCTCGCCGTGATGCACGCTGGCGAAGAGCCGTTCGACCTGTTTCCCGTAGGCGTCAGGTGACGCGTCAGCGGTGAAGGCATCGACTTCGGCTGGTGTCGGAGGCAGTCCAGTGAGGGCGAAGGAGAGCCGGCGGAGAAGTGTCGTGGGATCCGCCTCAGCGTTCACCGGCAGGTTTGCTTCGTCCAGCCGCACTTCAAGGAACCGGTCAATCGGATTGGTGACGGCTGGGTCGCTTCCACTCGGCACCTCCGGTCGGACAATCGGACGAAACGACCAGTGGCGCTCATATGGGGCGCCGCCGGCGATCCATTTCCTGAGGAGTTCCCGCTGCTCAGGGGAGAGTGCCTTGTTGGTATGCGGCGGAGGCATCACGACGTCGGGGGCGGTGGCCTCGATCCTGCTGACGAGTTCGCTTGCCTTGGGATCACCAGCGACGATCGCCCGGCCGCCACTGTCGAGTTGGGCCATGGCTGCCTCGGCCATGTCGAACCGGAGACCCGCCTCCTGTGTGCCGGGCCCGTGACAGGCGTAACAGTTTTCCGACAGGATCGGCCTGATGTCGCGATCAAAGCGGATCGCCTGCTCCGTGGCGACCAGCGGTTGCCCGCCGGCATCCCACGCGACAAGGGCCATCACGAAGACTTGTGCTCGGCGCCACCCCACGCAGTCGCTCATCTGGGATCTCCCGCAATCAGTGAACAGCCGCAAGCGCCTCCCTGCGGCGGGAACCACGACTTCCCTATCTTAGTCGGCACCACCCCTCCCCTCCAGTGGACGGTAGCGCCCGCCCCGTCAGAAACACCGCGAACCGTGTGATCGTGCCTCACTCAAGCAAGGGGGCATGCGGCTGATCAGGCGGTCATTCCGCCGCGCGAAGCTTCCAGAGGCTGGTGTTGCTGCGTAGGAAAACACCTCCCGCTGCGACCGCCGGCGACCCGAGGATCTGGTCTTCGAGATCGAGTGTGCCACTCACGTCAGCCGTTGTGTCGGTGAACGTCACGACCTGGACCAGCCCCCGCTCACTGACGCAAACGATGCGGTCACCAACGATCACCGGCGTGGCACTGAACGGTCCCTGCAAGCGAACCTGCCAGACCCGCTCACCGTCTGTGGCGCGACAGGCTGTGAGCACGTCACCCTTGCTGATCGCAAACACGAGACCACCGGAGACGACCGGGCTCGACGTGCCAGGGGAAAGTCGACTGGTTTGCCAGAGTTGCTTGGGGCGGCCGTCGGTGACGTCCGCAAAGTCGAGTGCCGTCACCCCATGAGAAGGCACATACACGACCTGTCCTTGTCGGCAGCTCGACGGAATCGTGCTGGCACCGTCCTCGTACCGCCATGCTACGCTTCCATCACGCACCCGAACCGCCTCCATACCAGCGCTCGACTGCAGGCCGATCAGACCCGCATCAAGCACAACGGGACTCGTCCAGTTGGCCGCCTTCGGTCGACTGAGCCGCCACCGATTCACTCCCGTGGAAACATCGACACCCAGCGTGTAGGACTCGCTGTCGTTTTCCACCTGAACGACAACCACGTCATCCACAATCGCGGGTGAACTGGCCATACCGAGACTGTTGCTGACGTTGGGGTAGTCAGCGGTAATGCCGCGAAGCCAGAGAAGCCCCCCATCCACATCGAAACAGACGAGATCGTTTGAGGAAAACAGCACGACCACATGTTTGCCATCAGTGCAGGGCGTCGGGGCCGCCACACTGGTTTTTTCATGGCACATGGTTCGACCCGTCGCCCACACCTGCCGCTCCCACAGCCGCGCACCGGAGGCTACCGCAAAGCAGATGACATGGAGCCGATCCTGCTGCACGCCACTGCTGGCAGACAGAAACACCTTGTCGCCGCTGACAACCGGGCCGGAGAGACCGCGGCCGGGAAGATCGACCCGCCACGCCAGTGACGCTTCCGGAAATGACGCCGGCAACTTTATCGAGGCAGCCTCACCGCTGCCTGCTGCCCCCTGAAACCGAGGCCACCCGTCACCTGCGACCACGATCGTGTCGGCCATCATTCCCATCCCGACGAGGCTCACTGTCACGGCCATGCCCAATTTCCACCGTCGGTTCATCGCGCCACCTCCGTTGCTGCCGGGGTTGTCGACAGAGCATCCGGCAGCGGTGTCGGGGGACGATCGACGGTGAGAATCGCCGTCCCGGCACTGTCACAGACGCGCATTTGAAACTGCCATTCCTTCGTCCACTCCTTTGTCTGAGCATCCTGGCAGAGCTTGACCAGAATCGTGTTTCGACCAGCCTTCAGCTTGATCGGCAGCCGGTACTGATCGATCCGCATGCCACGATGGTACTCATCGCGGGCGAATACGAGCTTGTCATTGTGCCAGACCTTCCAGGCATTTTTGCAGCCCAGCCGGATTTCGGCATCACGGGCCTCCATGGCCTCAAAGGGCGTGAATGCGTAGGCCACCACTTCCTTGAGGCCATCGTCGGGGCCGGGATATGCCTTATTGATGTCCACCATGCCATAGTCGTCAGCGGTCATGAATGGCTTCCAACGGGCTTCGACTCCCTTGCCCTGATACGTCGCGTCGAGGCGGATCTCAGTCTCGGGAGGATAAACCGCCGCAAACCCTTCACCAGCCGCGTTGTCAAAGGGCCCGATCAGGTGCCAGTGGGCGAGAAACCCGAACTGCCGTTGCAGATCGACCGCAACACCCCCCTTCCGCAACCGCTGCGTGATGTCCTCGATCTGATCGACGTCACGAGCCGCGTCGAGCGCACGCCTCAGTGTCACCAGCGCGGCCTCGGCGTCTTCCGTCTGCTGTCGCTCCGCGGCAGCGATCAATCTCGACACGGCATCACGGCGGAGTTCGACGCTCGGATCATCGAGCAGACCGGCGATGATCGCCTCAGCGCGGGCCGCATCCTGCGATCGCAGCAATTCATACGCCAGCCGCCGCGCCCGGGGATCATGCCGCTGGTCGACAAGAAATGCTTCGAGTGCTGGCAGTGGCAAGGCAGCCGCCTTGCCGGCGATCGCATCGACGGCAGCCCGCAGCCAATTTGCCGCCAGTGGCCCGGCCCCGTCGATTGCGGTGAGGACGGTGGGAATGGCCGTCGCATCGGCCTCGGCGACCTCCTGCCACGCCGCTGCAGCCGCCGCATTGCCGTGTCCCTCCGGCCCGACAGCCCGCAGCACATCAAGCGCCACCTGCAGCCTCTGCTTGTCGCCATCGGGTTCCGCCCGCTCAGTGAAGGCAGCCCCAGACGGCTCCGCCACGCCGACCGCCTGCTCGGGAAACTCACGCCGGTAGGCTGCCACGAGGGTCTCCTCGTCTCCCGGTAGCAGATAGAGACGCCCGCGGATCGTCTTCGTTTCGCCGGGCTCCAGACCGCCGATCCGAAAGTCGGCATGCATGCAGGTCACGACACCCTGAAAAACTTCCTGATACGGCTCCCAGGCCACCCCCAGCACCCACCGACCATCTGCAGACACACAGCCGCACAGACCATGAGACGGCACCAGGCTGCTGAGTGGCCGCGGGTTGACGTCACCCCGGGAAACTGTGGCAGGGCAATAGACCTGGCCGGGCACATATCTCGCCTCCGTCGCCCACGGTGTGGTCGGGAGCCGCAACGGTTTCCCGTCGACCATGACAAAGCACCGCTGGATGTAAGGGGGATGGAGATCCCGAGCCCGGGCCGGATCCGAACCAGTGAATCGATCGACACGTACGCAGGGCTGGGCCCACGCGGCGGCGGACGTACGGTCAGTGGGATTATGCGCTGTCACGACAAACGTCACTCCGTCATCGCAGGCTGCGATATCGTGGACGACGACCACGCCGTCGGCCAACTTGTCTTCGACGCGGAGTGATTGCGGATGAGCCGTGGGTACCAGTCGGCTGCTATGCGGAATCACGGTCTCGGCCCAATCCCGATCGGTCGACCCCGCCCGACAGTAGGCCTCCAGATACTGGATCACGACCTGCTGTCCCGGAAAGTCACCGCTGATAGTGAGCAGGCGGTCTTTCCAGTGAATCTCCGGCTCGGCAGCCAGCGATGCCGGCCCGCCGGCCACGAACAGTGATGTCCAGACAACCATCCCCATCCAGGGAAGACGCGCATTCATCGATCGGGCTCCCTCACGCGCTCGAAGTAACATGGCACACGGTCCTGCTGAGACGAAACGAGTCACTCGAGTTTGAATCCTTCGACATAATCAAGCAGGCTCACGAACTCCATTAATGAGAGATCGGCAGCGAGCCCTTCCGGCATCGAACTGGTCGGCAGCGTCGACCGCTCCTCGATTGCCGTCTTTACAACCCGGTGCTCCGCGCCCTGAACATCACGCATGATCAACTGGTCGGCTGCCTCACTCGTCACGAAGCCCACCACTGTCCTACCACTTTCCAGTATCAGTGCCGTGGTTGCAAACCCTTGGGCAATCGACTTGTGGGGCAGCAGGATGCTTTCCGCCAGTTGTCGCCGCGAGTAGATGCGGGCTGCATTGGCCAGCGATGGGCCGAGCCCCGTGCTGTCGGTTCCGGCAGCATGGCAACTGACGCATTTGCGGGAGATGAAGAGAGCCCCACCCACACCGCGGTCGCCCTGTCGACTCTCCACCAGAGAGAGCACGTCGGCGACGGTGCGTTCACCGATCTTTGGCCCCTTGTCAGCAGCGATCGCAGCGGCCTTTGTGGCATCAACCGCGGGCATCGTGGCCGCACCCGGGAGGCGGGCAGGTGTGCTCATCATGAGCTTGGCAGCTGCCACAAGGGGCGCCACCTCAGGAGGCGGAGTGCCGCCGAACAGATTCGTGTATTCGAACGCCGCCCGGGGCACCAGCGGATCCCCGCCACCGCGCGCGACGAGTTCCGGAACGATGGTGGCCGCCGGCAGACGGTGCAGCCCGAGCGTGCGGGCCAGTCCAGGCAATTCCGGAGTGTCGGCTGCTCGGACCGCTACGGTGATCGCGTCGGCAAGCCGCGGTGATGCCGGCCACTCTTCCAGGGAATAATAGGGGCCGCGGGTGTCGGGTCTCGTACCCCAGCCTTCCCCTCCCCAACGGCTCTCACGCCGCCACTGTCTGGCGGCCGCCCATGTAAGGTCGGCCCGCTGCCCAGCATCGGCTTCCGCCAGTCGTTGCAGCACGGCATCAACAGCCGCTTCCGAGTGAATCTCGCCGAGAACCCGGCATGCCGCTCGGTGGACGGCGGGTTGCCGGGGCATCGCGTCGATTGCCTCACCGCACGCGGCGATCACATCAGATTCACCGTTGGCGGCCAGTCGCACCAATCCCTCGACGGCGGTGTGGGCGACGATCGGATCAAGATCAGCGGCAGCCTGCAGGATGACCGCTGCCTCCTGGGCGTTTCCCGTGCGGACGAGCGCCACCACCGCCTCACGCCGTGTGCGGGCGGTGGCAGACGCCACCGCCGCGCGGAGCGGAGCACTCGGCACCACAACGCCGGCACCGGCGAGATCACCAAGTGCCCGGATCGCCCAGGTCGCCACCGTCTCATCCGTGGCAAGTTCCACAAGGCGGGGCACCGCATCGCCACCGCGGCCCAGTGCCATCGTGAAGAGAGCCGCCACCCGCGCAGCGGCCCTAGCCGTCGGGTCGCCCGCCAACGCCATCAGTCCGGCCTCGGCCTCGACCACAAGTGTCCGACGCAGGAGTGCCCGCTGGGCGGCCAGCCGCAGCCGGTGGCTTGGGCCGGCCAGCTGGGCGACGAGGTCAGCGGCCGTCGCCTGTTCGACGTCAGGGAGCGGCCTGTCCCCGATCCCGCAAGGCCGAAATCGTGCAATGAACCCGACGTCGCGACCAGACCATTGGAAGCCGCCGCCACGCCAACTTGCCGCGTAGATATTGCCCAGCGCATCAACGTCGAGATCCGTCGCCCGCACGATGTCGAGAAACGACTCCTGCTTCGCCTCGTAGCCGGCCCCGCGCGTAATGAGTGGATGACAGTAGATCTTGCCCGTCCCCCAATCACAGGTGAAGGCCTGATCATTCATCGACGCCGGCATCCACGGCTCATCGATCCAGCAGGCCCCGGTGCCAGAGCCACCACCATAGTCGGCCAACGGAGCCACAATCTCGTCGGCAAAGTGCATGTAGCGCCGTGGATAACCGTGATCCTCGAGGCCGGTAAACGCGTGGAGCCGCACGTTCCAGCCGCCGCCATCGTTGGTGTTGTCACGGGCGACGATGTCGAGGAGTGGGCCCACGGCCGCCTCAAGATTGTTGCGGGTGCCGCGGGCAAACAGATCAAGCCCGCTTCCGTCGGGCCGGAACCGCACCAGCCCGCCTCCACGCAGTTGGAGCTTCCGACCGTCGGCCCCCTCTGCCGCCATGAAGCCGAAGTCACCGATAGCGGCATAGATCCAGCCGTCGATGCCAAGGGCGAGACCATTGCTCGTGTGATCCGCTGGCCGCTTCGAGTAGTCGAAGGCGATCCCACTGACGAGCCTCTCCCGCTCATCGGCCTCGCCGTCACCATCGCTGTCACGAAACGCCGTCACATGCGGTGGATGAAGCACGATGAGCCTTCCATCGACAAACACCAGCCCGCGGGGGGCGTCGAGATCGTCAACGAATTCCTGCACGTCGTCGGCTGCGCCGTCGCCATCCGTGTCCCGCAGCCGTAGCACGCGACCGCGGTGCGGATCACGACCCAATGACCCGTTGCCATCACTCGATACATAGACCGTGCCGTCATCCGTCGCTGCAACAAACACCGGGTAGTTCGCCACTGCCGGGGTGGCGAAGAGGGTGCCGGTGAATCCGGCTGGCGACTTGATCTCACGAGCAATCGCCGCAGACAGTTTTTCCTGTGCCCGGGCAACGAGGTTGGGCACCGCGGTGCCCGGCGGCGCCACCAGACGGGCCTCACGAATGCTGGCCCAGCCCGCTCCGCCGAGAAACGTG
>JAYQOK010000042.1:583-23366 GCA_038144795.1 Candidatus Kuenenia sp. | reverse complement strand
GCCCCATGCATCAGATGCGTAAAAATCGCGTGGCATATCAGGAAGCCTTTAGGCGTGGTCGTAGCGAGAATGATCGTTTGTGAGAAGAGAAGGGGGTTGGAATGTATGCATCCACAAGGATACGACACAGAGGGCGATGTTGAGGCATACCCCAGAAGCACCACGAGAAAGACTCTTCCGGATCGGCCCTGGCTCCGTAATGAACGCGATGAGCCGAATGTCGCCACCACAGTTCGGGCACTCGAGCGGAAACTCCTCCCCCACCCGGGCCATGAGCTTGGCCCAGGCAATCCGTGACGTGTCCTGCGAGCGGGGCTTTTGATTCGCGTCGCAGCAGCCTCCCGTGGCGTGCGCGATCCGACCCTCGTGGCCGATGCCGCCCTCACCCGGGAATTTGCCAGGGTCGTGGAGGACCGGCGATTGGTGCTGCAGTGTGGCCCTGCCAGCAACCCTGCCCAGCGGCTCAGGCCTCTGGCAGCCAGAAGGCAGCCCAGAGCGAGAGCAGGCAGTAGCCCGCAAAGAAGTACAGGCCCGGTCCAGTCGTAGCCTGCGTGGCTGGATCACGGCCCAGAGCCAGCATCGCCAGGAGCACGGCGACCACAAACACATCCGCCATCGACCACCGGCCCACAGCGTGCACAAACCGCACGGTCTGATCCCGAGCGGCCCCGTAGGCGACCGTTGCATAGAGCACCAGCCCGGCCTTCACGAGCGGCACGATCACTGAGAAGAAGAGCACCAGGCCCCCCAGGACCAGATCATGGGAACCCAGCAGGTCACCAATGGTGGAGGCAATGCTCTTGGCCTCGTAATCAAACACCACCGTACCGAGACCAGTGACTTCCTTGGATGCCACCAGGCTCAAGGCTGTTGCCGACACACCGACGGCGAAAAAGACCAGCGACACCAGGCAGATCTGCCGAGCAGCCTGCCGGGCGGCAGCAGCGGTTCCCAACTGACCCGCCAACTGCACCAGGCCGCAGAAGGCTGCAGCGAGCCCCACAAGCCCACAGGATGCTAGGCTGCTCCGCCAGCCGCAGGTAGCAGCCAGCGTGAGATAGGCTGCGTAGTCGGCGTCGGTCTGGGAGGCGGCGTCATACCAGCCAAACGTCACTGCCTCCAGCACCGTGTTGCCGGCATACGAAGCCTTGTTTCCGACTGTCTGCAGGGCCGCAGCCTGCTCCATGGCCAGGGCCCGTTCGTTGGCGTTGACGACAACCACCCCGCCGAGCAGCAAGGCCAGAGGGTAGAACGCGACTGCGGCGAGCGTCACGGCACGGCGAGCGATGAGACGATCCATGGGACGGTCAGGATATCGCCGGCGGCGGGACCTGGCGATCAAGGAGCCGGTCGACCACCTCGGGAGCAGCCGTGAGCAGGGGTGACAGCCCTAAGTAGCGTTCAGCCATCTCGCGTTTTCCGCGCGCGAGCAGACTGGAGTACACGTGGAGCTCGAAATGGAGCCGCAACTGGTGGGCGGCCGCCGTGGCGTTAAGGTACGCAAAGACTTCGATCACGGTCTCCGCCGTGGAGAGCTGCCGAGGGCCAGGCTGATCCCGCAGCCAGTAGCGACTTGATCCGTCGACTGGCTGTGGCAGCGAGACACACCGCCCCTGGTGCTCAACCGCCCGAAGCATCTCGCCCGCCTGCCGCCAGGTACCGTCCAGCACCAGCCAGGCTGCAGCGTGGGCCGCGGGCTCCACAGCACCATGAGCTGTAAGCGGTTCACCGGCCGGGTGGAGGATCCACAGGTCTTGCCCCGGCGTCACTGTCGACGCAGGGAGGCAGGAATCAGCCTGAAAGCGGCTGGCCCGCTGAAAGGTATGGAGCCGGGCAGTTGGTATAGTCCGACCGAGCAGTCGGCCAGTGCTTGACGGCTTCCACTGCTCTGCGTGGTGGATGAGCACATGGATTTCGCAGGGGGCGGCAACAGCGGGAAACGCATCGCACACGCACCACCGTGGCGGCAGGCTGCAACCAGGGCACCGAGTCCCTCCAGCCAGCACAACACTCCGACCCATAGCTGAATTCCTTCTGTTGTGGAAGTGCCATTGGCCGGGCTATTCATCTCGTAGAGGGCAAGATCGACACCGGCACTTGAATACGTTGCTCCGCTCACAGGCTTCTCTTCGCCAGACCGGCCTGTCCTGCAAGGGCCAGGGTCAGCCCCCGGCAGAAGCCGCTTCGCTTACCTGCACAGCCTGCATCCACTGCGACTCATCCTCCAGCCAGATCACCCCCAGCTGATTGGGTCGTGGGGCAGCAAATGCCAGCGCCAACAGCAGCAGGCCTGCCGGCCGCCGAGTCTTACCAGCAACCAAGCACCAGGGAGATTCACTGAAATTGTGCTCAGCAACCTGAAGATAGAGGGGAAGGTTGTTGGCAAATCCACCGACACTCACCTGATTTGGCAAGTGCAGGACTACAGGGTTGTCCCGCTCTACAAAAACTCCAAGGCCGGGCACCAGCGTGTCGAGGACACCCGGTAGTTCCTCGTCGGATGGCAGCTTGATCCATCCCAGACGGCCGAGGGCGATCGCTCCAAGCCGCACTGGCAGATTGTGGACCTTGAGCAGCTGGCGGCTGACATCTCCCAGGGGCTGAGTGGAGAGGTCAACCACCCGCAGCGGGTCGACAAGTGAGATTTCCGTCGTCTTCCGAAATACCTTGACAAGATCGCGGACGATCATCCCCACCACCAGGACCACAACACCTGCGGTAATGATCCGCCCGATAGGAGTCGACGTGACGAGCTCGAGGAAGGTTAGGAAGCCGCCAATGATAAGTTGGAAGACTATATCGTTCATGGACGACACGATAGCAGACCGGATGCCAAGGTCACCATTGCCCCGCAACCGACTGGGGCGGCAGAGCGGCGGGCGGACGGGGGATGTGCTCGCCCGCACACTACTCGCGGGATGCCACCCCGCGCCAGGGTGCGCGACTGGGCAAGATTGCACGGTCTGCCAAACCTGATCGGCATCGGTCGCATGCCGATCAGTTAAAATATGCCGATCAAGGCTGAAAAACTCCGACGACGACACCCCACGCTTCGATGAACTCAGGAGGAGACTGATGCAAACGTTGCCTCGGGCTTGGCTGGGGAGAGCCAAACTGGGGTGAAGGCGAGGTGTTCCATGCGTTGCGTAGACGGAATTTTATGGTGCCTGCTAGCAGTGCTATCCGGCTCCTGCTCAGCGGTCCTGGCCGCCAACAACCTTGCGGACGTCGGTGGAACGGCTGAACTGGAAGAACGGATCAGCGCTCTGGAGCAACGTGTTACTGAAGGGGAAGCTGAGTCTGCGAGGGTTCGGGCTCTGGGTGTCTCTTCTTCCGATCTGCCACCCGTCGATGAGTCTTCCACGATTCATGCTCATGGAGCAACTTCCCACGGACGTCCAGTTGGCTACGACTTTTCATGCAGTCGCAATCGCTCATGCGGCTTGTATGGCGGTGGGGAGGTTCTGTGGCTCAAACCATTTGCCTCTGGCATGAACGCCGTCGCCGTCGACGGTGCGTCAGCGAATGAATTCCTTCCGGCATGGCGTCTCTGGGGTGGCTATCAAAACAGTGACGGGCTCGGCTGGAGGGTTTCGTGGTGGCAATGGGATCAGTTTTCTTACGGAGGCGAGACGAACTTTTTTTTCCCGAATCAGACCTCTGACTTGAGATTGGTCTTTCAGAATCTCGACCTTGAAATCTCGCAGATGGTTTCCTTTCGTCGCTGGGACTTGATGATGTCCGGTGGTGTCACGTATGTCAGAAGTGCGAGTGAATTCGGCCTCCGGAGTGTCACCAATCCCGCGGAGCACACACTGTTCACTTCGGATTTCAACGGTTGGGGGCTGACAGCCGGTCTGCTCGCCATTCGAAACATACAGCGGTTTGCGGGTCTTTCGGGCTATGGGGGCGTCCAGTGGTCTGGGGTGTATGGAAATAGCAATTTTTCTTATGCCGTCAACGGTGTCCCAGCTCCTGCTGATATAGCCATCGATAGCAAGATGGCAAACATTTTGGAGTTGCGCGTCGGTACGCTCTATGAACGGGGGCTCGGCAATGGCATCATCGGATTTCTCTCGGGCGGGTTTGAGGCTCAGTACTGGGCCGGGATCGGCGATATCGATGCGCAAAACGGTCTTATCGGGGACGACCTCGGGTTGGTTGGATTCACAGTGGGAGCCGGTATCCGGCGGTAGGATGCCTTGGTCGAACGGCACGTGCATGCAGAACCGCGATCGGGTGCGGCAGCATGCACACGCAAGTGGATCGAGCATCTCCGAGTCACAACCCCCGCTCGCACGACACGTCTCGGTTTACCTGGGCCAAGCTCGTGGCGCTGACCTGCCGGTCGCGGCGCGGCCCCGCCTAGCAATGTTCCCAATGGCCAGCGCCGTGACCGCCCGCCTTAGCTTGTGATTCGGGGCGAATACCCCGTGATAGCGATGCCGGTGCTTCCGCGGCGGCGGCACGAGATCGGCAAGGCGGTCCAAAAACTCAAACGGCGTGAGTTCGACGACGCCGTTGGCCCCCGGCCGCGTTGACCTGCGGCCGTGGCCGGGCACAATAGCGCAGCAGGTATTCCAGAAAACCAGAGAAGACGCCACTTCGCAAAGCACGTCCCGACGGTATGAAACTGGCCCGTCACTACCAGGCCATGCTCGCTTCCGGGAAGTTCGAGAGCCGTGCGGCGCTGGCCCGCCACTTGGGTGTCAGCCGGGCATGGGTGACGCAGGTGCTTAACCGACTCAAAGAGCCAAATCGTGCGGAGTCAAAATCGACGTAATGCGGCACCTATACAATCACGTCCCTCACGACATGTCCATGAACGTTTGTCAGCCGACGTTCCAGCCCGTTGTGGTAGAACGTGAGTCGTTCGTGGTCGAGGCCCATCAGGTGCAGTAGTGTGGCGTTGAAGTCGTAGACTGAGACCTTGTCGGTGGCGGCTTTGAAGCCGAACTCGTCGCTCTCGCCGTAGCTGAAACCCTTCTTCACTCCCGCACCGGCCAGGAAACAGGTGAACGCGTCGGGGTTGTGGTCGCGACCGGTGCCGTTGGCCTGCAGGAACGGCATGCGTCCGAACTCAGTGGCCCACACGATGAGCGTGTGTTCCAGTAGTCCCCGCTGTTTCATGTCCGCGATCAATGCAGCCGTGGGCTGATCCATGATCTCAGCCTGCATCGCGTGGGTCTTGAGAATGTCAGAGTGCGAATCCCAGTTGGTGATGCCGTTTCCACCAGAAGGGTCGCTGCCATTAAAGAGTTGGACGACGCGGACACCTTTTTCGATTAGACGACGTGCCAGGATGCAGTTCTTCGCATACTCGCGACGGAGTTCACTTCCTTGATCGACACTATACGACTTCAGCGTCGACTCTGTTTCACCAGACAAGTCCATCACTTCGGGAACAGATGTCTGCATGCGACCAGCCAGCTCATAGCTGGCAATGCGGCCGGCGAGATTGGCATCGCCGGGATACTTCTCTAGGTGCTGAGCATTGAGCCGCTGCAATAGTTCGACGGTCCTGCGGTCTGCATCTCGATCGAGACTCTCCGGTCGCCGCAAGTTGTTGGGTGGATTCTTCGCGTTGAAGTCGGTCCCCTGAAACGCTGCGGGTAGGAATCCGTTACCGAAGTTGTTCTTTCCACTGCGAGCCAGACCACGGGGATCGTTGATGGCGACGAATGCCGGCAACTCCTGATTCTCCGTTCCGAGCGCGTACGTCACCCAGGCTCCAAACGATGGAAACCCCTCCATCGTGAACCCAGTGTTCATGAAGTTCTCGCCCTGCGGATGAGCGCTGGTGTCGGTCGAGAGCGAATGGAGGAAGCAGAAGTCGTCGACTTGTTCCGCAAGGTGCGGCAGCAACTCGGAGACCATCTTGCCAGTTTCTCCTCGTGGTTTGAATTCCCAGAACGGTTTTGCAATGTTGCCGGTCGGACCTTCAAACGTGACCGCCGGAATTCCGGGTGGCTTCCGACCATCCAGCTTGAAGAGTGCTGGCTTGTAGTCGAACGTATCGACGTGGCTGATGGCTCCTGGCAAGTAAATTACCAGCACCTGTTTGGCGGGCGCATCGAAGTGTGGCTGCCTCGGCGCGTACGGATTGTTCGGATCAATCTCGGGACGAATCGGCGTCTTGCCGCCAACGGTGCGCGAGTCCGCGACGAGAAGTCCTTCCCCGCTGAGCAGACTGGCCAATCCGAGTCCGGCCGCTGAAAGCCCGGCCGTTCCCAAAAAGCTGCGTCGGTCCAGTAGCCGACGTCCGTGCGTTGAGAGGTGTTCGGAGTGATTCATGGTTGGACCTACGGTAAAAATGCAAACTCATTCGAATTGATGATCGCTCGGCAGACGAGCGGCAGGTCGCCCACCCGCATGATTTCGAGGCATGACGATCGTTCCCTGTCGGTGGGGAAACGTCCCAGCAGCAACTCAAAACAGCGATCGACAGCCCGACTCTGATCGTCAGCCGCATCATGACTTGCCCGCTCGGCAATCCGCTGCGACTGGTCGATGACGAACTCGCTGTTCATCAGATTGAGCGACTGAAGCGGCGTCGTGGAGACAGGCCGTTTTGCTCGCACCTGACCACAGTCCGGGAAGTCGAACGCGGTAAACAACTGATCATCCACGCGGCGCATCCGCTCCTGGTAAATCATGCGCCGCCATGTCTCGGGGCCGTGATTGTCGACGACTTCCCATTGGGCATAAGTCGCCTTTTCGTTGTGTATCCGGTAGCTGCGCCCGCCAACAGTGAGATCGCTATTGCCGGAAGCCTGCAGGATGGCATCTCGAATGACCTCGGCTTCGGCCCTCTTGGGCGGATACCTCCAGAGGAGCTGCGAACCTGCATCAGCCGCAAGTCCGTCATCCCGCGGTTGGCTGGATTGACGAAATGCGTCGGACATGACCAGCAGCCGGATCAGTGACTTCGTCGACCAGGCGGGGCGGTCAGAAGTGGTCGGTTCGACAAACTCTGCCGCCAGCCAGTCCAGCAGTTTAGGATGAGTCGGCGGAGCACCAGCGTTTCCGAAATCACTGGTGGTGGGTACGAGACCGCTTCCAAAGATGTGATGCCAGAGGCGGTTCACCATGACGCGGGCAGTGAGCGGGTTGTTCGGACTGGCGATCCAGTCGGCAAAAGTCCGCCTGCGTTTCGGTCCCGGCGCGTCAGAAGTCAGCCCGAGGCTGCCATTCAGGACGGCTAGTCCCGCTGGAAAGACTTCGTCGCGAGGATTCTCCGGGCTGCCTCGCAGTAGAAGGTGGGTCACATCCGGCTCGATCATGCGACCGACGAAACTGGGGCGCGGACCTTCTTCAGCCAGCAGAGCAATCAGTCGCTGGATCTCATCCAATGATTGCTGTCGCTCAGGATGCTGCTCATTCAATTTCTTGTTGACGGCGAACGTGCCGACCCAAGGCTGCCATTCTTCGTCGTCACCAAGAATGTCGACATCAAATTCATACCGTGGCAGGTTGGGTTTCTTGTCGAGGTAGTCTGTGTCGTAGAAGTTCTCGCGGTTGTTGCTGAGTCGCAGGCGGTTGATTGTCTCGGGATTCTCAAAGTCAAACTGCACCCAAGGGCGTTTTTCGTCCTTCTCGACCTGAGCGCGCCAGATCATGCTGCCGTACTCACCATCGTTGAGTCGTTCGATCGGGTTGCGAGTCTCGAAGCCCTTCTCCGGATAACCTGAGACCTGTGTGCCATGTCGCGCCAGTGCCAGATTCAGGTTGAGACCTTCGGGACCGAGCACCTCCAATTCGTCAAGGAATATGTTGGTCATCTTAAAGCGGATGCGAATCGCTTTCGTCGTCGCCGGTTTGAAGTGCAGTTCTCGGTAAGCGCCCCAGTCCTCTTCCCATCCGCCGAACGAACGCAGTTGTTGTCGCTGGTCTGCGATCTGCTTCCACAGCTCCGCGCCACGCTCGCGGAGAGGATGTGCTGGTGAGTATTCCGGATGCCGACTGCCGAACTCGATGTCCTGAAAGACAGCAGTCATCGCGTAGTAGTCGCGAGCCGAGATGGGGTCGAACTTGTGGTTGTGACAACGGGCGCAACCGATCGTGACTCCCATCGTCGAGGCCCCGATCGTTTGCAGGATTTCGTCCATGCGATCAGCCCGTGCCTGGCGGATCGCAGCCTGTTCCCGGCCGACTGTTGCGGGCGGGACATGTGGGCCAGCCACGAGAAATCCCGTGGCTTCGCCGACGCCCATCGTGTCGCCAGCGATTTGTTCCCTAAGGAACTGGTCGTATGGTTTGTCCTCGTTGAAGGACCGGATCACGTAATCGCGGTAGACCCAGGCATTCTTGCGATAGAGGTTGGCCTCAGAACCATTTGTCTCGGCCCAGCGGATCACATCCAGCCAGTGCTGGGCCCACCGCTCACCAAAGTGTGGTGAATCGAGCAACCGGTCAACGGCTTCCTCGTAGGCCTGATGCGGATGGCTCGCATATGCCGCCACGAATTCCTCAGTCGCCTCTGGAGTTGGAGGGAGTCCGGTCAGGACGATTGAGACACGGCGGAGCAAGGAGCGTGGATCGGCTGGCTGAGAGAGCGTGAGGCTATGTTCGCTGAGCTTCTCCAGCAGGAACGCATCAATCGGGTTTGCCACATTGTCGGTACCACTCGGTTTGGGAATACTCGGGCGGACAACCGTCTGAAACGACCACAGTTCGACCTCTTCCTCAACGACCGAGTCCATCTGTCCTGGCCAGACGGCTCCCTGCTTGATCCAGCGCTCCAACAGTTCGATCTCGCAGTCTGGAATCCGATCCTCATCGGGCGGCATCTTCACGTCGGCGTCCAGATGCTTCACGACATCGATGAGATAACTCTTTTCCGGACGACCGGGGACGATTGCGGCGAGACCGGAGTCACCCCCCTTGAGCATCTTTGCAAGCAGATCAAGCCGCAGGCCGGATTCCTGCTCGTCCGCGCCATGACAAAACCAGCAACGCTCTTCGAGAATTGGAGCGACGTCACGCTGGAAGTCGATATCCTGGCCGGCGGCTTTCCGGAGGCTGAAGACGGACATCAGCACCAGTAGCGACGCAATGAGTTGGATAAAGCCGAGTCCCCGACGTCGCGATGGAGCCATCTGCGAATTCCACGAATGATCTGTTCGATTCACAGTGCAGCCCTCCAGCCGGTATCCAGTTGATCTGTCAGTTCCCGCACAATCTCCGGGTTCTCGCTGGTGATGTTCTTCGTTTCCTGTGGATCAGTCTGATGGTCGAACAGCTCAACGTAGATCGGCGGGGCCTGCGGATTCCGGTGGTCCCGCCAGACAACCAGTCGATAACGATCGGTACGCATCGTGTAGCCCATGAGATGCTGCTCGAAGAGTTCGCGATTCCAGCGATCACCCTTTTGGTCAATGATCCGCTGCTCCACATCTTTGATGAGTGGGCCAAACCAGGTCTCGCGCATTCCCGGTGACAACGGATTGGCCGCCCACTCACGCAACGCAGGATTCGGGTATTGGCTGAAGGCCGCCTTTTTCCAGACGCGCTCCGGTTCGTCGAGCAGTGGGACGAAGCTGTGTCCTTCTAGGTGATCGGGTTTGGGGACTCCTGCCAGATCGCAAAGCGTGGGGAACATGTCGACCAGTTCGACCAGTGCATCCGTCTTCGCTCCGCGAGCCTTCATGTCCGGCGTCCAGATCATCAGCGGCACGCGAGTGGCGATTTCGTAGTTGGTCGCCTTACCCCAGACCCCCATTTCGCCGAGATGCCAGCCGTGATCGCCCCACAGGATGATGACGGTGTTGTCTCGTAGGCCGGCGTCATCGAAAGCCTTCAGCAGCAGGCCAATTTGGGCATCGACGTAGCTCGTGCTGGCCAGGTATGCGTGCTTTAGTGTGCGGGCCAGCCCCGGCTCGATGGGGCCGTACTTGGGGATGTTGGATCGAGTCCGCAGTTCGAACGAAGCGTGCAGGCCCATCGCCGCTCCGTTCGTAGGTGCCGTTCCATCGGCGATGAGCGGAATCTGGCTGGGGTCGTAGAGGTCCCAGTACTTCTTCGGAGCACACCAGTTGAGATGTGGCAGGTGGTAGCCCATGCCGAGAAAAAACGGTTTGCCCGCTTTCCCCATCTGCTGCATGGTCTTGATGGCCAACAGCGTGTTGTAGCCGTCGATATAGGCGTGGTCAGGAACATCCGCACTCTCAAAGGCCGGACCGCTGGCGAGCCCCCGTTTTGCTGCCTCACCATACTTGGCGAACATCTCCTCGAAGTTTTTGTTCCGCTGTTTGACGTTCTCCGGCAGCCGGTATGGTCCTTGCGGAGGCTTCATGTCCGGTCCCAGCCATTTCGCTGGTTCACGACTCCACGAACGGTCGTCATCAGTGTCGCCTTCGTGGAAGATCTTTCCGACATACGCGGCTTCGTATCCATGTGCGATCAGGTGCTGCGGCAGCGTGAGGATGTCCGGCTGCAGTTCACGCAGCGAAACGTAGTTGTGAAACAATCCGGTCGTCTCCGGCCGCGTTCCGGTCATCAGACTGGCCCGCGACGGGCGACAGATCGCCTGCTGGCAGTAGGCGCGATTGAAGAGCAGTCCCCCCGTCGCCAAAGCGTCGAGGTTCGGAGTGACCGCGATTGGCGAACCGTAACATCCTAGTTCTGGCCGGAGATCGTCGACCGCGATGAATAGTATGTTCGGCCGCTCCGCTGCTTGAGCTTGGCTAACAGCCGTCAGACAACAGGCCAGCAAGAGTAGGCACGTCACATCAATACGGAAGACTCTTCCAGGTCTGTTCACTTTGACTCCCCTGCCTTCTTCTTGAACCACTTCTGTCGCTCCTCTCCCGATGCCAGTCCGTCGTTGTTGGTGTCGATCTCATGGAAGTTCGACTCGACTTTGTTCTGATTCCAGGGCCAGCCGTTCTGGTCCCATTTCACCTTTTCCCTAGTGACGTACTCCGACAACGTCCAATCTGTCGCGGCCCGCGGCTTCGCATCCTCTGGGCGTTGCCAGACACGCACGTAGTCGACAGTCATCGACGTCGGGAACCCCTCATCGGTCTTGGCTTCCGGAACAGAGACCATCGTGCCATCCTGGTATTTCACGAAGGGATGCCGCAGTCCCAGCGACAACGTCAGATGCATCGGCAGGTGCCAGTACAGATTCGGTTTTCTCCCGATTTCTTGTCCGTCGACAAACCAGACAATCTCGTCGGGCGTGTTGAGGACGGCATAAACGTGGTAGTCCTCGCGTGGATCCCATGAGGCATCGTAGGCGGTCTTGCACATCTCGGGATCGGAGTGCGGTCGCACCCAATGGTCCTGCCCATCTCGCTGCAGAACTGCGTGTAGGTTGCAGTCCATGTGACTGACTTGGAAATGCTGTTTTCTCTCGAAGTCCCATTCGCTCTGCTGCAATTCAACGATATCGATTTCTGAATACGAAACGGTTTCGCCGTCTCGGGCCTGGTGACGATTCGTCGGTCCTCTGCTGTACAACCAGAACGCCGGACACGCACCGGGATACCGCGAACAACCACGAACTCTGGCTTCGAAGTATCCGTAGGTGATCGTGTTTGTGGTCTTAGCCATCCCCGATGTGTAATCCAGTGTCATCTTTCCACGGCTGTGAGATGCCTGACGCATCGTCAGTTCGAGTGCTCCATTAACCTGATGGACATTGCTCGGTTTCCAGCTCCACGCCCCCCAGTCTTTGGGGTCGACGTTCCACTTTCCGGTATCGACGACATCTCCTTCGAATTCATCGGAGTGTGTCGGAACGAGCTCCCACGTACCAGAACGGTCGGCAAGGACGTCACCGTATGGCCTGGGGCATTGATCGTTCGCCAACTGTTTCCTCTCAGGGGGACCGTCACTTTGAAATGTCTCATCGTACCTGGGCATGTTGTTCTTGTTCCAGCTTTGCAGGCTAGTTTCTGTATCGTGCCACTGGGGCTCCAGGTGCGTCCGCGCCCACGCAGCACCTTCCGCCACTCGCTCGCTGAGAAAGGCCATGTTCGAGCGAGCGACGTCCGAGGACTCGCTGACATCGGACTTGACGTCAAAGACCTGCCACTTGCCGAAGTTCTTACGGTAGGCCTTCAGATTGCCGTAACGAATGGCGACTTCATTACCGGCACCGTGATGGCGCAGCCAGAAAATCGTGTCGTCCGCATGGGGATCTCGTCCCGCGAGCATGTCTGTCCAGATGTACTTGCCGTCAAGCTTTTTGTCGGCAGGAATGGAAGCTCCCGCCAGTCCGGCGAGTGTCGGATAGAAGTCGAGAGCCAGTACGGGATGGTCGAAAACGGAACTCGACGGTACGTGCCCCGGCCAGTGCATGAACATCGGCACGCGAATACCTCCTTCATGGGTCGAGCCTTTGTCATCCAGCAGTGGAGCGTTGTTGCCCGCCTGCAGGATCTTTCCGCCGTTGTCGCTGAGGAACACGATCAGTGTCTCGTCCATGATGGAATCCGTCTGATCGCCGTCCGCGTTCGGATCGTTCAACGCAGCGGCAAGTTGGCCGACTCCCCGGTCGACCGCGTACACCATGGCGACATAGTTCTGCCGAGGGTCGTAGTCCCGAAAGTCGACGCCGTTGCCGGGATTGGACGGTTTGTGATCCGGATAGAGAGTCTGCAGGTCCTCGGCCTTTCCCTGCAGTGGGGAGTGCGGTGCGTTGTACGCCAAGTAGAGGAAGAACGGTTTTCCGCCGCCGGCGCTGTGCTGCACGAAGTTGACTGCCTCGTCCGACAGCATGTCGGTCAAGTAGGCTCCTTCTGGCGACCGGTAGTCCTCAAAGTTACGCTGCAAGAAGAACTGATAGTCATTGATCTTCGGCTCCACCTTGTCGGTGACGAACGGGTAGTACTGATGACCTCCGCCGAGGAATCCGAAGAACTCATCAAAGCCTCTGGTCACCGGATGGAAAGGTTTCGCGTCGCCCAGGTGCCACTTGCCGATGCAGGCATTTCGGTAGCCCGACTCCTGCAGCACAGTGCTGATGAGGACTTCGCTTTCGGGGATGCCCTTCTGATTGAAATCGCGGACATTCCTCGCGACATCTGGAAGGTTCTCTTGGCCACCAAAGCAGTGGGGCATCCTGCCGGAGAGCAGACCCATCCGGCTGGGACCGCAGAAAGGATGAGCGACGTAGGCTTGAGGGAAGATCATTCCCTGCCTGGCCAATGCGTCGATGTGCGGCGTCACGACATCCGTCTGGACGCCGAAGTGCTGCGCATTGAATCCAACGTCCGCGTACCCGAGGTCATCGCACAGAATCAGGACGATGTTTGGACGCGGCGGAGTCTGCTCAGCGGCGATTGCTTCGCTTGCTAGCAGATAACTAATCAACGCGATCAGCAACCGTGTCGGGCGGCTCGTACGTTTAGTATCCAAGGGGCTTCCCCTGCTCGTAGAGATGATGAATTTCGACAGCGCTGAGTGC
Organism: Candidatus Kuenenia sp.; assembly: GCA_038144795.1. Taxonomy (GTDB): domain Bacteria; phylum Planctomycetota; class Planctomycetia; order Pirellulales; family UBA1268; genus CACORA01. The sequence goes on along the minus strand of JAYQOK010000042.1, from coordinate 9,952 downwards.
AGCATTGAAGATCGCTAGTTCGTCCTGCCCTCACTGATGGAACCAGTTTCTATCACCAGGGTTGCCCTGCCAATGGATCACCCCTGTCCGTTTGCTGAGGCGTAGCCGAAGTAACCGGACAGGGGCGGCGCGACTCCCGGGGCCGGGGGCCGATCCGGAAGATTCTCACCCATCTCGGCGAACCGCTCGAACCTCCGCCCGTCTCGCCACTGGAGCCAGCTCTCGAGGTTCTCGGAGACCACTTTGTGGAGCGGCGTCTTCTCGGGCCGACGCCACTCGCAGCGACGAGACGCCGCTGGACCTCCGTGCGGGCGGAGGCGGCTTCGCGAGGGAAACCCTGTGACCGAGGCGACCATGGGCGGACCGGCAGATGGACGAAAAAAGTAAACATCAGTACACTATATTTGAGGCGCAGCGGTTCGCCAGGTTCGCAACGTCAGTCAACAAGAACGCGAATCGTGGGCATGCTTGGTCGAGCATCACGATGGCCAGTGGATCCTGACCACCTCAGCATCCTGCTGATTCCCGTGATCACCTTCTTCTGGGAGCGTCTGGGGGCCTGGGAGGCGGTGGAGCCGTGCCGCTGCTACAGGGCTTCCCGATTCCGCTGCCCGTGCGATAACTGTCTCTATGACAACCCACCACGAAGCCATTCGCCACACGATCGCCGGAGCGAGCGTGCGGCAGCTCGCCGAGACATTCGGCACCCCACTCTATGTCTACGACGCGGAGATGATCCGCCGCCGCTGCCGGGATCTCGCCGCCTGGGATACCGTGCGGTTTGCCCAAAAAGCCTGCTCAAATCTGGCCGTGCTCAACCTCGTCCGGCAGGAAGGGGTGATGGTCGATGCCGTGAGCATCGGCGAAATCCAGCGGGCCCTCGCCGCCGGCTATGCGGCGCATGCCAGCCGTGAGGCAGCCACCGATGGCCTGCCGCCGGTTCACCCGATCGTTTACACGGCCGACATCTTCGACCGCGAGAGCCTCGACGCGGTCGCCCGGCTCGGCATCCACGTCAATTGCGGCTCGTCTGACATGATCGAGCAGCTGGCCGAGCGGGTGCCGGGGGCGAATATCACGCTCCGGGTGAATCCCGGCTTCGGTCATGGCCACAGCCAAAAAACGAATACCGGTGGCGAAGGCTCGAAGCACGGCATCTGGCACGAGGAGATCTCCGAAGTGCTTCGCCGTGCCGAGTGGGCCGGCCTCGCCGTGAGCGGGCTCCACATGCATATAGGCAGCGGCACCGACCTCGCCCATCTGGCCGAGGTGGCCGGGGCACTGGAGCGAGTAGCAATTGAGATCGGCCGGTCGCTCGCCACGATCTCAGCCGGCGGCGGCCTGCCAGTGCCCTACAAGCCCGGTGAGGAGCATGCCGACCTCTCTGGCTACTTCACGCTCTGGGATGCCACCCGCAAGAGGCTCGAGGATCGCTTCGGCCACAGGGTTCGCCTTGAGATCGAGCCAGGCCGCTACCTCACGGCAGAGGCGGGCTATCTCGTCACCGAGGTGCGGGCCGTCAAGCATCAGGGCACGCGGAAATACATGCTTGTCGATGCCGGCTTCAACACGCTCGCCCGGCCCGTGCTCTACGGCTCCTACCATCCGATGAGCCTCGCGCCGGCGTCTGAAGAGGTCGGCCTGGAGACTGAGGAGGTGGCCGTAGGCGGTCCGCTGTGCGAGTCAGGCGACATCTTCACGCAGGCTGACGGCGGCTTCGTGGCCACGCGTTCGCTGCCCCGGGCCGCTGTGGGCGACTATGTGGTGATCGAGATCGCTGGCGCCTACGGCTTCGTGATGGCCAGCAACTACAATTCCAAGCCGCTCCCGGCCGAGGTGCTTGTGGATGGCGGCCAGCCCCGGCTCGTGCGGGCCCGGCAGACGCCTGACGACCTCATGCGGGGCGAAACAGTGTGATGCCCGCCGTGATCGCCGCCCAAATGGAAACGATTTTGCCGGGCGGCCCCAGCCGGCTAACATATTTTCGCATGGCGATCTGCTGAATTTTCACACCCCCCCCGCCGATTCTCAACACCATGGCAAAAGCTGGCCCCCGCAAAAAGCTGCCGAAGGAACTCGCCGTCATCAATGCTGACAACTGCACCGGCTGCGAGAGCTGCCTCGAGGTCTGCCCGGTTGACTGCATCGTGAAGGTGCAGCAATACGACCAGTTTCACAATCTGCAGAGCTGGTGCGAGATCGACATCGAGCGATGCGTGGGCTGCGAGGTGTGCGTGCATATTCCCGGCAAGAAGTCGAATCCTTACGACCTCAAGGTCTGCCCGTGGGATGCAATCGAGATGGTGCCCACCGAGGAGGTGGCCCAGGTGGTCGCCCAGATCGGCGGCCCGCCGGAATATGTCGAGCAAAACTGGGACCGCCTCGTTGGTACCGCCCAGAAACTGGCCGAGCTCAAGGCTGCCGCGGGTTGACCCCCACATGCAGTCACGGTACAACGTGACGCATGTACACCAATCCTTCAGGTGATCTGCGGGGCCATGTTCGCCTCGCCTGCGTGCCGGGGATCGGGTCGCGGATGCGGCGGCGGCTGCTTGAGCAATTCGGTTCGCCCGACGCGGTCTTTCGGGCCGACCCGGCCGAGCTGCAGCGGGTTGCCAGGCTCGGGCCCAGGCTTGCCCAGGAAATCCCTTCTCACGCCACGAGCACCGCGGCCGACGAGGTGCTCGACCTGTGCGCCGCCAGCGATATCGAAATCCTTCGGGAGAGCGAGCCCAACTACCCGGGGCTGCTCTCTCGGATCGACGACCCGCCCGGGCTGCTCTTCGTCCGCGGTGAACTCCAGCCGGCCGACGCATTGGCCGTGGCAATCGTCGGCGCCCGCCATGCCACCGCCTACGGGCTGCGTGCGGCGGAGCAGCTCGCCGGCGGCCTCGCCCGGGCCGGCTACACGGTCGTGAGCGGGCTGGCCCGGGGCATCGATGCCGCCGCCCATCGCGGGGCCCTCAAGGCCGGCGGCCGCACGCTCGCCGTGCTCGGCAGCGGCGTGCTCTCCATCTATCCACCCGAGCATGAGGGCTTGGCCGACGAAGTGATTGCCAACGGGGCGATCCTCAGCGAACTGCCGCCACTATGCGAGCCCAATCAGGGCACGTTCCCGCAGCGCAACCGAATCGTGTCGGGGCTGTCGCTGGGAACGGTGGTGGTGCAGGCATCGGAGCGGTCGGGGGCGTTGATCACCGCTCGGCTCGCAGGCGAGCAGGGCCGTGAAGTATTTGCCGTGCCGGGCCCGATCGATTGCCGGGTGTCCCGCGGCTGCCATGCCCTGATCCGCGATGGAGCCAAGCTTGTCGAGAGTGTCGACGATGTGCTGGAGGAGCTTGGGCCCCTGTGCGAGACCTGCACCGGTCCGGATGGGCGGCCGGTGCAGCAGGCGGCTGAGCTCCAATTGGGTGATATCGAAAAGCAGGTGCTCGCCGCGGTCGATGCCCGCGGGCCAGACGGACCGGTCGCCATCGATGATCTCGTGGGTGATACCGACCTCGCCGCGTCACAGGTGCTGGCCACAATCGGTGTGCTTGAAATGCGTCGGCTCCTCCGCCGCCATCCCGGCAGCCGCGTCTCGCGGGCGTAGCGCCCTTCTCCGCAGGTTCGCTGGCCCGTAGAATCGCTGTTATGGACACAGCTCTTTTCCACCGCGCCGAAGCGATTCGCTCCCGTCTCCTCCAACTTCGAGACTCTCTTTGACTGGGAGGGCCGCAAGCAGTCCGCCGCGCGGATCGAAGACGCGATGGGGCAGGCCGGCTTCTGGGACGACAACCAGAAAGCCCAGGCGACGGTCGCCGAGCTGAAAACGGTCAACTCCGTGCTCAAGCCACTCGAAGATGCCCTTGCGGTGGCCGCCGACCTTGAGGCGCTCGAGGAACTCGCCCGCGAGGATGAGTCGCTGGAGAAGGAGTTGGCTGGGGAGGCCGACCGGCTGGAACGGCTCGTCGACAACCTCGAGCTCACCTCGCTCCTCTCCGGCATCCACGACTCCTGCGATGCGCTCGTATCGATCCACGCCCGCGACGGCGGCACCGACGCCAACGACTGGGCCGAGATGCTGCTGCGGATGTATTCCGCCTGGGCTGCCAAGCACGATTGCGACGTGGAACTGCTCGACAGGCAAGACGACGCCGTGGCCGGCATCCAGAGCGCGACCGTCGCCGTCCGCGGCCCGTGGGCCTATGGCTACCTTAAGGGAGAGACCGGCATCCATCGGCTCGTGCGGATCAGCCCGTTCAACTCTGAGGGCAAGCGGCAGACGAGTTTTGCGGCCGTCGATGTGGCGCCTGAAATCGCCGACGACGATACCGAGGTGGAGATCGACGACGAAGACATTCGTGAGGATGTCTTTCGGGCCAGCGGTGCCGGTGGCCAGCACGTCAACAAGACCTCGAGCGCCATCCGGCTCACGCATCTCCCCACCGGGATTGTGGTGCAATGCCAGAGCGAACGGAGCCAGCACAAAAACCGCGCTACGGCGATCAAGATGCTGCGGGCCCGGCTGGCCCGCGTGGAAGAGGAGAAGAAGGAGGCCGAGCAGCTCGCTCGCTACAAACAACAGCCGAAGACGGGCTTCGGATCCCAGATCCGCAACTATTTCCTCCACCCCGATCAGCGGGTGAAGGACCAGCGAACCGGCTTCTACGTGGGCAACTTCCAGAGCGTGCTCGATGGCAACCTCGACGGCTTTCTCGACGCGTTTCTTCGCTGGAAGGCCACCGGGGCGGCCCCGGAGGCTGGTGGCGACGACGATTGACGCCCGTTGAAGAGCCCCGGCTGGACGGCCGGATGCCGGGGGGATAGAGTCGTGGCTTCAGTTTGTTTCAGCCACAAGGAATCCGATGTCGGAGAAAGAACAGGCACTCGAAGTCGAAGGCGTGGTCACGCAGGCCCTCGCCAACACACGGTTTCGGGTGCAGATCGCCGGAGGCCACATCGTGAATGCCCACGTCGCCGGCAAGATGCGAAAAAACTTCATCCGCATTGTTCCGGGCGACAAGGTGAAGGTGGAGCTTTCTCCATACGACCTCACCAAGGGCCGGATCACGTTTCGCGAACGGTAGTTTCACGCCTGCGGGGCCATCCATGGCCCCCGCAGGCTTGGCAGGTCGGAGGCAAAGCCAAGGTTTGCCTCGACCTGCGATGGCTCGCCCTCCTGGCGAGCCTCGCGTAAGACGGAGCAGGCCTTCCCTATTCGGCTGCTTCTTCTGACTCGCGTTTTTCGAAAAACTGCTTCAGATCGCCGAACGTGCGGAGCGGCTCTTTGCCCTCCCGCATCTCCTTCGAGATCGGCTCGACCGGCTTCTTGGAGGCCACCGTGTAGGTCCGCGGGCCACGCTCCCGCGGCGGCTTCTTCGCCTCGCGGGTGCGGCGGGGACGCTGTGGCCGTGTCGCAGCCCCCTCCGGCGGAGCGGCCTGCGGCCCAGCTCCCTCCGCCGCGCGGGCCGGCGGTGCCTGTGGCCGCTGCTGCTTCCGCGACGGCCGCTCCGGCTTCTTGGGCTCCGTGCCCGGCTTGATCATCGTGAGCGCCACCCGCCGCCGGGCCTTGTCGATCTCGAGCACCCACACGTTCACCACCTGCCCCACGCAGACCACATCGTGCGGGTCGCGGACATACCGCCGGGAAAGCTGGCTGATATGCACCATGCCGCTGTCGTGGAGGCCGATGTCAACAAAAGCGCCGAAGTCGACCACGTTGAGTACCGCCCCCTGCAACTCCATGCCCACTTCCAGGTCTTCAAGCTTAAGCACGCCCTTTTTGAAAAAGGGCTGCGGTAGATCGTCGCGGGGGTCGCGGCCAGGCCGGAGCAACTGGTCGATGATGTCGGCCAGGAGCAGCCGCCCCACGCCAAGCTCCGCCGAGAGCGCGTCGAGGTCGACAGCTGCCACCCGCTGGGCGAGCATCTCGGCCCCCTGCCGCGTCGTCAGATCGCCAACTGTGCCCCCCAGCCGCTCAAGCACTTTTTCGGCGATCGCGTAGCTTTCGGGATGGATCCAGGTGGCGTCGAAGGGATTCTCGCCGCCGGAGATCTTGAGGAAGCCGGCCGCCTGCACAAACGCGCTGTCGCCGAATCCCGGCACATCGAGCAGCTGCTGCCGTGAGGCAAAGGGGCCGTTCTTCGCCCGCCATTCATGAAGATTGCGGGCGGTGGCCTGATTGAGCCCCGACACATACCGCAGGAGTGCGGGGCTGGCGGTGTTCACATCGACGCCGACATAGTTCACGCAGCTCTCCACTACGCCATCGAGCGAGGCATGCAGATGCCGGGCCTTCACGTCATGCTGATAGAGCCCCACGCCGATGTTCGCCGGCTCGATCTTCACCAGTTCCGAAAGCGGATCCTGGAGCCGGCGGCCGATCGAGATCGAGCCCCGCACGGCCGCCTCGTGGCTTGGCAACTCCTCGCGGGCGTAGACACTTGTCGAATAGACGCTCGCCCCCGCCTCATTCACGATCACATACGCTACATCGAGTGGCTGCAACTCTCCAGTCACGAGCTCCGCCACAAGCGCCTCTACTTCGCGGCCCGCCGTACCGTTGCCGATGGCGATTACACTACAGTGGTGGGCTGTCACCATCTCCACGATCTTACAAACCGCCGCCTCCTTCTTCTCCTTCTGGCCGATGATGTGAAGCACGGCATGCTCGACGGGGGTGCCGTATTCATCGATTACCACTGCCTTGCAGCCGCTCTTGAAGCCCGGGTCGATCGCCAACACACGGCGGCTCGAGACAGGAGGCTGCAAGAGAAGATTACGAAGATTGCGGGCAAACACGGCCACGGCATGTGCTTCACACGCATCGGTGATTTCCCGTCGGAACTCCCGTTCGAGGCTCGGTAGTACGAGCCTTTGCAGGGCATCGCGGACGCAACACCGAAGAAAATCGGCATGCGGATGATCAGCCGGCACAAGCAGTTCCTCGGCTGCCGCCTGCATCTCCTCTTCAGGCCCCTCGACTCGCACCTTGAGGAGGCGGGCTCGCTCGCCACGATTGATCGCCAACACCCGGTGCGGAGGTACGCGGTCGATGTGCTCCGAAAAGTCGAAGTAGTCGCGGTAATGTTTGGCGTCTTTTGAGGGCGGCTTGCCTTCGACCTCCACCTTCTGGCTCCGGAGCCTCCCGACGCGGGCCAGGATGCCGCGGAGCCGCTGCCGCAGAGTGGCCCGCTCGCTGAAGTCATGGGCGATGATGTGGCCGACCCCCAGCAGGGCGTCGGCGACCGATGTCACTTGCACGTCGGGATCGACAAAGTCAGTGGCCCGCGTGTCGAGGTCGGCGGCGGCAGCATCGGCGGCGAGGATCTCCCGGGCGAGGGGCTCGAGCCGCCGCTGGCGGGCGACCTCAGCCAGAGACAACTTGCGGGGTTTATATGGCAGGTACAGATCCTCAAGTTGCTTGGAGCTCTCAGCCGCCTGAATCCGCTGCTCCAGTTCCGGCGTCAGCTTGCCCTGCCCTTGAATCGTCCGCAGGATCGTCTGCTTGCGTTCGGCCACCTGGCGGGCCTTGGCCACGCTCTCCGCGATAAGACGGATGTCGACCTCGTCGAGCCCACCGGTCTGGTCACGGCGGTAGCGGGTGATGAAAGGAACAGTATTCCCCTCATCCAGCAGTCGGACAGCCGCGGCAACGTGAGGCTCCGGCAGTCCGAGCCGCTGGGCAACCTGCCCGAGGTCGATCAGCACTGATAATCCCATACAGCGAAACTCGGTAATTCGAGGAATCTAGGGTCATCACGCCCCCGGTGTCAAACCGCCGTGACCGCGGCGACGGGCTCGACCGGTGGCCGATGCCGGCATGCCCTTGACGCACCTGCCGAAAGAACCCTATTTCCCACGCTTCGCAGGTCGCATTGCCGCCACGCGCCATCCGACTCCCCATGACGCCACGCTCAGAATTCCCCCGCCTGAATGTCTGTAGCGGATGCGGCGGGTGTGACGATGACGATGCGCGAATGTGGCATCTCGGCCGCCTTTAATTTCCTGTCAGCCTGCACCCATCACCCGCCCCGGAGCCTCACCCCAGATGACCCTCCCCACCGCGATTGAGTCGGCGCCGCCCACCCCGCAGGAATGGCTACCTTCGGTGCCCCTGCTGGCCCTCGACCGCCAGTATGCCGTTCTCAAGAATGAGATTCGCGGTGCGATCGAGCGAGTCTGCGACTCCGGTCGGTTTGTGCTCGGCCCCGACGTGACGGAACTGGAGGCAGAACTGGCCCGCGCACTGCACGTGCCCCATGTGATCGGATGTGCCTCGGGCAGCGACGCGCTCTTGCTGGCTTTGATGGCCCTCGAAATCCAGCCGGGCGATGAGGTGATCCTCCCTAGCTATACGTTCTTCGCCACCGCGAGCGCGGTCACCCGGCTCGGTGCCGTGCCAATCTTCGCCGACATCGATCCAGTCACCTATCTCATTGATCCGGCCGACGTGGAGCGCAAACTCAGCAAGCGCACGAAGGCCTTAATCCCGGTCCATCTCTTCGGCCGCACCGCCGACATGGACGCGCTCGTGCCGATCGCAAAAGCCGCCGGTGTGCCGGTGGTCGAAGACGCCGCCCAGTCGATCCTGTCGACCTGGCATGGCAACTGCTCCGGGGGGCTTGGCAACGTTGGCTGCTTCAGTTTCTATCCCACGAAGAACCTGGGAGGGGTAGGAGACGGCGGCTTCCTCACTACTGTCCACGATGACATCGCCGAGCGACTCAAACTCTTGCGCGTGCATGGCATGGAGCCGCGGTATTACCACGATCTGGTTGGCATCAACAGCCGGCTCGACTCAATCCAGGCGGCAGTGCTGCGAGTGAAGCTACCGCACCTCGACCAGTGGACCACGGCCCGGCAGATCAATGCCAGCCGCTACATGGAACTCTTTGCCGAGTATGACCTCGCCGGCCGGATCGCCGTGCCAGGCGACGAGCCCCGCGGCCGCCACGTCTGGAACCAGTTCGTGATCCGCGTGGCCGACGGGCATCGCGATGCGTTGCGGACCCATCTTGCGGCTCATGGCGTGGGCACCGAGATCTACTACCCCGTGCCGCTTCACCTACAGAAATGCTTCGCCTTCTTGGGCTGGCAGAAGGGCGACCTCCCCGCGACGGAGCGAGCCGCTGAAGAAACGCTCGCTCTGCCGATCTTCCCTGAACTCACCGCCGACGAGCAGCGAACCGTTGTCGGTCGCATCGCGGAATTTCTGCGGGCTCCCCAGGTCTCTCACCCCATCCCGCCGCGGGCCCCAGCCGCAGACGCGGCGCTCATCGATCCGCCCCACGTGCTCCGCCGCACCGGCGCCGTCGGCCGCGCCCCCGAGGTGGGGGGGGAGATATAAACCAGCCGGGGCCACCAAGGCCCCCCCCCGCGTACCCC